>JALORE010000004.1 GCA_025459125.1 Planctomycetota bacterium | reverse complement strand
CGCACCATGGCAGGCCTGCTGACCGCCTGTGACGGCGTCTTCGGCGGATCTCCGGCGGCGCGCTCGCTGGTGGTCGTGTCCGCCCACTCCGCCCGGGGCCGCTTCGACGGCGGCGTCTTTGGCCGGAGCGTCAGCCTCCTCTTGCCTGAGTTGCCGACGACGGACAACCAACGCGGGTGGGTGCCGTTTCTGGCCCACGAGCTGGTGCACCTGTGGAGCGGGCAGGCGCTGAAGCCCAGGACTCAGCAGGACTGGTTCACGGAAGGCTTCACGGAGTACTATGCCTATCTCATCGCCCATCGGCAGCAGGCCCTCCAAAGAGAGGATCTGATCCGGCGGATCGAGAGCGCCTGCGTGTCTTACTACGAGAACCAGGGAGCCACTTCGATTCTGGGCGCTGGGGACGCGACCTCGCACAACACCGCGCTGGTATACAACGGAGGGTTCCTGCTGGCCTTGCTGCTGGACACCCAGATCCGACAGACAACGGCCGGCCGGAAACGGCTCGAAGATGTCATGCAACTCCTATACCGCAGGTTCGGAACCCAGGACCGCGGATTTACCGAAAACGACGTGATCGAGGCGGTGAAAGAGGTCACCGCCAGCGATCCATCCGCGTTCTTCCGAGAGAATCTCCTGCGGACTTCCGAGCTTCCGCTGGAGGAGTATCTGGGGCGCATCGGCCTGCGCTTCCGCAAGGAAATCGCGGAGGGGCTGCCCGAACGGGACTACGTGGTCCATCAGATGCTGCAGATCAAATCGTTGAGCCAGTCCAGCGACGGGCTGATCATCAATCGCCCCACGGACATGTTGTACCAGGCAGGCGACGTGCTGCTCGCGGTGGCTGGCACAAAGGTGAGGACCTTCACGGAGTTGCAGGCCGCCGCCCAGAACTTCAAGCCGGGCGTCAGTGTGGAAGTCGCGCTGCTCCGGCAGGCCGAACCGACGACCGTGCCGGTCGTGCTGCAGGGGAACCTACCCGTTCCGCGACAACGGCAGGTGAAGGTCCACGTGACGGAAGAGACGGCGCACCAAGCCGTGGTGAGCTTCTTCTGAGCGTTGAGAGTACCGCCTGCAGGCGGGTGAGACTCCTCTGATCCGCTTCTGGGGTCTATCGGTGGCTGAGAAGATTCGGACCCGCGTAAACGCGGTACTCCAAACGAACGTGACGAGCTGTGCAACCGCCGTACGCGCCACGATCATTTGGGGAGATCTTCCGGGGCCACCGCGTAAACCGAAAGGTCGGCATAGATGACGCGACGGGTGGTTGAGCCCGGCGGCTGGTACCAGAAGATGGGTGTGTCCGGCGTGCCGAGCTTCACGCCCTGGCCGCGGTAGTGCCACGGGCCCCGGCTCCGGCCGTCGAAGGACGCCAGGAAGACCACGTACTTCTGCGACGTCAGGGCCAGGCCCGGAATGCAGGATAATGGCGCCAACGAGGAATTCGTTCGGGAACAAGACCAGCAAGGCCAGGCTCCGCCACCCGGCCTGTAGCGGACCGACCGATGCGAGAGTCACCGCCCGGGGAGCCTTTGGGGATCGAAGATCCCCGCCGGGAACGTCGGGGACAGGTCCAGGTAGATGGTTTGGGTGTCGTAGACCTGCAAGGAGCCAACGGGCTCTCCGATGCGGGCGGCCGCCTGCTTTTGGACGATGACCCGGGGATACCAGTGGCCGTTGGGAGCAAGAGAGACTTCGGTAATCTCGTGCACGACCATGCCGACACCCGGCTTCACCGTATTGGGCCCGGCCTTCTTGAGCCAGTCCTTGTCCTGCTGCCACGCGGCATCGGGACGCCATTCCATCACGTGGCGGCGGCACAAGTAGTCCCGCGCCAGGTCCAGGTAGTAGAGGAACCGGCCGGGGTACTGGACCATGTTGCGGATCAGTTGTCCCTGGGTAAGGTTCTCGAGACAGAGCAGACCGTTCTGTTGAGTATAGTCGTCGCTGATGATCCGGGCTGTGGAAGGGATCGTGGGCCAGGCCTGATAGGCCAGTGTCTGCGACAGGCTGATCTCCTCGTTATTGGGCGAGTAGGCCCTGGTCGGCTCCTCCCATTTGCCGTCCCCATCCCGGCCGGTCGAGTGGTAGTACTGCCCGTCATACAAGTGAAGCTGGAGGAGCGTCGTTGGGTCCTCCAACCGGCGGCGCGCCCAGGCCAGCAGGGGTTCGAGGCTGCGGCCAAGCTGCTCCTGGTACCGCGGTCCCAGTTCGGCGATCGTTTCGCCGCGGGGAGAGAGGAAGTAGCGTTCATGCCGCACCTTGCGTCCGGACTTGTACTCCACGTCGAGCATCCGCGCCACCTCGGAGGGGACCTTCTCCTGGTGTACCATCACCGCGATGTACTCGTTGGCAGCTTCGGCCTTGTAGCGTCGATACTCTTCCCAGACCGCCTTGAAGTCGCGCCCCGGCGTCCGGTCTACGACACGGGCCTCGCGCGGCACGCCCAGATCGTGGATGCTCTGGGGGCCGGTCGGGGGATAGTCATAGGTGCCGGTCCCCGCCCCGACCACGTTGCCCGCCCCATCGAAGGCCTTGATCTCGGCGCCATACAACAGCCTGGAGTGGGGATCGACGTAGACGGTCAGCCGGGACGATCCCTTGCCGGGTTGGAGACCGGAGGTGGTGATGTCCTGCACCTGTACCTCCCGGCCCCGGTAGCTCCCCCGCCTAACAACGACCTCGGCCCCCTCCTCTTCAAAGTGCTTCCGGATGGTCGCGAGCATCGCTCCCGGCGCGGGCAGGTCGATCGGAAACGCTTCCAGGTAGCTCAGGGTGATCGTGGTGCTGTCGGGGTCGTACTCCCATTGGCGGTGATCTTTCTCGCTCATGAAAGTCGCACGTCCATTGGCCCGTTTGGTGGCCTGAATCCCCGCCTCAAAGCCGACCCATTGCTCGTCCGCCTCGCCCGGCGGAAGCTCGAATCCCGTGCCCGTCACGTGCATCCAGGGCACCCGCTGCATGGCCTGGGTCATTTCCGAGAACTCCACTGCCTTGACCGCAGTGTCGTTGAGGTAGTGCACCCCCACGACGACCGCGGCGATCACGATAACCACGGCGGCCAGTTTCGTCATGCGACTGTTCATGAGAAACCTCCAGATCGTCCGCCTGCCACAGACCGGATGTTCTCGCGCTATCAGTCCGCCGGCCGCCAGCGCCTCGGCGAGGACCGTCCGGTCCCCTTCGGGGCGGCTGCTGATGCCGGCATTCCGGAACAACAACCTGATCTGACGCACGGTCTTCATTCGGTTGCCTCCGCGTTCAGCAGGGACCGCAGCTTCTGCAGCCCGTACCGACATCGGCCTTGCACGGTATTGACCGGGGCGTTTTGGATACGGGCAATCTCAGGGAAGCTCATCCTGGCTCCCAGGTGCAGCGCGACGGCCTCGCGTTGTTCATACGGCAACTTCGCCATGGCCGCGCTGAGCAACTGCAACTGCTCGTTGACAATGGCCCACGGCTCGGGCTCGCCGGGGCTCGCGGCACCGCCGTCGGCGTACTGCGCCAGGCCGTGGCGATACCGGTACGCATCCCGGCGGTAGTTCCGGGCCCGGTTGACCACCGCCGCAGCCAGCAGGGCCTTGAGGTTGCCCGCGACACGCAGGCTGGCGCGCGTCCGGGCCACGTGCACGAAGACATCGTGCACGATGTCCTCGGCGGCGCAGGTCTCCCCGAGCAGCACCACCGCCAGCGTGAGCAGAGCGTCCTTGTGCCGCTCGTAGATCCGCTCGAAGGCCTCGGCACTGCCTTGCTTGAACCGCCAGATCAGGTACCGTTCTTCCAGCATCCAGGTCTATCCGCCAGAGATCTCGTGTCCCCCGTAATACACCAGAGCCTACCACTTCCGTATGAAGAGCGTCCACATTCTTGTCGCAATCAGCGCCAAGGAACGGCCGGGCTTGGCCCGGCCTGGGGTGGGATCGAAAAGGGACCGGAAGATGGAATGTCCCCTTTTCCCCCTTTTCCTCGCTCGTGCGTTTGGTTCCTTTCGCGCCATCTTCTTTCCAGCCCATCATCGGCAAGCCAACGCTGCCCCCCGCTGCCACCCCCAGCAAGAGTAGCAACTGGACCTTCATAAGTGAGTGCCTTTCCCAACCGGCCCCTGACTACCGGCTGCCAACCACGCTCTTGTTTGCCGTCAAGCTCCTCCGCTCGGTGGACGGCACCGGCGTTTCGCGACGAATACGTGCGTCAGTAGGCCCAGTCCGGCGAGACTTGCGGCGCACAGACCTACGCCCAGTCCGATCCTCTTGATCGGACTGCCTCCACGAACTTGCGGCGTGGCCCCCCGGTCCGGGGAGTCACCCTTTGCGATACCATTGCGCTCTGGGGTAGATCGTGTTTGGTCACCCGACACGGAACCGGTATCGTGCCGCGCGATCGGTATGAGGCCGACGAAACCGGCCTTCCGACAGGAATTCTCGATCGATTGGAGGAGGACGGGCTCATCGACGACCCGGTACTTGAAGTACTGGCCGGCAAGCTGGTCATCAACCATGGTGCCGTCTGCCAGTGTCGCCATCAGTTCCTCGTCGGCTACCGGCGTGTTGAATCTCACGTTCTCCAAGGTCGTCGTGGTCACTGAGTTCCCTCGGCCCTTGGGGGTGGTGAAGAGAGCGGTGCAGACCGTCTTCTTGGGCCCCCAAGCATCTGCCCCGTGCTCGACACACTCCGTCTCGATCGTCTGGATTGTTTGCAGGGCCCCTCCATTTTCCCGGTAGGCTTCCGTGACAAACGGGACCGTGAAACCTCTGGCCGGCTCCACGAGAATCTCGTAGCAGTGCTCATACCGTGTGCCGTCGCGCGCGGTCCACTTCACCGAAAGCTCGATCACGTCCGTTTCTCTTGCCTGATAGGCTTTCTTCCCTGCCCATCGGATCCGTCTCTCGGCCATCGGGTCGATCGTCTCGGGCAGGGTATGCCAATACTCCTCCCTCTCGATGAGGTCCGTCAGAGATAACCCCCTGATGGACGAACCGTAGAAGTACGGTTCATGCCTTGCGCGCTCCTGCAAGGTGCTTGCCGGACGCTTCCTCCAATCGGCGATGAACACTTTTTGGTCCGCGGGACGGACTTCGATGAGTAATCCGCTCGAGTAAACACATTCTGTGAGTCGTTCGCCTACCGGAGCGTGCCTCTGCCCCGGCTTTGCCTTGGGGGGCGCCTTGCCGTCATACAACTGCGTCAGGGAGCTGACGAATCTGTGTTGAGTTGCTCGGCTGACCCATTTGGTCTGATCGAAGGTATCCACACGAGGCTCCCCGCTCGCTTCAAAGATCTCCGCCGAGTCGACGTCCGCTCGAATCGTACGTATCCTGCCGAACGCAGCATCCATGCCTTCCGCCAAGAAGGTCAACCGTTCCGCAGGTTCGACAATGAGCTTGGCCGAACACTCGGTTGCCGCAAGATGCAGCAATGTGGCCCACGGAAGGACGAATGCTGCCACGCGTGATGCGATCCACATCTTGGGCGTCATGCCGACAGGGGCAAGCTGCCAACTGCTCATCGCCTAATCCTTTCCCTGAGGTACCCCCGATTGTCAAGACCACATTTTCCGTTCTTTGAGGTGGAATTCTGTAGTAGCGGCATCTTCTCTTTTGGCTTCTTCTTTCTTGTTAGATCCGGTTACATTATCACCTGTGCCGCGGCCGTCCCCGGCCGTCCATGCTGATCGTGACGCCCGCCGCCTTCGGGCCGCACGGTGCGTAGCACACCGTGCTCCGCGGCACACCCAGCAACGGACATTACTCCGGCACGCTCAGGCTACACCCCAACGCTTCAATCAGTCCCCCACGCGGCTCGACCGACCCAGTCCCAGCTTCTTCAAGTACCACACTACCTTATCTACTGATCCAACAAAGCGGGAGTAATATGGTGCGTCATGGGCGACCGCCGGGCCCAGGACGTGGCCCGCGAGCCGACAAATGTCCATCACTGCCTCTTAGCCGTCGCCGGCCCTCCCGATGTTCAAGGAAGACCGTCTTCTTGCCGCGGTCATTCGTGCCGCAGGGCGACGATAGGGTCCACCCGGGCGGCGTGCATCGCCGGGTACAGGCCGAACAGGATGCCGATTGTCATGCTGATGAGCAAGGGCAGGAGGATTCCCCTTCACCTGAGGATCGTGGTCATGCCGGAGTCAGTACGGTGTCAGAGGCACACCCGTCCCCCCTCTCACCAGTACCTGGCGGACGTAGAGAATCTCAAGGACCGCCTGAAAGGCAAGGACCACAGCGATGATCCGATAGAGCCTGTACGCATCACGCCATGCCAGACCGAAGGCCCGCAGGCGCGAAGGGACCTGCTGTCGCGCGGGCAGCAAGAGTGACAGACCCACGTTCAGTCCCGCGCTGAGGGCCAGGACATACGTTGCCAGTTCCAGCAGAACCATGACCAGATACCACCCATAGGATGCCAGTGAGGACGCCTGCAATCCGGTCAGACTCACTCCCGTCAGCCAGCCCGAGAACAGCAGGAATCCGAGTCCCGGCAGCAGAAGGACGCCCGGGAGAGTGAAGTGGGTGATGTTACCCAACATGTTGAGCGAGAAGACAAGCAGGCTGCCCAACGCCAGGGCCATGATGTCCCCCTCTCGAACCGGCTCACGAAAGCGCCCGAAGACCCTCTCTACACCTTCGGCGCCGCTCTCGCCGAGCCTCTGAGCCAATTCCACCATCGGTCCACCCATGTGACCGAGGATCAGTCCGAGAACGATGGCGCCTGCGTAAAGCAATCCCACGCCGATGATCAGGTACGCGTGTTTGCGAATGATCCCGAAGCTCGCCCGGCGAATGCCTGCAGCCGCTATAGCCATTCCGCCCTCCCTTTCACTGCCGTACCCCGTGCTGGGATGGCATGACACCAGGACCCTGCTAAAGAGGTCCCACCCATATTGTCAGTTTCACGAGCCGATGGGAAACCAGAACGAAACTGATGCCGAGATCCGTCGAGCGCAGCATCCTGCCGTCCCCCAGCGGTTCCACCTTCAGGGAGTCACCGTAGGCCTTCCGGATCTGCTCCTCTGAGGCGCCGATCCCGATTCCCTCGGCCGTTCTGCCGGCGAAGGTCCTCGCAGCGCGACGATGTGGGAGTACTTCTGCCGCCGCCATCGTGAAGCTGTTGACCCGGCCGGCATCGGACATGCCCAGGGACAAGCCCTGGGACGGGTACATCAACAGGGATGCACCGTCGCCGCGCGATTGCTCACTCTCGGGATCTCCGAGCATGCGCACCACGTCGTCGCGCGTCATACCAAACACCAGAGGTCCAACGCCAACGCCGGGCTGGATCGCCCAGGCAGCGGTGGTCGAGGACTCGGGACCTCCCGACGCTGTCTGCCCGGCGGCCGCGCCTCGGGATATCTCGTCCCGGGATGAGGACAATGCCTCGGGGCTGCCGGAATCGTCCTGGCAGCCCGACAGCAAACAAACCAGCAACGCGAGACCCATGGCGCCCTGAGAGACTACTGCCAAATGACGGCCAGACATGTGCGGTCTCCTTCGTTTGCACCGACTCATAGCCTTCACTCAACATCCGCCGCCACGCAACGACGGACACAACCCGCGGCTCAATGCTGCACGACTCCTGGGAAACCGCTCACGGCCTAAGTCCGAACGGTCCCGCAGACGGCCCTAAAGACCACGACAACGACGGCTACACCAACCCGGAGGAGTACCTCAACTCTCTGGTCCCGGAGGGTGTGCCCGGCACACCCTTCGCCAGGGGCAATGCCCCTGGCACGATGCAGAGAGAACGCCGGGCTCCGGCGCCACGGCCCCCGCTCGATGCAACCGAAACGAGCCGCGCAATCCGGCGACGCGTGACGATCTGTTGTCATTCATGCCGCAGCGCCACCATCGGGTCGATCCGCGCGGCCCGGCGGGCCGGCAGGTAGCTCGCCAGCAAAGCTACGCCGGTCAGGAGCAGCGTCACCAGGGCAAACGTCAGCGGGTCGGCGGGAGTCACGCCGTACACGAGGCTGGAGAGAATCCGGGTCAGGGCGAACGCTCCCGCCAGACCGACGGCGATGCCCAGGAACGTGAGTCGGAGTCCCTGGACCAGGACCGCCCGCAGCACGTCGCCCGCCCGGGCGCCCAGGGCCATGCGAATCCCGATGTCATGAATCTGCTGCGTCGTGTTGTATTGAAGCAGGCCGTAGCCCCCCACCATCGCCAAGATCAGAGCGATGGCGGAAAAGAGGCTCAGCAGAACCATCGTGAACCGCCGGGGCGCCAACATGCCTGACAGAGTTGCTTCCAGAGTCTCCACTGTGCCGACCGCCTGATCTTTGTCCAGGGCGGCCACCTGCGCTCGAATCGCGGCCGCCAGATGCATCGGGGCGCCCTCGGCCCGCACCACGAGACTGTTTTTCTGGAAATAGGAATCCCAAAGGGGTTCGAAGAACGTTTCCCGCTTGGGATTCAGCGTCTGGAAATCGCGGAGGGTGCTGACGACCCCAATGATGGTCTTTCTGTTGACCCTGTGGCCGATCGGATCGACGCCGGGGAAATAGGTTCGCGCCAGGTTCTCATCGATCACAACGCACCGGGCGCCGGCTTGCACATCCCGATCTGTGATGGTCCGGCCCCTTAGAACCCGGATCCCCATCGCCTCGAAGAACCCGGGACTGACCGTCAGGCGCCGTGCGTCGGGCCTGTCCTCAAGAGCACCCTGTTGGTCATCAATCCAGATGGGCATACTGCCACCGCCGGAAGCGAGACCCAGCCCGTGGCCGGCCAAGCTCGCCGCGCGGACTCCGGGAAGGGCGCGGACCTGCTGCAACAGCGGCTCGAAGAACGCCTTGCAGTGGTGGGGTTCGGGATACTTCACACGCGGCAGGTCGATCGCCACGGTCAGCACGTTCCGGGGCTGGAAGCCCAGGTCAACGCTCTGCAAGGCAATCAGGGTCCGGATCAACAGGCCGGCTCCCATGAGCAGAACCAGGGAAACGCCGATCTGCGCGACAACGAGACCCCCGCGAATGTGCCGCCAGCCCCGGCCGCTCCCCGGCTGTGCCCCGCTGTCCTTGAGGGTCTCCGCCGTCCGCACGTCCGACGCTCTCCAGGCGGGCAGCAAGCCGAATACCAGGCCCGTCAGCACAGACAGGCCCAAAGTGAAGAGCAGAACCGAGACATCGATGTGGGTCTCTCGCAGACGTGGGATATTGAGGGGGCATAATCCCACCAGCGCTTTCACCCCCCAGAACGCCATCAGAAACCCCAGCAGACCGGCCGCCGCACTCAAGACCAGACTCTCCGTGAGCATTTGACGCACCACGCGCGGCCGCGAGGCTCCCAGCGCCACGCGCATGGCCACCTCGCGCTGCCGCACCCCGGCGCGGGCCAAGAACAGGTTGGCCACATTGCCGCATGCGATCAGGAGCACGCACGCTGCCGCACCCAGCATCAGCCACAGTAACCTGCCGCTGCTCTTCAGCATCGCGTCCAGCAGCCGGTCGACGCCGGTCGTAAGTTCGGCGTTGGCGTAAGGCTCCATCTCTCGCAGGCGACCGGTCAGCACTGCCATCTCCGCGCGAGCCTGCTTCACGGTGATACCTTTCTTGAGACGCGCGATCTGGGCCACGGGCCCGTACTCGCGCGGAACCAGCGGCACCCAAAAGGGCACAGATGGCACAGACCTCGCGGGCCACCGAAACTCGGGCGGCATGATGCCCACGATCATATAGTCTTCTTCTTCGAGACCGAGTGTCTTGCCCAGTATCTCCGGCGTGCCTCCCAGTTGGTCCCGCCAAAAGCCGTGGCTGAGGACCACGACACGCTCATTTCCCGGCTGCTCCTCGTGGGGCAAGAACGTTCGGCCCAAAAGCGGCTGGACTCCCAGCAGAGGAAAGAGATTGGGCGAGACGGACCACGCCGTGCACTGTTGCGGCCGGTCGATGCCCGTGACGTAGAAAAAGGCGGGGACGTAACCCGCCAGATATTCGAACGACTGGTTGTGCTCACGCAGGAACTTGAAGTTCTGGCTGATCGGAGTGGTGTCCCGGTCTTTGTTCTTCGCCCAAAGAGTCACAATGCGATCCGGATCCGTATAAGGCAGTGGCCGGAGCATCACGGTATTGACCACGCTGAACATCGCCGTGTTCGCCCCGATGCCCACCGCCAGGACCAGGACTACAATCGCGGTGAAGCCGGGGCTTCGCGCCAGCAGCCGCAACCCGTACCGCACGTCTTGCCACAGCGTTGCCATCGCGTTCTCCTACGAACCACCTGCGCCCAGAGCGCAGAGCCCTCCGAGGCGTACGGAGGTGTCGACGCCATCGCTCCTCAGTCTCTAGGTGCCTTCCGTCGAAACCCGGGTATCCAGGACCCTGTGCTGCACGTCGTGGTGGGTTCCCGCACAGGGTTTGTTTGAATCTCCTGACCTGTCCCTAGCCAGCCATCACGTAAAGAGCGTGCCCGACAAGACTGAATCCTGGCTGCCCTTCCTGCGCTGCGCTCGCAGGGCCGAGCACAACAGCCGGTATACGGTCGGCCCAATCGAGAGTGTCCGGTTCTGAAATCGGCGCGCCGGGAATCGGACACACCAACGTACAGACTCGCCTCCTTCACGTGCCAGGAGCGACCGCCACCCCCTGTCTCGGGACGTGAGCAACCAAGTAACCACCAAGTGGATAGACTACCGACATCAATCCGATACATCATCTTCCCTGCGCCATCGCGATCTTGAGGGTCTTGCCGAAGTTCACCCGGCCAAAGCCGGTGTAGACGTCGTAGCCTTCGTCGCCAAGGTCGTCACAGCCCTGCCTGATGATCTCGATGACGGCCTTCGCGTCCAGGTCGGGCCGAACGCTGCGGATCAACGCCACCAGCGCTGTGACAATGGGTGCCGACCAGGAGGTCGCGCCTTCGGCAGAGATCTCGTACATATCCTGGAAGTCCTGCTTGGTCGGACCCATGGGCCCGTCCTCGCAGGCATAGAACCGCCTGTCGTGCGGCAGACACACCTGCAGATTCTCCATGGGTGCCATCACCGTCAATCGTTTGCCGAAATTGGAGCCCTGCTTGATCTTGCTGCCCTTGATCTCCAGCACTTCTTCCCACCGGGTGTCATCCAGCCGCGTCGCGCCGACAACGATGACAGAGTCCGAATCCCCCGGATAATCCTCGCACAGAACGCCGTTGTTTCCGGCGCCGAGCACGATGATGGTGCCTTTTTCCCGGGCATAGGCAAAGACGTCTTCCAGGGTCTGCCAGGAGTCCGCCGGCAACAGGCTTCGCTGCAGCAGGCCGCTGATATTGATCACCCTGACCTGGTGGTCGACCAGATATCGTATGCTCTCCGCGGTACTCCGACAGACGAACTGCCCCCACGCCCGGGAGAAACTCATCAACGCGGCCCTGTTCTCTTTGCTCCTCATTACTTTTCCCCACTCGCTGGGACCGGCCTCCGGGTGGTCTTGCATGAATTTCTTCTGCAGCTTTGTCACTTTGTGCTCGATCATGCCCAGCGAAGCAGCCAGAACACGGCAGCCCGGCGCCAATCCCGTCATGCCGATCCCGTTGTTGCCCACGGCCGCGATGAGACTGACAACGACCGTGCCGTGCGCGATGTTCTCAAAGAACTCCGTGTGGTAGTTGCCGCACGCAAAGAATCCAGGGACGAGATTGGCTTTGAGATCCGGGTGGAAGAAATCGAAGCCTGTTTCGACCACGCCCACCAACACGTTGGGATCTCCTTTCGTGATCTTCCACGCCTCGCCCGCGTTGACGCAGTTGAACAAAGCCTCTTGTTTTGGGAACAACGGATCGTTGGGTCGCAGCATCTCGGGAGCAGCGGGCGTCTTCGTACTGGCGACGGTCCTGCTCGCGGCGATCATGCACGCGATCAGTACGACAGCGTGGACCGTTCTTGCCTCTTTCCGGCAGTTCATAGATCTCTTTCCTCCCATGCCGCAACGGTTACGACCCGGTCCTGGCCCACGCGTGACTGGTCACTCTTCTTTGTCCGCCACAGGACGCGGGGGATGGGCCGTCTGACTCCCCGAGTCATCGCCTTTTGACTCGCGGAGGCGCAACTCCATCTTCCTATGCTCCAGCCACAGGCGGGCGACCAGCGAAGCGGTGCCGAAGGGGTACCAAAAGAGGAAGAACACGGTCGCCCAGAGACCGGCGGTCGCCTGATGCGCGGCCCGCAGCGGATCGGTAAGCGCGGAGAACCTCCAGAGCATCAGCCCCTCCAAGACGAACACCACCAGAGCCGCGCCGGTCACAAACCGGTCCTGTCGTATCCAGTTCTGGCCGCCGGGGGCGTCCTGGGGTGTCAGTTGGGCCACCCCCCGGTAGATGCCGCGCAGGAACCACACCAGGAACCACAGGAGAACATAGAGGGACACAGACCCCCACCAGAGGCTCCGTGAGACACTGTCGCTGTGCCGTTGCTGTTCAAAGGCCCAGAAAGCCACGGCGAAGAGCAACACGTAAAGGCCGCCTACCATGACTTTGCACCACATGACACGTCTGGCAATCCTTCGGAAGAGCCGGTCGCGGTGCTGCTGGAGTTGTTCCGGGGACGGCGGGTCCCGCGCCAGGAGTTTCTCCACGAATTCTTCTCGATCATGCGGCGTCTTCATGCTTCGCCTCTCGCAAGAGGTGAGACAAGGCTTTCTTGGCATAGTGTAGTCGTGACCGTACGGTGCCCTCGGAGATGCTGAGAATCTCGCTGATTTCCTTGATGGAGAACTCCTCGAGGAAACGCAAGGTCAGGACCTCGCGGTGGATCGGACTCAACTTCACGAGCTGTCCATGGACGAGTTGGGCTTCTTCCCGGGCTACGAGGATGAGGCTACCGTCCTCCGCGCACTCGATCTGGTCCTCGACGGACGGCTCGACACACCGATTCTGCCTTCGCATCGAGTCCACAGCCTTGGCCCGGCTCACCCGGTACAGCCAAGCCGGGAACTTGTGGACATCCGTCAAGCCCCGGAGATCGCGAAAGACCGCCAGCCACGTCTCCTGCAGAACATCCCACACGGTGCTGTCGTCCGGCAGGATACGGCGCAGATAGTAATAGAGCCGCGGTTCCCAGCGATGGACGAGTTCCCGGAAAGCCTCCGGATCGCCTCTCTGGCAACGCAGAACGAGCACGCCGCCATCGAAACTGTCTTCCGTCATGTCGTGTTCCGCAGGATGGGCACCTCAAGGGCCAAGAAGCGTCACCCGGCCGGCATTCACTACTACATCCAAGCCGTTGCCGACCCTCCAGATGTTCAAAAGAAACCGTCCTTTTTTGCAGGGTGCCATGTCTACGCTCGCCCAGAGATACTCCCCAGGATGGCCAGGACATGCTTACGCGGACGGACGCATGGCACGGGGCCCCCAACGCGATCCTTGGCGTTTGGCGGCCCCACCCAGTCCCCACCGTGTAGACGTAGAACACCGTACAATGCAAACCCGCGTGAACGCGGCACTCCGAGCGCGATTACTCGTGGCGCAAAGCCACAATCGGGTCCACCCGGGCGGCGTGCAGGGCGGGGTACAGTCCGAACAGGATGCCGATGGTCATGCTGATGAGCAAGGGCAGGAGGATCCCCTTCCACGTGAGGATCGTGGTCATGCCGGAGAAGTGCGTAATCAGCGCCGGGATCAGCACGCCGATCCCCAGGCCGACGAGTCCGCCGGTCGTGGAGAGTACGACCGTCTCGACCAGAAACTGAGAGACGATCTGCCGGCGTTTGGCCCCGATGGCCCGGCGAATACCGATCTCGCGGGTCCGCTCGGTGACGGACGCCAGCATGATGTTCATGATGCCGATGCCGCCGACCAGCAGGCTGATGGCGGCAATGGAGCCCAGAACGATGCTCGAACGGCGTTTGGCGGCCTCCGCCTGGCGCAGCAGGGTCAGCGGCACACTGACGGCGTAGTCCTTCTTCTTGTGGTAATGGCTGAGCATCCGCTCGATGGCCTTGGCGGTCGCTTCCACGTACTCGATCCCATCGACCTGGACGATGGCCTGGTGCAGCTCGATCCGTTCCAGAGAACGCCCGGCGGAGATGGACCGCGTGTTCACGTCCCCGAAGTACTGTCGGGCCACGGGCAGCGGGATGTAGACGTCCACTTCCTCATCCGGCAACTGGATATCGCCGGCCTTGCCGCCCTCGCTCCGGATAATGCCGACGATCTCGAAGTAGTTGCCGCCGATGCGCACCCATTCGCCGATGCTGTGCTTGGTGGCCAGCAGCTTGCGGGCGCCAAACTCGGTGAGAACGGCCGCAGGAGCGGGGTTGGCCGGGTTGGCGGACAACAGGGTCCGCCCGGCCAGGACCTCCCGGTCGACCAGCTCGAACCATTCGGGCGTGGTCCCCACCACGCGGACCTCCAGGGTCCGCTCGCCGAGCCGGCCCTGCTGCCGCATCACCTTGACCGGGGCGGTCCGCCGCACGTGCTCCAGGCACTCGGCCATGCGCAGGTGATCCTCGTACGTCAAGCCGTACACGCTCATGCTCACCAGAGAGCGATTCACGCTGGCGGACTGGTCCTCGGTCGGTTTGACGGACGAGACGAGGATGTTGTTGCTGCCGAGCTTGTGGATCTGCTCCAGGGCCTCCCGCCCGGCGCCTTCTCCCACCGAGAGCATGGCCACCACGCTGCCGACGCCGAATACGACGCCCAGCATCGTCAGAAACGACCGGAGCTTGTGCAGCAGGAGGTTCTCCAACCCCGAGCGGATGTTCCTGACCATCTTGGCCCCGCGCCAGATCATCGGTCGCACCTCAGGACAACTCGAGGGCAGACAAGGTATACACGGTCCGGCGTATTCATTTCTGCCGGCCCCCTCCCATCTTCTCCTGGAAGAACTGCATTCTCTCTTCCGGGGACATGTTCTTGAGCTTCTCCTTCTCCTCTTCGGAGAGGTTCTTCATCACCTCCATGGCCTTCTGCATCCCTTCCTGCATCCGTTTCTGTTGCTCGGGAGAGAGGTTCTGCATATTCGGAGGCATCGGGGCACCCGGGGGTGGCGTGCCCTGGAGGGCACCGGGAGCACCTGGCATCTGGGGGTTCGGCATCGGCCCGGCCGGGGGAGGCGAAGCCATCTTCCCCGCAGCGCCGTCGCCCGGGCCTTTGGCTTTGACGCCGCCGGCCTTCTGCGAGGCATTCAGGCGACTGCGCACCTGTTGGTCGAAGTTGTCACGCTTCTCGCCGGCGGCGTTCGGCTCGGCGCCGGCGGACGGGGCGCTCTCGGCGGAAGAAGCCTTCAGCGGTGGATCGAGCACCACGATCTCTCCTTCCGGCAGCCCGTTGACGATTCGGATCATGCGGTTGTTGTCCAAGCCGATCTCGACCTTGCGCGGCTCGAGTGACTTGCCCTGCTGCACGTAAACCAGCGCGTCGCCCCCGACGCGCGTCACGGCCTGGACCGGCACATAGACCGCATCGTCGTACTGCTCCACGACGATCTCCACCCGGCACGTCATTCCGGAGCGTAGCGCCGGATCATCCGTATCCAGGTGGACCTGGGTCTTGAAGACCTTCAGATCGGGATTGAGGAACATGCCCGCGGCGTCGGGCAGCGGCGCGACCAGGCCCACTGTCCCGAGGAAGCGTTTGCCGGGCAGCGTCTCGACCGTGACGATCGCCGGCTGTCCTACCCGCACTTTAGCCAGGCTCGCCTCGTGAATGCTGACTTCCGCCATGGCGGAGTCGTCGGCGGGCAGGTAGATCAACTCCTGGCGCTCAAAGACCTGCTGACCCTCCACCAGGGGCTCCTTCAGCATACCCGCCAGGCCGCCCTTGGCACTGGTGGCGTAGATCACCAAGCCATCACTGGGCGCCAGGATCCTCGTCTTGTTGAGTTGATCCTCGGTCTTCTGCAGCTTGGCCTGTTGACGGGTGTACTCGGCCTCCTTGGCGGCCAGGTCGGCCTGGGCCTGCAGCTTGTCAGCTTCGGCCTTGCGTGTGGCGCGATCCAGGGCCGAGAGCGCCTGTTGGACGTCGCTCTGGTACTGGCGGATCTGGCGCGGGTAGGTGAAATCCTGCAGCATCGCGAGGTTGGAGTTGGCAAGATCCACCTCCAGCTTCTTGCGCTTGACGGTGAGCTCATCGGCCATTCTCTCCGTCTCGGAGACGTATTTCTCCTCATAGAGCCGATTCGACCAGGTCAGCGTGTGCTCGGCCCGCTCCAGTTCCTCTTGGGCCAGCGTGATCCGCATCTGCATTTCATTGACGTCTTTGGGGTACTGGCCCTCTTCGTACTTGCGCAGATCCTGGCGGGCGAATTCCACCGCCAGCGCCGCCTCGTTGACGTCGCTGTCCGTCTTGCTGGTGACGATGGCCAGATTCTCCCGGGCATTGATGAACGCCGCCTCGGCATTTTTGACGCGAATCTCCTGGTCGATCTTGCCGTCCTGCAGCGTGCTGGCATCCAGGACGACCAGGACGTCTCCTTTATGGACCCGCGTGCCCTCCGGCACGAGCGTGATAATCGACGTGCGGCCCTCGACCTCGTTCTTGATGATGTTCTGGTCCCGGGCCTTGATCGTGCCCGACTCAACGACGCTGATCGTCAACGGCCCGCGCTTGGCCGTGAACGTCGGCACCTCCTGTCCCGGCTTGTCACTGCCGCGGACCACCGTCAGCCAGATGACGCCCAGACCGATCGCCACCACGATCGCGAGACCGCCGAAGAGCTTCAGACGCCGTCCGGCCCCATGGGTCCGCCCGTTACCGCCAGTCATGCTCAATCTCCCATCGTACCGGGTGTGCCATCCACCCTGTTTCTATTGACCATCGAGAGCCTCCGCCCGTCGCGGAGAAGGTGTGCACAGCATCTGCTCCACACCCGCGCAGGAGGCATTATACCAAAAGGCAAGGCCGGGCTCCATCCGCTCTGGTCCCGGCCTGGCCTGATTCTCTGCGAAACCCCGGTTCTACTTGGGCATGGCTGCCTCCAGCTTGGCCAAGGTGTCGCCATCCACCGTCGCGGCGTGCAGGTCCGCGAAGATCACGCGGTACTCGTTCGGGCCGGTCTTCCACCGCAGCAGGACCTGGGCCACGTCGCCCGGCGTCGCGACCTTGCCGTAATAGACCGGCTCCTTCTTCTCCTGCACGAGGGTCATGTAGAACCCGCCCAGTCCCTGGATGGGCATCATCTTGTCCATGGCCTTCTTGACGCCGTCCTGAACCTGGGCCATGAGCTTCTGCTTGGCATCTTCCGAAGGCACCGCCGTACCGTCCGGCGGGCCGGCTTTCGCGGCGTCCGGAGCGAGATCGCCCTGGAACGACTTGGAAGCCATTTGGATCAGGGTCATGAGGTTCAGGTCGTCCGGGTACTTGTCGTTCAGCTCCAGGCACAGCTTCAGACCCGCCAGGGCGGTCTCTTCCGTCATGGGCGGCACCTTCATGCCGTCGGTGGCTGCCGCCGTGTAGTCCGCCGGAATGACGGGGCTGAACTCGGCCGCGCTGACCGGGACATCCCACTGGAAGTCGTGCATGGTGCCTTCCATCGCCATCTGCTCATTCATCCGGAACTTCATATCCACGCGGACGGGCAGCTCGGTCTTGCGCTCCACCCAGACCGTGATATCGACGGCGCCGATGCCGCCGCCGTACGCCGGATCGGTGGTTTGGAATCCCTGGACCTCGATCCCGTCCCGGGTGGTCTTGCCCAGGTCGGTGTACTGGCATTCCAGGATCTTCTTGAGCATCAGACGTGGATCGTTGTGCTGCTGCCGCTGCTGCTCGAACATCTTCTCATCCGCCTGCATCCGCATGTATTGCTTGAAACCCGGCATCATCACGAGAATCGTGTTCTGCTGCGGTAGCATATACATCTGCTGGGTCACGGTCTGAGCCAAGGGGGCCACGGTGGTGGAGGTCATGTCCATGCGCATGCCATACTCGCCCGCGACCAAGGCGGAGGCCTCCACGGTGGTGTCCACCGTTCCTGTGCCCGGCATCTCACCCTTCACGTGCATGCTCATCTGGTACATGAAGGCCTGGACCTGCTCGACCTTGGAGAGAACATCCGCCAGAACCACCCCTGACTTGGTGCCGGTCCAGAGGGAGAGCCCCCCGGCCACCGCCAGCACGACAACCGCCGCGATTGCGATCTTCATGATTGAACTTTTCATAATCAGTCTCCTTTGGCGCGGGCCCGCCCCGGCCTGGGCGGCCGACTTGAGCCTGGCGTTCTGTTCGCGAATGATCCGGTTCATCACTTGGTCTTCCAGGTCGCTGTCCGCCAGCGCCCGCCCGCCGCCGACCAGACGTTGTTGCAGGGTCTGCAGCCCCTGGAACTCGGCCCGGCAGATCTCACATTCCTTCACGTGCCCCGCGACGGCTCGCTGCTGAGCATCCTCCAGCAACCCTTCGAGGTACGCCACCAACCGTTCCCGGCATGCTGCACAGTTCATTGCTGCACCTCACTTACTGTCTGCCTTTGCAGGGAGTCCCGCAGCAAGGCATAGGCCCGCGAAAGCGTCTTGGTAACCGTGCCCAGAGGCATATCGAGCTGCCCGGCGATCCCGCTGCACGATAATCCGCCATAGTAGCGCAGCAGGATCACCGTTCGATATACCTCGGGCAGGGTTGCCACCGCCGCTTCGAGCGAGAAATCCTGGGAGAGTTCCGGCTCCGGTGCCTCTTCGGCGGTCGCGCGGGCGGATTCGCGCTGGCGGCGGATCGACTCTTTGCGCCGCTGCTCCTTCGCGACGAGGTCGGCGATGCCCAGCAGCCAAGCCAGAAAGTATTCGGGCTTCTTGAGCTTGTCCATGCCAAAGTAAGCCCGCACCAAGGCTTCCTGGGCGGCCTCTTCGGCCCGGTCGCGGTTGCCCAATCTGCCGGCCAGATGGGCCAACAACACCGGCTGATACCGCCGCACCAGGTGGCGGAAGTCATCCGGATGCCCGTCCAGGCACCGCTCGACGTAGTATTTGTCGTTTTCCATCAGAGGCACCTTCATCGAACCGGGCCCCAATCCTGTGGCACTCCCGCCCTCAGGGGTGGTCGAGCCTTCCCCCCCCACAGCCGAGGGCGGCTGTGCACATGGGACCCCTTCCCAGGATCGCTGTTCTCGCTATGTAGTGCATCCTGGAGATGTTTTGCGACAGAAAATCACGCGAGAATCGGGTTCCTCGCGCCTACTGTGACCACGTCTCGCGTACGTTAGAAGGTTTGGTCTCCTGCTCGCCCGACGGCACCATCCCATATCTTCTTGATCGTATCCTCCTGGGAATAGCCTACGGGGCAATCGGGACCCTTGGTGTTGGCGCGGTAGCTGCCCTGGGTTTCGTTCGGGCAGGTGATCATGCGGCTGACCGGCATTTGCAGGTGGCCGTTCGGATCGGTTTCTTTGAGCCAGTGATAGGCGTAGACGAGGAACTTGTTCCGGTGGTCCTCGGATTGGAGGGAAAACCAGGAGATCTCATCCCAGCCCCAGACGAAGATCGATTTGGCGTCCGCCACGTTCGGCGTGCGGCTGCGGCCGAAATTGTCGAATTCGACCAGATACGGCAAACTCGAGCAGCTCCAGCCGTTCGGGGAGAGGCAGCCTTTGCTGCGTTTATAGAGGCTGTCCAGGCGACCTACCTGCAACTCGGCTTCGTGAGGTTTCTCCGGAATGGCCTTGATTCGCATCGGGAACGAGTTGAAATCCAAGAGGCTGACGCCATCCACGATCATGCCGCCCGTGGGCACGTGAGCATCGAGCAGGACCAACTTGCGACGGGCGTGCGTCCGGGCGTACGTGCGGATTCGCGCCACGAGGCGGGACCATTCCTTCAGGTCCCGGTCGGCCATGCCGATCAAGCCCACCTGCCCCAGGTGCAAAGCCTCGCAGCCGAGGTCGAGATAGGAGCCCGCCAGGTAGTAGAACCACAGCTGCGTTTCCCGCTGCGTGACGTCGGGCACGCTGGCCCGGCCCCAGTGGTTGACCAGCTTGCCGTTCCGGTTGAGCATGGCATCGTAGGAAAACGTCCGATCCTCCACGGGCAGGTCAAAATCTCTGAAGACCCAGGACGGGACCTTTACGCGTTCCACCTCTTTGCTGATTGTCTCGAAGAGACAGCCCTGGAAGATGACGTCCGGGTCGAAGACGTGCACCCGCTCGATCAACGCTCGCGCGTCCTTCCAGAAATTGGGATCGTTCAGGCGGCCCTCGCCGTTCCAGCGGTAGATGGCCCGACCGATGAACTTGGCCCCGATGTTCCGGATCAGACGCACATCGTCCTCCCGGTACGGATACTCCCGGTTGCCTTCCGTCTTGCCTGTGACCAGGAAATACGCCATGGTTACGGATCGGTCCAGATAGTTCTCCAGCACGTCGCGTGAGATCGTCCCCTCGAAACGATAGTCAGGGAGCCGCCCCGCCGACGCCGCTCCGGCGGCGTCCGTCCGTGGTTCGCCGAGCAGGGAACTGGTAATCAGGCACAGTACCGCCTGCCAACGAATGCTCCCGACCTCTTTGGTCACACGGCTATTCACAAGTCCCCTTTCGCAATGAACCGTATCGACGCTGCAGGATACCCAGGGCTCCGAGACACCGCAAGAAGACTGTCGCGGTCCCTGGGGGTTTCCCCTGCGCCACCCCCCCCCGAGTCAGACGGCACGGAGCCCGAGCCCAAAGCAGAAATGAAGCGCCGGGTTACAGCCAGCGGCGGACGGCGGCCTTGTAGCACAGGTATTCCGCGCCGAATTTCACCTCCAGATGGCGTTCCTCGCGTGGAATGACCCACCGGTCCATCAGGAATAGGAGCGGCAGCACCAGTAGCAGAATCCACGCATTGTTAAGAAGCAGGCCGAGACCGAGATACCAGAGCGTCAGGGCCACGTAGCGGGGTTGCGGGAGAAGCGATAAGGACCATCGGTGATCAGGGCCGAGGTGGGTAGGTGCGCATTGAACGGCGTGCCGGCCCGGCGAAATCGCACGAGCACCGGCGGCATGATGGCGATACCCACAACGATCAGAACAATCCCGGCAATCCCCCCCCACCGCTCCGGTACCGGCGCCATCGGCCAAAGGTAATTGACCCCGACCCCGATCAACAGCGCCGCGAGATACACCACCGGCGGATGAACCCGTAGACCAGGTCCCTCGTGCCTGCCCTCACTCATAGTCTGCTCGCCCCACAAGGTACTGGGTCCTTTTGTTCTCGCGCAGAGACGCGGAGACGCAGAGAATCATTCTTCGAGGCCGTTGACGGCACGAGTGATCCCATCTTTCATCATCGCCTCGCCGAAATTGAGTAAATACCCCAGCTTCAGTTCGGCCAAGCGTACGTGGGTCTGGATCTGTTTCCTGTGTGACGCGGTGGCTCTCTCCACCGACTTGACCTCGACGATGATCCTATCCTCGACGAGGATGTCAGCTCTGAACCCTTCGTCAAACACGATCTTCCTAAACTTGATTCGGACTGGTACTTGGCGCTCCACCCGCAGGCTGCGCTCGCGCAATTCATAAGCCAAGGCAACTTCGTAAACCGTCTCCAACAGTCCCGGCCCGAGTTCCCGGTGGACGGCGATAGCGGACTCAACAATGATCGTCCCCAATTCGTTTTCGGTCATTCTCTGCGTCTCCGCGTCTCTGCGCGCGAAGTCCATCTTGCCCGATCTCTGCTTGTCGCGTTCGCAGAACCACTGTCTCAACTCAGCATGTTCCCTCCCTTCAAGGGATTCGATGGCTGCCTTGATCTCATCCACTCGCGACATTCGTGCCTCCCGGTCAAGAACCTACCTCATCCACTGATGGTCACCACAGCAGAGATGGTAACGCGAGGCACAGAACAAGTCCACAAGCCCGTCTCAACGGCTGCCCGCGGTGGTCAGTCTGACAGAACCCGGAGGGATGAGCGAACAATCGTGGTCTCTCATGCGGTTCTGGACTTATGATCGTCGGATTTCTCCCGAGGCGATCCCTCGCGGACTTGCCGACAATTGTAGCACGCGCTGTGGGTACCGTCCTGATTGTACCAGACGTGCGTCCAACCCACAGTCTCGCAGGAATCCACTCTCTCCCGGCTCCAATGTGTCTTGATAAAACTCTGGGAATCACTCGGGGAAATGATCATATCGTAGGCCACTTGCACCGGTTCCGCGCCGGGAGGTTGATCAAGCTCGAAGATCTCATACTCACCCAGAAACTCAATCGTGTCACGCGCATAGTCTCGGCACTCCGCGAGCAGGATCTCCTCTGCTGATTCGCGGTCGCGCGCGGCACAAAGCGTCGTGCGGAATTCGTATTTGGGGATACGGGCCGCATTGGGGTAGACGTGTCGAAACAGACCTGTAAGCGCGAACCAATGAGTGTCCGTGTCACATTCGCTGCGGTCTGAAATAGAGTCCTCCTGGCAGCTCCCAGAATTCGAGTTCACCGCTCCCGTTAAGGAAGGCTCCGGGGAGTACTCCTCAACGGTCGCCTGCAACGGCCAGTTTGAGGGCCCAGTCGGTCTTTGCTGTTGTTCCTTCGCCCGGGAAGGGCGGCAAGACGAGCTGGCCGGAGGCGTTGGCCGATACAGACGCGGCGTCGGGCGTACTCCACTGGCCGGTACGCGGGTTGAACCAGCGGGTTTGGTACTTCGCATCGGGCTGGGCTCCGGAGAGGGTGGCTTGGGGGCAGTCCTTCTCGAAGTAGAGCAGGAACAGGTCCCGCGAGGCGGTCTTCGCGCTGTAGGCCCAGCCGTAAGCACTCTTGGGCTTGCCGGCCTTGTTGGGCGCGAGCTGGTCTGTACAGGGGATGAGGTCCTGGTAGCGTCGGCCCTCGGAGAGGATGAACGACTTCAGGTGACGCATCTGGCCGGCGGAGGGCCACTGGAAGGCCTTCCACATGGGACAGGGCGAGGCTTCTTCGACCTCGCCGCTCCAGATGCCGCCGCCCCAGGGTTTGCCAATCCAGCCGCCGGCGCCGTAGATATGGCCGCCCAGGCCGCCGGAGAGGACACTGCCGTACATCGCGGAGCGGCAATAGAACCCCGCCTCCTCGGTACCGCCCGCGGCGTCTTCCATGCCGTCGTAGTACGGCTCGCCGTTGATGGCGGGAACGGGCGGGTTGGTCTGGAAGATCTCCGTCAGCAAGGCGTAGCTGTCGTGGGTGCGCAGATTGCCGATCTGGTGGAAGCCCAGCCAGCGGGCCTTGTCCACGTGTCCCCAGTTTCGCAGGGATGAACCGGTGGGGTTCGTGCCGGCCAGCGTCCCGAACGGCGGCGGGCCGTAGTCGTCGATCACCTGGTTGGCCGCGGCGTTCCAGTCGGCCGCGGGAATCGTTGCGCCGGAGGAGTCGAAGTGGATCGGGCTGAACAGGCACACGTTCGCCTGGTACCGGCTCCAGATGTACTGGATGTACCGGCTGTACGACTGGGGCCAGGGGTAGAACTTCTGCCAGGCCTGCCCGATGTCCCGGCGGGCGACTTCGATAAATGGGACGAAACCCTGGGCGTTCAGGTAATCGATCTTCTTGTCCATCGACTGGAAATAGGCGGGATTGATGCGTTGGAGGTCCGGGAAGTACCGCTCATAGCCGGGGACCTTGCCCGGGAGTAGAAAAGCGGTGTTGCCGGCCTCATCGGTCATGGTCTTGGCACTCTTCGTGCCGGCCTGGGACCAGGCGGCCCGCAGGACGGTCCCATCGGGGGTCTTCAAGGTCGCGGGTTGGTCGTCGTTGGCCCAGTTCGGCAACGCCGCAAGAACGGCGACACAGTTGAACTCCTGCTTACGGCGATAGGCCACGAACTCCTTGAACCCGGCCTCCGGTCCCATCGGGCGCAGCACATCGTCATCGCGCCAGCGGAACCGAAACGTCGGCGTCGCCCACCAGGTGTCGCCCACGAGGAAATAGGGCGTGCCGTCCGCGTACTGAAACGCCCGGCCGCTGGTAGACGGCCGGATCATTCCACGCCGGCACGGGTTCTCCTGCTTCTGCGTCTCAGTCCAGTCCACCGCGGTGAAGGATCCACCGATCCCTTCCAGCCCGGGGTCCGCCGGTCGCGATCCGCTTTTCCAGGTCCAGGTCCCGGGCACCGTCGCCATCACGCGCACACGAAAGACGTCGTGGCCGTCCCAGAAGCCGTAGCACCGTCTCTCAAAGCCCGGTCCTTTCAAGTCCACCCAGACGGTGACCTCCGTGTAAGGATTGTCGTACTGCTTCCCGGCGTGCAGGACGATCTCGACCTTCTCCCAGACATGGGCGGATTGAGCCCTTTTCGGCTCCGTCCCGCCGGAAGCCGCCACGCCGAACAGGAACACCACCAAGAACCACGCACGTTGTCTTTTCATAGCCATTCTCACGCAATTGTCACTCGGAAACAGGCCTCTGCGGCATGACCCAGCAATAAGCGGTATATCGGATTTCGCTCCAGGCCAGTTCCGGCAGCGGCCGGCCGGGAAACAGCGGGATTCCCACCGGCGTGAACTTGATGCGGATACGAACCTGCGAGCGGCCGTGCGTCAATTCCCGGGGCACGATGAACTCGTCGTCACGGAAGCGCCGGTTGGAGGTCTGCACATTGTGCTGCGTGGCGCCCAGTTCCTCTTTCGGATTCGAATATACGCAGGTGTTGCTGCCAGCCAGATACCAGATACCGGCGGGCTTAAATTCACTCTGCGCATCGGCCACGGAGACTTCGGCCCGCTGGTTGGGGAAGGAATAGTCGAGCTTGCGCCGCAGTACCACGCCGAAGTTCTGCGGCTCCAGCTTCAGGGTGAACTCGCTGGTCCCGGCGGTCTTGCGGCCGATGTCCGTATGCGCCGGATAGATCTCCCGGCCGGCCAGCGCATCCGGACCCCACTCGTAGCGGGACGTGATCTCGTACGGTGCGCTCGCCTGCGGCGCATCGTAACGATGCTCCCGCTCGCTGGCGGTGTCGCCGATCTTCAGCTCATCCGTCCGCACAAGGGTGGCGGTGGGCGCCCCGTACCAATACGCCACGGTTTCGTAGTGCTCGGCGGACTGGTTCTCCCCGCCATGCTCCAGCCGGATCACGGCCCGGCGTCCAAACGGCATCAGGTCGGCCAGCAGGAACCGGTAGGCCGACTCGATCAAGTCCTCGTCACACTTGGCCTCTTTCGCATTGCGAGCGCCGCAGGGATGGCCGGCCAGCGGCAGGGTCATGTTCAGGCCGCCCCAGTAGTCACCGCCACCGCCCCACTCCTCGGTGCCGGTGCCGTAGGCCTGGGGTGTCTGGCTGTCGTCGAAGAAGAACCGCGGATCGCCTTCCAACGTGTTGAGGACGCCGCGATGGGAGAAGATCCACGAGGAACCGACGAAGCTGCCGGACCATGTACCGCTACCCTCGGCCGTCTGCGTGTCCAGGAGCCGCAGGTCCTGTCCCGGCTCCGGCGTGGGATGATCACGATACGTGGCGTGGAAATAGCCGACGTGGCTGGTCGGAGCTTCCAGCGGCTGATGACGCACGTGCCAGCGGACCTCCTCGATCGCCCCGCTGCCGCCGACCAGTTCCAGCCGCGCGGATTTGAAGAAGGGCATGGGGAAGTAGCACGCGAGGTGCACGCGCGACTCCGCGAAGCGGATATGCATCGGGAAGCCCTTCACCAGGTACTCGCGGCCGTCGCGGTTGTAGAGCGTGCCGGCGCCAAAGAACAAGGCCACCGGAGCATCGATCGAGGGCTCTCGGCGTCCGTCCCAGGTGACACGCAAACGTGCCCGGCCGAAGGCGAGGGCTTGCTCCTGCGGCACGGAGAACTCGAGTGCCCGCACCATGGCCGGTGCCGCCGTGAGCGTCGCGAGCATCGCCGTCTGCTGCGGCGCGAGACTCAACGCGCCGGAAGACTCTCGCACACCGAGTTTGTCACCCTCGGGCGTCCCCGGGCGCGGCGCCAAGTCGGTGCCGGCACGGTTCAACACATCCAGCACGTCTTGCGCGGGAGGCGTCTTGCCGTCCCACGGGCGAATTGGCTGCGAGAGTGGCGCACTGCGGTCGTACAAGTGATAGATGTAATAGCCCGTGCCGTAGCGCGTGCGCGAGTACGCCATGCGGAATGTCCGCTCGAACGGCAGCGGGACCCACATCAGGTCCGCCCCTTTGGTGGTGGACCACGTCCAGGCAAGCGGGTGGGGGAATAGCGTCTCGGGGATGAAGACGGTCGATGGGAGGGTGCTCTTGGCGTGGACCGGGTCGGCGGTGCCGGTCTCCCGAATGATGTGATCCGTACCATCGACCTCGTAGTGCCAGGGGCTGCCATGCCAATGATTGTAGCGGGCGAAGTACAGTACGCCCGGACCGGCGATGTCCAGCGTGACATTGAAGTCGTCGGCAAGCTGGTAAAGGAAATGGCTGGCGTCCGCGCCTTCGTTGTGTCCCCGCCGATCGTAGGTGCTGCGCATATAAGCCCGCGCGCCGATCCGCTGATACGGCCAGCGTTCCCACTGGCGGTACGCATCGAGACCGACGGGAATCACCGGCGGGTTACCGGGACGGTCTGATGCTTTCCCTTGAGAGACGCCTGCCGGCGCACGACAAAGCCCCATCGCCAAGACCAGGCCCAGGGTAAACGTCCGAGAAACACAAGCATTCTGCCGCATAGGCCACCTCATCAATGGAAATCGGCCCTGCCACCCGCCGTGGCCGAGCCGGCCCCGGTCCACCCAGCTTCTCCGGTGGCCCAGACGCCATTCTGATGCGGCCCAAGTCACAAATCAAGCGCCATTGCGCTCGGCCTGGTCACCCCCCCTGCCGCAGACGCCGAAGAAACAGGTTGTTCCAAGACGTAGCGAAGGTCTTTTCTTGTTGCCAGAACAATATCATAATGTTATAATATTCCCGCTCGATCATGGACAAGTGTGCACGCGTTTCGTGCTGGAAACCGGTCGGTGTTCACCAAGGGCTTTGGTATGTCGCCAGGACCCATCATCGCCAAGCATCTCGTGGAAGGAGGACCCGTATGGACAAGAGACTCATCGCGCCAATGCTGCTTCTGTCGCTGGGTTTCATCGGAACCGCAACCGCCGCGGACTTGACCACCGGCCTGGTGGCGAACTGGCTGTTCGACGGCAACTTCAACGACTCCGCCGGGACCAATCACGGGGCGCCCAAAGGTGACGCCAAGATCGTGAGTGACCCCCAGCGCGGTCAGGTCCTTGAACTGGACGGCACTGGCGACTACGTCGAGGTCCCGCACTCCGCGTCGCTGAACATCACCGGCGACAAGCTCACGATGACCGTCTGGGTCAACCACGATGACGTCACCGGCAACCCGGAAATCGTCATCGCCAAGGTCGTCAACAACACCACTCACACCAGTCCCTATTTCTCTTACGGCCTGCACATTCTGAATCCCAGCGGCAGCCCGCGTGCCTGGATCTCGCGTTCCAGTGGCGGCACCTACGCGAACACCGCCTCGGTCCTGCTCAAGTCCAAGCAGTGGCACCATCTGGCGGGGGTCTATGACGGCGCCCAGTTGCGGCTCTACCTGGACGGCAAACAGGTAGCCATCACCGCCGCCACGGGCAACATCGTCGGCTACCCCAATGTGCTGCGCCTGGGGATCAACGGCGGCTTGACCGAACCCATGGACGGCAAGATGGACGACGTGCGCATCTACAACCGTGCTCTGACCGCCGAAGAGATCGCCGCGGTCATGATGGACGTCGGGGCCAAGGCCGGGATGGCCAAGAATCCCAACCCGCCGCACACGGCGGTGGATGTACCGGCCGATACCGGTCTGAGCTGGACGGCGGGCAAGTTCGCCGCGACGCACGATGTGTACCTCGCAAGGGTCTTCGCGGACGTGAACACCGCCGGCCGCATCAATCCGAAGGGTGTCCTGGTCAGCCAGGGCCAGACCGAAACCAGCTACCAGCCGGCCGCCCTGCTCGATTATGGACGGACCTATTACTGGCGCGTCGATGAAGTCAACAAGGCGCCCGACAACACGATCTTCCAGGGGAATCCGTGGTCCTTCACCGTCGAGCCCTACGGTTACCCGATCAAGCCCAAGTCAGCCACCGCTTCCACGTCGCAGACCGGCATGGGCCCGGAGAAGACGATCGATGGCTCCGGCCTGGACCAGAGCGACCTGCACGGGGTCGAGCCGACCACAATGTGGTTGAGCACCGGCGTCGGGCCCAACTGGATCCAGTACGAGTTCGACAAAGTCTACCGCCTGCACGAGCTGACGGTTTGGAATTCCAACCAGCTGATCGAGTCCTTCCTGGGCTTCGGGGCCAAGAGCGTGACCATCGAGACCTCGACCGACGGCACCACCTGGGCCCCCGTGAGCAATGTGCCGGAGTTCGCCCGGGCGTCCGGCGCTGCCGGTTACGCCGCGAACACCACGGTCAGCCTCGGCGGGGTTCAGGCCAAGTTCGTCAAGCTGACGATCAACCGCACCTGGGGTGGCCTGCCGACCACCGGCCTGAGCGAAGTGCGTTTCTCCTATGTCCCCGTCCAGGCCCGGGCGCCGCAGCCGGTCGCCGGCGCGACCGGCGTCAGTGTCGAGGCGACCCTGAGTTGGCGGCCCGGCCGCGAAGCGGGATCGCACGCGGTCTACCTCGACACCAGCAAGGACGCCGTGACAAATGGTACGGCAGCCGCCGTAACCGTCACGGACCACAGCTACAGCCCCGCGGGCCTGTTGTATGGGACGACGTACTACTGGAGAGTGGATGAGGTCGGCGCGGCGGCCGCGCCGGGCACGCAGGCCGGAGACGTCTGGAGCTTCACCACGCAGCCGTACGCCGTTGTGGACGACATGGAGAGCTACACTGACGATGAGGGCTCGCGCATCTACGAGACCTGGATCGACGGCCTGACCGACGCGGCCCTGGGCGGCTCGCAGGCCGGCTACAACGTCGCACCGTTCGCCGAGACGAAGCTCTTCTCCGGCGGCAAACAGTCCCTGCCGCTGACCTATAGCGGGACTCGCTCGGAAGCCCAGCGAGCGTTCGACCTGCCGCAGGATTGGACCGCACATGGCCTGACCACGCTCGTGCTGTTCTTCCGCGGCGATCCGGGCAATGCCGGCGCGCCGATCTACGTCAAGATCAACGGCACCAGGGTGCCCTACAACAACGGCGCCGCCAGCACGACCCTGCCCCTCTGGAAACAGTGGAACATCGATCTGGCCTCCCTGGGCATAAGCCTCAAGAGCGTCAAGACCCTGGCCGTCGGGGTTGGCGACGGCAGTGCCAGTACCAAGGGAACCATCTTCATCGATGAGATCCGGCTCTACGTCACGCCTCCGCAGGTGATCGTTCCAACCGATCCCGGCAAGAACGGTCTGGCGGCCTGGTGGGCGTTCGATGGGGATTTCAAAGACTCGGCCGGCGCCAACCATGGCACCGCAAAAGGAGACGCCAAGATTGTTGCGGATGCCCAGCGGGGCCAGGTCCTGGCGCTGGATGGGATCGGCGACTACATGGAGGTGCCCAATTCGCCCTCGCTCAACATCACCGGTGACAAGATCGCCCTGACCGCCTGGGCGAATTTTGACAGTGTCGCCATCGTCCAGATGATCGTCTGCAAGGTCTTCAGCAACACCACGCACGTGAGCCCCTATTTCGCCTACGGGCTGCACACGCTGGCGAATGGCCAGCCCCGGTTCTGGATCTCGCGCAGCGGCGGCGCTTCGAACCGGGCGGGCACCGCGGGCATGTTCAAGGCCCAGACGTGGCACCACATCGCCGGGGTCTATAACGGTGCCCAGTTGCGGTTGTACATCGACGGCGCGTTCGTCGGTTCCACCAACGCCACCGGGAACATCCTCGGTTACGACACGGTTCTGCGCCTGGGCACCAACGGGGCGCTCACGGAGACGCTGGCCGGTAAGCTGGATGATGTGCGCATCTACAATCGTGCCTTGTCGGAAGCGGAGGTTCGTTATCTGGTCGGCGACCGTTGACCGGTGCCGGCAGGGACAGCGCGGCGCAAGCGCTGTTGCGTCATACGTGCGGAGCCTGTGTCGCGCGGACACAGGCTCCGTTTTTACACCGTAGGCGGTAGTATCTACACCAGAAAGAAACATCCTATGCATCGAAGGATTGATGGCTCTTCCGTGTTCCGGGAGGACACGCCGCGTAGGCGGAATGCCTTTACACTCATTGAATTGCTGGTCGTGATCTCGGTCATCGCGGTCCTGATGGCAATCATCATGCCCGCCTTGTCCAAGGCCCGCGAAGGGGGTATGGCGACCGTCTGCAAGGGGAATATGAAGGGCTACAGCGTCGCCCTGCAGATGTACTTGCAGGATAATGATGACACGTTCCTCAATCCGTGGGCCCTCTACTTCCCGCGGACCAGCGCGTATTCCGACGAAGGCGGCAATCCGCAGAACCGCTGGTGCAACGGGGCCATGGACCTGAACCGGTTCCCCCAGCGCGGGGGCCCCTTCTTTCAATCGTACCTGAAGAGCGCCAAAGCCTACATCTGTCCGACCTTCAAACGCATGGCCAGAGCCTTCTTCGACCAGACCCACATTTCCGAAACCGTGAGTTTCGCCAATAAGTTCGGCACCCCCGCGCTCTATGAGCCCTGGTACAACTACAGCATGAACGCTTATCTCGGTCCCAAGGGCCAGGCGGCCCTGGATGGGCAGTTCGCCAAGGCCGGGCAGGTGAAGCACCCGAGTGAGCTGGTGGTCTTCGTGGAGGAGAGTTGCTTCCTGGACAACGGGATCAACGACCAGGGCATCAACGACACGTACATGCGACCGCTGCCGGTCGTCGATGCCGAGACGGCAGTCAGAAGCCGGGGCAACCGCTGGGCGGTGAAACCCGGGCCTGCCCCGGAGGGCGTCGGGGTGTTTGCGGATATCATCGCCGGGCTCCACCACGCGCCCTCGGGCAATCCCGTCGCCGGACGCGGAACCTGTGTGTTTCTCGCCGGACACGTGGAAGCCCGCAATCGGATGGACACATTCGGCCTGCTGTGGCCCAAGTGACCCCGCAAGATTGGCGTGGAGGTCCTGCAACGAGATCAACGCCAGGCACAAAGACGAGCCGCGTTGTCGCAGCCGTCTGGCGATTCATGTTTCTCAACTCAAGAGAGGTCGATAAGGAGGTCCCATCGTGGCAGAACACGGAACGTTTGGGCTGAGGCCCCGCCCTGCCGGCGACTTTCTCGCGTTCGCAGTGGCACTTGGCGTCATCTATGGTGCATCTATCAGGGCGTCCCAGGAGACACATCCCGGTGGGCCGGGGTCCCCAACGCCCACGACCGTGGTGGGGAGCCCCTCGACGCCGTTTCGGCACATCGTCATTGACAGCGACAACCCCACGTACCCCCACTGCAAGACCGTGGGCGACATCGACGGTGACGGGTTCGCGGATGTGCTGGCGGCCAGTGCCTACGGCCAGGGCCTCCATTGGTACGCCTACCCCAACTGGACCAAGCACCGCATCGCCGGCGGTTCCTTCACCACCGACATGCAGGTGGGCGACGTCGACAAAGACGGGGACCTCGATGTGGTCATCCCGCTGGGCGGCACCGGCCTGGTCTGGTTCGAGAATCCCCGTCCGCAGGGCCCGCCCGCAACGACGCCCTGGCCCATCCACCGGATCGACGAGGAAGACGCCCACGACCTCGAAGTCGGCGACGTGGACCGCGACGGCCGGCTCGATGTGGTAGTCCGTCACGGCCGCACGCGCGTCTTCCTGCAAGAGACCCCTGACTCCTGGCGCAAGATCGCCATCCCCACCGGCGGCCGGGGCGGGACGGCCCTGGGCGACCTCGACGGCGACGGCGATCTCGACATCGCACAGGATGGCTATTGGCTGGAAACGCCGGCCGACAAAGGTACCGAGTGGCAACGGCACGAGATCGCGCCCGGCTGGCCCGATGACTGCGGGGTCCACATCGTGGACATCAACCACGATGGCCGCGTGGACGTGCTGCTGGCGCCCGCGGAGACGACCGGCCGGCTCGTCTGGTACGAGACGGCGGACCCCAAGAAGGGCCCCTGGCAGGAGCATGTCATCGCCGACGATGTGGCCTTCATCCACACGTTCAAAACAGTGGACGTGAACCATGACGGCGAGTTGGACGTGGTGGCCGCCGAGATGGAGCAATCGGCGCAGCGGCGCGTGAGCATCTACTTCAATGAAGGCCGGGCTCTGCGCTGGCGGCAGCAGGTGATCGGCTGGACCGGCTCGCATAACGTCCGCGTCGCGGACATCGGCAACGACGGCGACATCGACATCATTGGCGCCAACCACGGCAACTACGGCGGCGACACACCCATCGATCTCTGGGAGAATCTGACGAATCGACCTGCCCCCGCCCTGGCGCTGGACCGCTGGCAGCGGCACGTCATCGACCCCAAGCGACCCTGGGGTGCCGCCTTCATCCGCAGCGGCGACCTCGACGGCGACGGCCTGCGGGACATCGTCAGCGGCGGCTTCTGGTACCGCAATCCCGGCCGTGTAGCCCAGCCGCCCTCCGCTGGAGAGGCTGCCTGGCCGCGGCAGACCATCGGCGATCCCTTGAACGACGCCGCGGTGATCTGTGATTTCGATCTCGACGGCGCGCTGGACATCCTCGGCACCCAGGGCAAAACACCCGCCGCGAGCGCCAACTTCGCCTGGGCCCGCAACGACGGCTGCGGGAACTTCACCATTCACACGAACCTGGCCCCCGCCAGCGGTGATTTCCTGCAGGGCTGCACGACCATTTTCACCGCCTACCGCCGCCGCGAAGTAGCGCTGTCCTGGCACCGGGCGAACCAGGGCATTCAGATGTTCACGGTGCCGAAGAATCCCGTCACGGAGACCTGGCCCTGGCGCAAGATCTCCGACATCTCCCAGGACGAGCAAGTCACCGCGGGGCAGATCGACAACAACACCAGTGTGGACCTGCTCCTCGGGACCAAGTGGCTGCGCAGCCAGGCAGGCAAGGCGTGGACACTCCACACGCTCAATCCCGTGGAGGGCCATCCGGATCGCACCCGCCTGGCCGATATCAACAGCGACGGACGATTGGATGCAGTGGTCGGCTTCGAGGCCATCAACATCCCCGGCAAACTGGCGTGGTACGAGCAGCCCGAAAAGGCGATGGACACCTGGACCGAGCACGTGATCGCCGACGTAGTCGGACCCATGAGCATGGATGTGGCCGACCTCGACCGCGACGGCGATTCTGATGTGGTCGTGGGCGAGCACAACTACAAGGACCCCGCCACCGCCAAGCTGCACATCATCGAGAACACCGATGGCAAGGGCGATGCATGGCAAGACCACGTCATTTCCGTCGGCGACGAGCATCATGACGGCGCCATCCTCGCGGACATGGACAATGACGGCGACCTGGATATTCTCTCCATCGGCTGGCGTCACAGCCGCGTCCTGCTCTACGAGAATCAAGCTCTGACGCCCGACGCTGTCGCACCCGTGTCAACGGGCAAACCGACGGGCTTCCCCCTGTTCGATCTGGAAATCACTCATCGCGGCGATCGGCAACTGTACTCCAATTGGGATTTCCAAACCCACCGCAAGACCAATCCCGAAGCACCGCTCGATTGGCGTGCAGGCGCGCCGTCGCTGTTCGACGCTGGAGTCTACCACTGGCGGGTGGAGGTGGTCCGGATGGAGCGGGCCTGGAAATCACCCATGCATGTCCAGTTCGGGTGGTGGAACCTCCCCAAAGACCCGGTCATCCGCCACATTGCGTCGCCCCCACTGCTGCTGACGCATCTCGAGCCACCGGCGCCGGAGCAGCCGTGGGTATACGAGCTGATCGGCACGGTACGAGCCCTCGATGTCGCGCATATGTACTATGGCCAGGGACCCAACCAGGACAAGCACGTGACGGACTGGGACTGGAGCCAAGCCTTCGCTCCCGACACCGCCTACACCCTGGTCAATCCGCGGAAGAACGATTTCGATGCCGACGGCGACGGGAAGATCTCCGAGGCGGAATACCCCGATCTGGAAATCCGCACGGTGCTCACCCTGCACCGGCCCGGCTCGCCGGCCTATGAGTCGCTCCGCGCCCAACTGTCCGAATCGAAAGGAGAACGATGAGACTGAGTCTGGACACCATTGGATACGGGGGCTACTTCACCACACCGGGCGAGCAGCTTGCCCTGGAGGACGCGGTCCGCCGAGCTGCACAGTTTGGTTATGACGCCGCGTGTATCTATGCACATCGGCCCCTGGGGTTCCCACTGGACCTCAACCAGGACCGGCGCCGGCGTCTCAAGGACCTCTACGCCCAGCTTGACCTGGAGATGGGCGCCGTTGTCTGTTGCACCAGCTTTCTGGAAGCGAACCACGTACTCCTGTATCCGCAGGAGAAAGAAATCCTCTACGTGCGGGAGTGCATCCGGCTCGCGAATGATCTTGGGGCAGGCATTGTCCGCATCCTGGCGGGCTTCTATGGCTACTTCCAGAACCCGTTGGCCGGGCAGGGCTACGGGCTGCCGAGCTTCGAGTCGCGCTCACGGCGGGTCTCACGCGGCGAGGACTGGCTGGAGGCCTGGGACCAGGTCCGGCGCGGTATCCGGGAGGTGGCGCTGTACGCACAGGACGAGGGCATCACCCTGGCGCTCCAGACGCATCCCGAAATCACCATGAACAATGACGACACGCTGGAACTGCTTGCCGAGATCGATGTGCCGAGCCTGAAGGTCGGCTTGGATCTGCCGCTGATCGAGTCGCCAGACCCCGACTTCGTGCGGCGGACGGTCCTGCGGATGAAGGGCCTGATGGTTTACTCCCACACGATCTCGTTGCGTAAGATCTACACCGTCGGCGGGGCGCCGGCCGGCTGGGAGGAAGTCACGCCCGGGGAGGAGCTCGACCCGCTGCCGTGGGAAGCCTTCCTCAAGGCCTGCCAGGAAATCGGCTACGATGGCCTGCTCTCGGCCGAACAGTGCTCTCCCATTATCCGCGGGCACAAACTTGGCACGCTCCCACTCGTGGACGAGCGATACAGGACGTCGCTGGCCTTCATGAAGGGATTATTGCTGAAGCTGGGTGCCTACACGGGCCACAAGCAGCCTCCCGCGCAGTAGCACGGGCATCCTGCCCATGCTACTTTGCCGCCCAATCGGGCAGCGCCGCCTTCCAGCCGGCTTTCAGCAGCTCGGCCATTTCCTGCTTGGTCTTGGCGTACGCAGGATCGTCCGCCAGGTTAACCGTTTCCCACGGGTCCTTCTCGAGATCAAAGAGTGCTGCGGGAACCGGGCCTTTGCCGAACTCCAGGTAGCTGAACTTGCGGGTCCGCACGACCTGGCTGTTCTCGTTCTCGACCAGGAACACCGCCTTCTTCCACGACTGGTTCGGATTGACCAGCAGCGGCGCGAAGCTCAGTCCCTCCAGGTTGGCAGGCCGATCCAGGCCGACGAGCTCGCCAACGGTGGGCAGAAGATCCACGAACTCCACGAACTCACGGCAGACCTGGCCGTTGGCCGGCGCGCCCGGCACGCGGACCCACAGCGGCGCCCGCCGGGTGCTTTCGAGCATCGAGTACTTGGACCAGAAGCCGTGATCGCCCAGGTGGAAACCGTGGTCACCCATGATGAAGACGATCGTGCTCTTGGCCAAGCCCTGCTTTTCCAGCTCGTCGAGAACCATACCGATATTGCTGTCAATGAAGCTCACGCAGGCGTAATAGGCGGCGATAGCCTCTTTCACCTGCTGCGGCGTCGGCTGGCGGTTCATGAAGATGTCCGGGTTGCCGACCGTCACGCGCCGGGGATAGAGACTGGTCTCGACCTTGGGCGGCGCGGGCGGCTCCGGGATCTTGGCGGGATCATACATGTCGATGTACTTCTTCGGCGCCACCAGCGGCGTGTGCGGACGCGATTGGTGCATCGACAGGAAGAACTGCTTCTTCGTCTGGGCGAATTCCTTCAGCAGGGCACAGGCGATCTGTGCGTTGCGGTAGTCGCCTTCCTCCTCGGGCGCCAGACCGGAATCGCCGTAGCGGTCGGAGTTGCGGGCCCGCCATTCACGGTAGGCCTTGCTGTTCTTGTCCCGGGGAGCAGGGTCTCTTTGCGCCGCAGCGCGCTTGACGGGAGGGAACGTCCGGATCGGATCGGGTCCCTTCCATCCCGGCGGCTTGCCATAGCTTTCGATCCGGTCGAAGGCCAGCAATTGCCTCTCCGCGTACTCGACTGTGTGAAAGAACTTGCCGATGACCGCGGTATAGAAGCCTCGTTTCTTGAGCAGCTCCGGCAGGCTCTGCGTGCCGGGCGGCAGGCGCTGGTCCATTTCCTGGCTATTGTTCCAGACCCGGCTCGTGAGCGGACGCAGGCCGTTCAGGAACGAGCTGCGCGAGGGATTGCAGCAGATGGCCTGCACGTATGCCGAGTCGAAGCGGACGGCGCTGGTGGCAAACCGATCCAAGTTGGGGGTCTTGCAGATCGGGTTGCCGTAGCAGCCCGGCGTGTTGGCGCTCCAGTCCTCCGCGATGATGAAGAGAACATTCATCTTCGACGTGTCCGGCATCCGGTCGGCAGCGAACGTACGCACCGGGATGACTGCCAACGTCAGGGCGATCAGCCAGTACTTCAGCTGTGACATTCTCATTCGTGGATCCTCCTTATAGCGTAGCATCATGGTTACTTGGTGAACTCGACCAACAGCACCGGGCCGGGCCAGTTGACCTCGGCCGCGTGCTCGGTCGTCGCGGAGTAGATGGAGAACGAATTGTCGCCCTGGTGGAGCAGGTCCAGCGGGACGTCGATCGTATCGAAGCTGTAGTTGTGCACGACCCCCACGCGTTCGACCAGCTGGCGGTCGTTCCAGCCGATCTCATCGGCGTGGGCGGCCGACCAGGTGGACAGCAACAACCGGGCCTTCGTCGCGCCCTGCGGAGAATCGGGCATTGAGATCTTGCACGTCATCCGCTTCTGGACGCGCACACCAAACGCTTCCGGGACCTCGGTGGCCCGGTACATCTTTACGGAGCGCTTCGCACGCTTGAGGCCCAGGCTCGTCACTGCCGGCGTCATGAAGGACATGCCGGTAGTGTCAGCAACAATCGCCGCGATTTCCATCGGCTGATCCTGGTCCGGGACCCACTCGTTCTCCCAGACGACCCGGAAGGGTGCGCCGGTGGCCGTGCCGATGTGGTGCTTACGCACGCCATGTTCGGTGTGGTACTGCCATTGGCGGAACGGGCCGTCGCCGGACCAGTTGTAGTCCTCGCAGAGACCGACGAAGTCCACCTGCCGCACGGCGGCGCCCGAGGTAGCGACCTCGGCCGAGATGGCCGGTCTGTCACCCAGGACCTCGCCGGCCGTGGGCGAGGCGATCCGGCCCATTGGATGCGGCTTCGCAGCATCGTAGTAGACGCGGATGGTGAAGTCGTAGATCCAGTAAAAGCCCCAGTTGAAGTTGTACTTGATCTGGGGTCCGGCGGTGAACTGGACGACGTTCGTGCCCTGCCGCAGGTGGTCCAGCGGGACGGGGACGGCGTTGTTGCCCAGCAACGTGCGGTAGTAGCAGGAGGGATGGCCCGACATCCCCGTCGGCTGGGGCACTGGGATCCAGTCGTGCCCATTGACGCGGAACTTCTGCCCGGCGGTGCCGATGTGGCCGCCCCAGTACTCGACGCTCATCTCGGCCCGGACGGCCCGGTCCAGGTCGATGTCGATATTCTTGGGTACCTGGTGCGCCTTGTCGCGCATGCCGAAGGCCGGGTCCTTCTTGCGCGGGCAATTGGGGTCCAGCTCAGAGAACTGCACCTTCTGAGTCTTGCCATAGTTGAACGTGAACTCCCGGAAGATATCACCCGGTTTCGGCTGGCTCCAACCGGGGCTTGCGCCCAGAAGAACTGACAATCCTACCACGCACACCAAACCCGGGCGCGACAGAGAGTACTTGACGCGTACATTCTTCCTCATCATTCGCCCTCACCAGGAAAGTGACGCAAGAAACCGTAAGCTTTGGGGAACTTGGGTGCGCACGGTCGGGGACTCGTCCTCGATGAAGTAGTACTTCACGCCAACCTCCTGGGCGGTGCGGAGAATCTTTGACAGGTCGATCTGGCCGGTGCCCAGCGCCACATCGTTGCGGACATCCTCCGAGCCGGTCAGCTTGCCGGTGGCCACGCCCTTCTTCAGATCCTTGATGTGGAACAGCTCCCAGCGCTGGGGATACTTCCGCAGGAGCCGGACCGGGTCCTGGCCCGGATGAACGGTCCAGAAGACGTCCATCTGGAAAGTGACAAACTCGGGCTTGGTCTCTTGCATCAGCAGGTCAAAGAGCGTGCCGTCGCCGTGGGGTACGAATTCGTAGCCGTGGTTGTGGTAGTAGAACCGGATCCCCTGAGCGGCCGCGACTTCGCCTGCGTTGTTGAAGACCGCTGCCGCCCGACGGCAGGTGGCTTCATCGAACTGACCCTCGTGGGGAATCCATGCACAGCCGGCATAGGGCAAGCCGAGTGCCTTGGCCTCGTTGACCGCGGCCTCGGGATTCTTCTCCCATTGCTCGTAGGACCAGTGCCCCCCGATCGGCTCCAGGCCGTTCCACCGGAGTCGTTGCAGGAACTGCGCGGGTGTCAGCCCATACGTCCCTGCCAACTCGACCTGCACGAAACCGAAGTCTCGCGTGATCTGCAGCCCCAGCGGCACATTGTCCTTGAAGATATCGCGCAGGCTGTAAAGCTGCAGACCGACGGGGCCCTTGAAGCTGGCGCTGGTGCCGACGCCGCGGGCGCCGGGACGCGTGCCCTGGTTGAGCCAGACATCGACCCGTCGCTCCTGCTGGAAGTCCTTGTGCAGGATGTCGATATCGCCATCGCCATCCAGGTCGCCGATCCGCGACTCGTGGCAGCCGATCCCGGTCGAGAGCAACTGGGTCTGGAAATTGCCTTTGCCGTCCCCGTAGAGGACCCACTGCCGGCAATTGGCGCCGGCGCCGGGATTGTACATCTCCCCGGTGTAGATATCGGAGTGGCCATCCCGGTCCAGGTCGCCGACCCGCAGCGTATGGCCGTGATCGACGCGCTCGATGAGCACACGTCTGGTCCAGCTTCCGTCCTGGTGCTCGTACAAAGCCAGCGGCCCGATGCCATCGCCGGAGCCGATGACGATCTCCGGCCAGCCGCCTTCAATCAGATCGGCTGCCGCGGTGCGGCTGAAGCGATACTCCACGTCCACCACATGGACCTTGAAGGTCGTACCCTCGACGTGCTCGAACCAGTGGCCGCCGCTGACGATATCCAGCTTGCCATCGCCGTTGAGATCGATTTTGGCGAAACCTTCCGGAGGCTGGCCGGGACCAAGCTTGGCGATTTGCGTGACCGGCCACGACTGGGTCGGATCGGCCGGGATTTCAGCCAGGAACAACTGCAGACCACGGTTGTACCAGAAGGCCAGTTCGACCTTCCCGTCGCCATCGAAGTCGCCAAAGATCTGATCGTGGTGGGTGCCGCCCACGGCGATGACCTCGTGCCGCTTCCAGGGCTGGTCGATCTGGTACTCCGGGTACGGGTTCGCCCACCACCAGATCTCCCCGGCCTTGGACTGGGCGCCCATCAGGATGTCCAGGTCACCGTCGCCATCGATGTCCAGAACGTCCCCCCCGGCCTCCATGCGCACCGTCTTGTCGCCGTTCTCCACCGCGAACCGGGTCCAGCCCTCGGCCGAGCGGCGGAACCACACCATTTTCTCGTAGCTGGCGACCACGAAGTCATTGACCCCATCCTTGTCGACGTCGAGGATCAGCGTCGCTACCTGCCTTCCCAGATCCGGCGTCGGAATCTGGCCTTTGGTACTGGAAAGATGGCTCCACGATACGCGATCCCCCGACTGCGCAGACCCCACCTGGACCAGCGTCCCCACCATCATCATGGCGGCCAGTCCCAGGAAGCGAATGGTGTGCGGTCTCACGAGCATGGTATGACCTCCTTCTGGAATCGAACGTTCACACGTCTGGTCACGACATTATGGCAGCCGCCCGGGCATGGCAAGCCAAATCCGGCCGTGTCCCTGCCCCTCCGGCACAACGACGAAATACCGACCTAGAGGCGGAGAATTCCCTTGTGCCTGCGATGTTATAATGTTATGATATTTAGGTCACCGGGGCAACCCTGTCCCGCACTGGGAATCTGGTCGAGTCTCAAACGGAGGCTTGGGCATGTAGCCCGGATTCGTCCCGTTCCATGACTTCTGGGAAGGAGGAAGACCATGAGCAGCAAGCCAATCGCCTGGATGTCCCTGATTCTGTCGTGTCTCGTCAGCGTCCGTGCGGCGGCGGTGCCGGACCCGGACGTAGGCTGGTGGAGGTTCGATGAAGGCGCGGGTGATACGGCCGCCGACAGTTCCGGCAAGGGTCACCCGGGAACCATCCAGGGAGCGACCTGGGTCGATGGCGGCTGGAATGGGCTGGGCTGGTGTCTCGATTTCGACGGCAATGACGACCGGGTTGAGCTCGGCGTGATCGACGTGCAGGGCGCGGGTATCACGCTGGCCGCCTGGGTCCAGCCCGATAGCTTCAATATCAACGATGGTCGAGTCATTTCGAAAGCCAGCGAGTGGGGCGAGAACGACCATTGGTGGATGCTCAGCACAATCAACAAGTCCTTCCTGCGCTTCCGGCTCAAGACCCAGGGCCAGGCCACCACAACCCTGATTGCCAGCCAGGGCGAGATCAAGCTGGGCGAGTGGCAGCACGCCGCCGCCACCTGGGACGGCACACGGATGCGGCTCTATCGCAACGCCGTGGAGGTTGCCAACGGGGCCAAGGCCGGCAGCGCCGTCGCGACGGATCCGGCCGTTCGGGCCGCCATCGCCAGCCAGCCGAAGGGCGCCTATGCCACGGATCCCCTGCACGCCAACAAGTTCTTCGACGGCCGAATCGATGAGGTCCGCATCTACAGCAGTGCCCTGTCCGTAGCCCAGTTGCAGGAATTGATCCAGGGTCTGCACCCGATCGCATGGAAGCCCGATCCCGCCCACGGCACCGAGGGCGTGCTGCAGCCGCTGCTGCGCTGGAACCCTTCGGAAACCGCGGTGACACACGATGTGTACCTCGGCACGACCCCCGATCTGGGACCCGCGCAGCGGGTCGGGTCGCGGCAGGCGGTCGCCATGTACTGGCACGTGCCCGGGTTCACGCCGGGCACGACGTACTACTGGCGCGTGGATGAGATCGACGCCACCGGCAATGTCGCTACCGGCCGCGTGTGGATGTTCGTGTCCGCCTCCCTGACCGCCTACAAACCGCAGCCGGCGGACGGCGCCAAGTGGATCGATCCGCAGGGTCTGACGCTCACCTGGTCCCCCGGGATGAATGCCGTCGCACACGATGTCTATTTCGGCACGAGCCAACCGGACGTGGCCGGCGGAACGGGCGATACCCTCAAGAAGGCCAAACAGCTCCCCACATCCTTCGGGCCGGGGGTCCTCCAACCGGGAACTGCCTACTACTGGCGCGTGGACGAAATTGTGGTCGACGGCAGCAAGAAGACCGGGCCGGTCTGGAGCTTCACGACCCTGGCCCCGGGCGGCGGGCTCAAAGGCGAGTACTTCAGCAATCCGGATCTGACGGGTGAGCCCGTCCTCGTCCGCGTCGATCCCGGCGTAAAATTCGCCTGGGGCACCACCGGTCCCGGGGCGCCTCTGCCGGGTACCCGCTACTCGGTCCGCTGGAGCGGCGACCTGGAAGCCGCCTTCACAGAGACCTACACCATTTCCGTCTACGCCGATGACGGCGTCAAACTGTGGTTCAATGGTGAGCTCGTGGTGGACAAGTGGTTCGGTCAGGAGGCCGGCAGTCCGAAATACAGCGTGAAAGTGGCTCTGGAAGCCGGCCAGAGGTATCCGCTCGTCCTGGAGTACTTTTTCAACAGCGGCAGTGCGGTCGCCGAGCTGTCGTGGGAAAGCCCGCGTACGCCCGCCCAGATCATCCCGGCCGGCGCCCTGTCGCTCCTGCTGCGGGCTTACAGCCCCAACCCGACCCAGCACGCGATCAACGTTCGCCAAACGCCGGTGCTCAGTTGGCGCGCGGGCGAGAAGGCGGCCATGCACGACGTGTACTTCGGTGACAATCGGAAGGCGGTGGCCGGCGCGACGACCACGAACGCCGCGGTCTACCAGGGCCGCCAGAAGCTTGACGTGACGACCTTTGCGCCGGCGGCTCTCGAATGGAATAAGACCTACTTCTGGCGTGTGGATGAGGTCAACGATGCCCGTGCGGACAGCCCCTGGACCGGCAGTGTCTGGGATTTCACCAGTGCCAGCTTCGTCGTGGTCGACGATTTCGAGATCTATACCGACGATGAAGGCAATCGCATCTACGAGACCTGGATCGACGGCTGGACCAACGGCACCGGCTCTCTCGTCGGCTACTTGGAGGCTCGCGAGGGGACTTTCGGCGAACGTCAGACCGTCTTCGGCGGCAAACAGTCGATGCCCCTGGCTTATGACAACCGCAAGGCGCCCTACTGCTCTCAGGCCGACCACACCCGGACGAAACCCCAGGACTGGACGGTCAACGGCGTCAGCACACTGGTGCTCCACGTCAAAGGCAAGACGGATAACGGCGCCGATCCCCTGTACGTCATCCTGGAGGATAGCGCCGGCCACGTCGGCACCGTAGCGCATCCGGACGTCCGCATAGCGGTGTCGACGATGTGGAACGAGTGGGCGATCCCGCTGAGCAGCTTCGCTGGCGTGAATCCGGCCACGATCAAGAAGATGAGCATCGGCTTGGGCCAGCGCGGCGCCACCGCCCCCGGCGGCCAGGGCATGCTGTTCATCGACGATCTTTGGGTGACGAAGAAGTGAGCAGCAGGGCCAACAGACAGCGTTGTCCGGCCAAGGGCCCCGGGCTCGTAGGAGCGAGGCATGCCTCGCCCGTGCCAACGTGCCTATAAAGGCATACAGGATAACGCCTTACGGCGTCACTAAGAACAAGGCGTGCTTGCGTGCAGGGAGGCAATGGACTATAGTAGGGGCGAATGACTATTCGCCCCTACGAGAGTTATCTCGGAGCCCACGTGGAATGAATGAGATCGACCGCGACGGCCGGTTGCCGCTCTATCGGCAGGTCTACGAGATCCTGCACAAGAAGATCCTGCTCAAGGAGTGGAAGCCGGGGGACCGCCTGCCCACGGAAAGCGAGCTGATGCGCGACTACGGCGTCAGCCGGATCACGGTGCGCACGGTGCTCGACATGCTGGTCCAGGAAGGACTGATCTACCGGCAGGCTGGCCGCGGAACGTTCGTCGCGCACGCGACCCTGGAACAGGGCCTCTCCCAGATCATCAGCTTCACCGAGGATATGCAGCGCCGAGGCTTCACCGTCAGCACGCGGGTGCTCTTTTCCGGCGTGGTGCCTGCGACGGCCCATATCGCCGAACGGCTCCGGATCGAGCCCGGCGAGGAACTGGCCCATCTCGAGCGTCTCCGCTTGGCCGACGGCGAGCCCATGTGCATCGAGCATTCGTACTTCGTGCACCGGCACTGTCCTGGGATTCTGGAGCACGACTTCTCCACCCGTTCCTTGCGGGAAGTCAAGATCCGCCAATACGGCATCCGATGGACTCACGCCAAGCAGACCATCCAGGCGATCAACGCCCCCGAGGAGGTGGCACACCTGCTGGGCATTTCCCGGGGCGGTGCGCTCCTGTTCTTCGAGCGGGTCTCGTTCTCGCAGGACAGCATTCCGATGGAGTTCCTGCAAGCCTACTACCGCGCCGACCGGTATGTCCTGTATAACGAACTGCAGGGAGGGACGGGGTAAGAGGTGTGAAGTGTGATGTTTGATTCTTGATGTGTGATTTCATAGGCGCATCGCGTGAGGCTCAAATCAGAAATCAACCATCAAAGATCGCACTTCCCCGTGACCTTTGTTATAATGTTATGATATGTACACACCGAGCTTCCTGGAACAGTTGTATCGAACTCTGTATACGATCCGGGTTTTCGAGACCCGGTGCATCCAGCTCTATCGCCAGGGCCTGATTGTCGGCTACTTCCACCCCTACCTCGGCGAGGAGGCCATCGCGAGCGGCGCGTGCGCTGCCTTGCGGGACGATGACTACATCATCAGCACCCATCGGGGTCACGGCCACTGCATCGCCCGGGGCGGGGTAGGGGCGAATGATTATTCGCCCCTGCGGAAGATGGTCGCGGAGGTCCTGGGGCGCGAGGATGGTTACTGCCACGGCCGGGGCGGCTCCATGCACATCGCCGATGTCACCCGCGGCAACATTGGCGCCAACGGCATCGTTGGCGGCGGCATCCCCATCGGCACCGGGGCGGCCCTGGGTATTCGTATCCGCGGCAGCGACCAAGTCGTCGCGGTCTTCTTCTCCGACGGGGCCGCCAACAACGGCGTCTTCCCGGAGTCGCTCAACATGGCCGCCATCTGGGACCTGCCGGTCGTTTTCGTGCTGGAGAACAACCAGTACGCGGTCGCCAGTCCCATCGAGGAGATGACCCGCGTGCCCGACCTGTACGAGCGGGGCCTCGCCTACGGCGTGCCGTCCAGTGCCGTGGACGGCAACGACGTGCTGGCCGTGTATCAGAAGATGCAGGAAGCCGTTGCGACGTGCCGCCAAGGCAAAGGCCCCGTGCTGATCGAGGCCAAGACCTACCGCCACGGCGGCCACCACGTCAACGATCCGGGTCTCTACATGCCCAAGGATAGACTGGAACACTACAAGGCCCGGGACCCGGTCGGCATCGGTCGCAAGTATCTGCTGGAGCAGGGCCAGCAGACGGAAGAGGCCCTGCGATCGATCGAGCAGGAGGTCGATCGGCAGATGGAGGAGGCGATCGCGTTCGCCACGGACAGTCCCCACCCATCCGCCGAGGAGTTCCTGGAGGAGGTCCAACGAAGTTGAGCGCCATGGCCACACCTGTCTCCGCGCCGCCGGCGCGGGTAATCATGTATCGCGAAGCCCTCAACGAAGCCCTGCGCGAGGAGATGATCCGGGATGCGCGGGTGTTCCTGATCGGCGGCGGCATCGCCCAGCGCGGCGGCTCCTACAAGGTCACGGTTGGTCTGCTGGATCAGTTCGGTCCCAAGCGTGTGATCGATGCCCCGATCTCGGAGTCATCCTTCACCGGTATGGGCGTCGGCGCCGCCATCACCGGGATGCGCCCGGTGGTGGAGATTCTCTTCGTCGATTTCACCAGCCTGATCATGGACCAGATCGTCAACCAAGCGGCCAAATACCGCTTCATGAGCGGCGGCAAGGGCCGGGTGCCCCTGGTCCTGCGCACGCAGGGCGGCAGCGGCGGCAGCCTGGCCGCCCAGCATTCGCAGAGCCTGGAGGCGTGGTTCTACCACGTGCCGGGTCTGAAGCTCGTGATGCCTTCGACACCGTACGACGCCAAGGGCCTGCTCAAGACCGCCATTCGCGACGACGATCCGGTGATCTTCATCGAGCACAAGCTGCTGTACATGGAAAAAGGCCCGGTGCCCGAGCAGGAATACACGATCGACTTCGGCGTGGGCGCCATCCGCCGGCCGGGGAAGGACGTGACGATCGTGGCGTGGTCGGGCATGGTCGGTCGTGCGCTGGCCGCCGCGGCGAAGCTGGCCGAGCAGGGTATCGACGCCGAGGTCATCGATCCGCGGACCCTGGTCCCGCTGGACAAAGAAATGATCCTCGCCTCCGTCCGCAAGACGGAGCGATTGGTCATCGTTCAGGAGGCGGTCCGCCGGGGCGGCGTCGCCTCGGACATCGCGTCCCTAGTGCAGCAGGAGGCATTCGACTATCTCGATGCCCCGATCGCGATCGTCGCGGGCAAGAACACGCCGATCCCTTTCAACGCGCACCTGGAACGGGCGGCCGTACCCCAGGAAGGGGACATCATCGCGGCGGCGAAGCGATGTCTTTACTTGTCATGACGCAACTGTAGGATGGGCTTTAGCCCATGCTGTTGCGTCCTCCGCATGGGCTGAAGCCCATCCCACATGCTACGTTTGACAGGAGACTGAGTGATGGCGGAACCGGTACTGATGCCGCAGGTGGGGCAGGATATCAAGACCGCCCGCATTGTCGATTGGCTCAAGAAGGAGAACCAGGCGGTCAAGAAGGGCGAGGTGATCGCCGTCGTCGAGTCCGACAAAGCCGCCTTCGACGTCGAGGCGTACACTTCCGGCGTGCTGCTGAAGATCCTCCGCGCCGAGGGCCAGGAAGTCGAGGTCCTGACGCCAATCGCCTACATCGGCCAGCTCGGCGAGAAGATTGAGGACGGAGGACCGCGGACAGAGGACGGCGGACCGAAGACGGAAGACAGAGGACAAGCCGCTCCAGACGCTGATTCCGAATCCGCAGTCCGCAATCCGCAATCCGCAATCGAGAACCGCCTCGCCGTCTCCCCTTCCGCCCGCCGGCTGGCGCAGGAGAAAGGGGTTGACTTGGCCACGGTCGAAGGCACCGGGCCCGGCGGCCGGATCACGAAGGAGGACATCCTAGCCGCCGCTCGCGGTGTGGCTACCGGGGCAGCCCAGGAAGTTCCAAGACCTCCGCATGGGCCAAAGCTCATCCTACCTGGTTCAAACATCGCACCTCAGCCTTCCGACGACACCGTCATCGTCTTCACCCCTATGCGGGCCCGCATTGCCGAGCGGCTGACCCGCAGCAAGCAGACCATCCCCCACTTCTACCTTGCGATGGACGCGGACCTGTCCGAGGCCCTGGGCTGGCGCCGGCGCTACAATGAGAAGTGGCAGACAAGACTCACGGTTACGGATATGATCGTCCGGGCGGTGGCCGTCGCCCTGCCGGAGTATGGCCGGATGAACGCGCACGTGGAACCGGACCGGATCATCCTGAAGCGGGCCGTGAACATCGGCGTGGCCGTCGCGGTGAACGAGGGCCTGATCGTGCCGGTGGTCGCCGACGCGGACCAGAAGAGCCTGGCGCAAATCAGCGCCGCGGTACGGGAAAACGCCGAGGCGGCCCGCGCGGGCCGGCTCAAACCGCAGGCGCCCGGAAGCTTCACGGTGACGAATCTCGGCATGTTTGCGGTCGATACGTTCGTGCCGGTCATCAATCCGCCGGAAGCGGCGATCCTGGCCGTCGGCACCATCGCGAAGAAACCGGCCGCGGTGGGCGAGCAGATCGTCCCGCGCGACCGGATGACGATGGTGCTCGCCTGCGACCACCGGGCCGTCGACGGCACATATGCCGCCCGGTTCCTGGGAAAGGTCCGGGAGTACCTGGAGAACCCGGCGTCTTTGGAGAAGTGAATACGGAATCAAGGATTGTCAGGCGCAAGACGACGCGGGAGCCTCTCTTCGTAGGATGAGCGTCCCCGCTCGCCTGAAGCAGTCGTGCGGGGACGCACGACCCGCGTAGAAACACGTCGTGCCACCGGCTGCCGCTTGATGATCCTCTTGGGGAGAATAGGCATGAAGATCTTTCTGGACACCGGCGACGTGGAGGCGGTCCGCAAAGTGGCGGACACCGGCCTGCTCGACGGCGTGACCACGAATCCCAGCCACATCGCCAGAACAGGCTGCAAGTTCCGGGAGGTCGTGAAGGAGATCTGCGGGATCGTCGACGGACCGGTCAGTGTGGAAGCCCTCTCGGAGACCACAGAGGCGATGGTGCGAGAGGCCCGGGACCTGGCGAGCATCGCCCCGAACGTGGTCATCAAGATCCCCATGACCGTCCCCGGTCTCAAGGCGGTCCCCCTCCTGGAACAGGATCAGATCAAGACCAATGTCACCATGGTCTTTTCCGCCACGCAGGCGTTCCTGGCGATGAAGGCGGGCGCCAGCTTCGTGAGCATCGTCCTGAGCCGGCTCGATGCCGTCGGCAACGAGAGCGAGATCCTCGTCCAGGATGCGGCCGCCATCCGGGACAACTACGCCTTCGACTCCGAGATCATCGCCGGCAGCGTCAAGACCCAGAACCACCTGCTGGCCTGCCTCCGCGCGGGGATCGACATCGCGACGATCCCCCCCGAGTTGTTCTTCCAGATGTTCCAGCACCCGCTGACTGACGCGGGGCTGGCCCAATTCGCCAAGGACTGGCAGAAGGTGCCGAAATGAAGTTTGAAGTGAGAAGTCTGATGTTTGAGGTATGATGGATCGTGGGAAGAAGACCGTCGTGGCGTTCGGCGAGGTCTTGTGGGACATTCTGCCCTCGTGCGTGGCGTTGGGCGGGGCGCCGTTCAACTTCGCCTATCGCGTGAATTCCCTGGGCGACCGGGGCCGGATGGTCAGCCGGCTCGGCCGGGACGACCTGGGGCAGCAGGCCTTCGACCGGATCGCGGCCCTCGGCCTCGATACCGCCCTGGTCCAGTGGGATGAGAAGGCACCCACGGGGACTGTGCAGGTCCGCTTCGACGACCAGAACCAGCCCGATTATGTGATTGTCCCCAACGTGGCCTATGACCGAATCGCTCTCACCGACGCGCTGGTCGGCGCCGTGGAGAAAGCGGACTGCGTGTGTTTTGGCACGCTGGCCCAGCGGACGGAGATCTCCGCCGAGACCCTGGCGACGCTTCTGGAGAAGGCGACCGACGCCCTGAAACTCCTGGACATCAACCTGAGAAAGGACTGCTACGACGAGCCCTGTGTGGTCTTTTCCCTGGGCAATGCCGACGTGCTGAAGCTGAACGAGGATGAGGCCCACACGCTCGGCCGCATGCTGGGATTGCGGTGTCGCACGGTCCGCGGGTTCTGCGAAAGCGTGGTGGAGGAATGGGGCGTCGAGTACTGCTTAGTCACCTTGGGCGAATACGGTGCGTTCGGCTGCGCCGGCGACGGGCGCGAGACCTACGCCCCCGGCTACCGGGTGAAGCTCGCCGACTCGCTGGGTTCGGGCGATGCCTTCTCCGCCGGCTTCGTACACCAGATCCTGCGCGGGGCCTCGCTCAAGGAGGCCGTGGCCTTCGGCAACATCCTGGGCGCCATCGTCGCCACGCAAACCGGCGCCACCACCCCGATCGCACCCGAAGAAATCGAACGATTCCAGAACACCAGGATGGAACGAAACGTCCATCCCGAATTCCAGAAATCATAAATCGAAAATCATCAATCGCAAATCCAAAGGGTCTGGCCATGAAGAACAAGATTTGTATGGGCATCTGGGGCATGACGAACCTGCGGGACCGGTTCAACATCAACGGGTTCGGCGAGGAGATGTCGGTGCTCGACCGGATCAAAGCGGTCGGTAAGACCGAGGATGTGGACGGCATCGAGCTGCACGTGCCCACGGAGATCGACGAGAAGAACGCCCAGGAAATCGAGAAGGTCCTGAAGGACCACAACCTGCAGATCGTCCAGCTCTGCGGGCACACCTGGACCGAGAAACAGTACAAGTTCGGCGCCCTCGGCGACACCGATCCCAAGGTCCGTGCGGCAGCCGTCGCGCGCGTCAAGTGGGCCCTGGACATGGGCGCGCGATTCAACGTGCCGATCAGCGTGTTGTGGCCTGCCACCGACGGCAACGACTTTCCGCTGCAGACCGACTACGTCGGGCTCTATGACCGCTACGTGGATTCCGTCCGGCAGATCCTGGCGCACCTGCATACGAATAAGTACCAAACCAAGGTCTGCATCGAGCCCAAGCCCTTCGAGCCCCGCTCGTGGATCATGATGGGCACGACCGCCGCGGCCCTGGCGATCGTGCAGGAGGTCGACGACCCCAACTTCGGCATGAATATCGACGTGGGCCACAGCCTGATCGCCAAAGAGAACAGCGAGGACATGTTCTCGCTGGTCCTGCGGGCCAAGAAGCTCTTTCACACGCACTTCGACGACAACGATCAGCAGGCGGACTGCGACATCCCGCCGGGCTGCGCCAACTTTATCCGGCTGGTGAGCATTCTGTACGTCCTGGATCAGCAAGGCTATGACGGCTGGTTCGGCCTCGACCTGTTCCCTTACCGCGACGATCCCATCGACTACATGAAGCTGTCGGTGGAGAACCTGCGCTATGGCCAAGCCGTCGTGGACCTGATGAACAGGAAAGGCGCCCGGGAACTTCGTGCCCAGGGAACGGATGGGCCGGCCATGTCCCGCCTGATCCGCGATTGCATCCGAGAGGCAAAGTAATCCTGTGGCCCAGCCGCCCCCCGGCTGGGTCTCGATCACCGCCGGGGGCGGCGGTGCCACACGATGACACGATGAAAGGAGGCCACGGCCATGAAGACGATGAAAGGACCAGGGGTTTTTCTCGCCCAGTTTCTGCGGGAGGAGCCGCCGTACGACAATCTGAAGAACATCGGCCGGTGGGTCGCCGACCTGGGGTATAAGGGCGTCCAGATCCCCACGTGGGACCCGCGCGTGATCGATCTTGACCAGGCGGCCCGGTCCAAGAGCTACTGCGACGACCTGAAGGGCACCCTGCGCAGCATCGGCCTGGAGATCACGGAGCTGGCCGCCCATCTGCAAGGTCAGGTGCTCGCCATGCATCCCGCGTACGAGGTCGCGTTTCAGGCGTTCTACCCGAAAGGTATGAACGACAAGCAGCGGGCCAAGTGGGCCACCGATCGGCTGAAGAAGGCCATCGCCGCCTCGGCGCATCTCGGCCTCGACAGCGTGCCCGTCCTCTCGGGCGGATTCGCGTGGCACATGGTATACCCCTGGCCGCAGCGGCCGGCGGGACTGGTGGATCAGGCGTTCGAAGAGCTGGTCCGAAGGTGGCAGCCGATCCTCGACTACAGCCGGGACAAGGGCGTCGTCCTCTCCTACGAGCTGCACCCGGGCTCCGACCTGTTTGATGGCGCCACGTTCGAGCGGTTCGTGGAAGTCGCACACGGCCACCCTGCCGCCTGTATCAACTACGACCCCAGCCATTTCCTGTTGCAGCAGCTCGATTACTGCGAGTTCATCCGCCTCTATGCCGACCGCATCAAGTCGTTCCACGTGAAGGACGCGGAGTTTCGGCCCTCGGGCCGGGTGGGCGTCTACGGCGGTTACGAATCCTGGGCCCGGCGGGCCGGGCGCTTCCGCTCGCTCGGGGACGGCCAGGTCGATTTCAAACGGGTCTTCACCCTGCTGACCGAGGCAGGCTATGCCGGCTGGGCGGTCCTGGAGTGGGAATGCTGCATCAAGAGTCCCGAGCAAGGCGCTCTGGAAGGTGCGGCGTTCATCGCCCAGCACATCATCGAGGCCTGCACGGTCGCCTTTGACGACTTCGCCGGCGGTCAGGCCGACGTCAAGACGAACAAGAAGATCCTCGGCTTGGCGTGACGAATTGATGAAGGATAATGGATGATTGATGATTATAGATGAGCATCAGATTCCTCTCTCAATTATCAGTCATCAATGATCAATTATCAATCGACAGGGGTCTTGCCATGAGCGATGCAATCAGAGTCGGAATCGTCGGCACGCAGTTCATGGGCCGGGCGCACAGCAACGCCTATCAGCGCGTCGGCACGTTCTTCGATGTCCCGGCCCCGGTGATGCGGGCGGCCTGCGATGTCGAGCCGAAAGGGTTGACCGCCTTCGCCCAGCGCTTCGGCTGGCAGACCACCGAGAGCTCCTGGCAGAAGCTGGTGCAGCGGGACGACATCGACCTGGTGGATATCTGCACGCCGAACGCCCTGCACATGCCTATCGCCGTAGCGGCCGCGAAAGCGGGCAAGCACGTGATCTGCGAGAAACCGGTCGCCCTGAACGCCGGGGAGGCCCGGCAGATGCTGGACGCCGCCCGCGCGGCCCATGTCCGCCACATGGTCGCGTTCAATTATCGCCGGGTGCCGGCCCTTGCCTTGGCCAAGCAGATGATCCAGGAAGGCAAGATCGGGCGGGTCTTCCACTTCAACGCGGTCTACTACCAGGACTGGCTGGTCGATCCCGACTTCCCTTACGTCTGGCGACACGACAAGAAGACCGGCGGCTCGGGCGCCCACGGCGACATGAATGCTCATACCGTGGACCTGGCCCGGTTCCTCGTCGGGGAGATCGACTCCGTTTGCGGGGCCGAGGAGGTCTTCATCAAGGAGCGGCGTCGCAGTCCGCCGCCGAACAGCGTTGGGTGCATGTGAAGTTGGAAGTGTAAAGTGTGAAGCAAGAGGCTCTGACTTCAGACTTCAGCCTTCAAACTTGAACCTCCAAGCTCGTCCTCTTCCGGAGGCATTATGAAGAACCTGACGGCGGTAGTGGCGATCACGGCCGTGTTCACCCTGGCCGTGTGTTTCATCATGCTCGGCTCCGTCTCGACGGAGCTGATGAGCCGGCTCGGCATCGATGCCAATCAGTTCGGCACGCTCGTGACGCTGTTCTCCTTCACGTGCATGATCGTGCAGCTTCTGGTCGGACCGCTGGTGGACAAATGGGGACACAAGCCTCTGGCAGTGGCAGGTCTGCTGACCGCGGGCCTCAGCATCTTCCTGCTCGGCTTCGCCACAACCTACGCGGTCGCAAGCCTGGCCACCGTCCTGCTGGGGATCGGCGCGATCTGCTGCAACACGGTCGGCAACACCCTTCTGCCGGTGGCGCTGTTCGAGGGCAAAGACCCGGCCCGCGCCAGCAACTTCGGTTGCGGCTTCGTGGGTCTGGGTTTCGTCCTGATCCCACTGCTGATTTCTACCTTCATGGGTAGCCTGGGCTTGAGCTACACCGTCTCCGTGTGCCTCATCGGGGCCGGGGTGCTGGCCTTTGCCGTCTTTGCCATGACCGCGACGTACCCACGGGTCTCCACTGGTTTCAGCCTGTCCAAGGCCGTCAGCCTGCTGCCCAACCCCGTTGTGCTGACGGCAGCGGCAGCCCTGGCCTGCTACATCGGACTGGAATGGACGATGAACAACTGGACCAAGCCCCTGATGTCGGAAATGTTCCAGGCGGGCGGCCGCGACGGCGTCAACGCCGCCCGCAACGCCGGCTATGTCCTGGCGCTGTTCGGCCTGGCCATGGGCATCGGCCGGTTCGGGACCTCGGCCGTCCGCAACGTCTCGGCGATCGGCACCACGATCATTGCGGGCGCATCCCTCGTCGCGATCGTCGCTCTGCTGGTGCTGGCCAAGGCCCAGGGCGCGGGACTGGCCATCCTGGCGGTCCTGGTCATCGGCTTGGCCTTCGCCCCCATGTTCCCGACGATCGTGGGGGTGACCTTCAGCAAGTTCGACCCCAGCGTCTACGGGAGCGTCTTCGGCATCATCTTCTCCATCGGCCTGATTGGGTCCATGATCCTGCCCAAGGCAATCGGCCGCCTGAGCGAGAACCGGTCCCTCCAGCAAAGCCTGCCCATCGCCGCAGTCATCGCCGGCATCCTGCTGGTACTCGCCCTGGCCATGCGACTCGCCGGCAAGGCCCGGCCCTCCGGCCAACATCTTCAGCCCAAGGCGTCCTGAGAATCGGAGTCACTTTGTCATTCCCGCGCAGAGCCTGCCCCCGGCCGAACCGGGGGCGGGAATCCGCAAACGTCTCGGCTCGACCGGATCAGCCCCGTAGGGACCGCCCGCCAGCGGAATGTGCCCTCCCCGGCACCCGCGTTTTTGGCTCAATTTCCGAAGATCGCCAAAGATCGTCAAGATCGCCACGTAGTAGCCCCGGCACCCTCATTTTTGGCGCAAAAACGCGAAGATCGTCAAGATCGTCAACCAAAATACATGACGATCTTCAAGGTTTTGGCGATCTTGACCCCGGGGGACCGCACCCTCGTTTTTGGCGTGTAAATGGGCTTCAGCCCATGCGGTTCCTGACGGCACCCGCGTTTTTGGCTCAATTTCGGAAGATCGTCAAGATCGTCAGCCAAAACACGTGACGATCTTGGCGATCCTGGGCCGTCCAAGCAAGAGTATCCCGACCATCCGCTTCTCCGGCCTAACACTTCGAACTCCAAACTTAAGACTCATCCCACTCGTTTTTTGTGAACAAAAGGACAATATCGTCACCCCGCCGTAGAGCCACGCAGCATGTAGGATGGGCTTCAGACCATGCGGTTCCTCTTGTTCTTATTGTGACATCACGCACAATATCGTCACCCGACCGTAGAGCCACGCCGAACGCCGGAAGACCCAGCGCGACCCATTCGACTTCGCTCAGAGCAGGCTCTTCGGCCGCAGCCAAGATCTCCTCTCGCCAAGACGCCAAGAGCGTCAAGAAGGGCCCCACCCAATCGGTATCATTCCCTTGGCGATCTTGGCGTCTTGGCGCGAGACACAAGTCTTCTCGTTTTCGCGATTTGCGTCAGGCCATCCAAATGATGTGGAAACGTTTTTCAGTTGTTGCGGGTTGGCAATGCAGATCTCCGTTTGTCATTCCCGCGAAGGCGGGAATCCAAATCATCAACCGTAGATCATGAATCATCAATCGAAGCCCTCCAACAACCGGCCGGCACCGATCCGCCGGATGCGCCGGCGCCTCACCGCGGCATCAGCGCGAACACACCCCAGCCCAGGTATTCACGCGTGTAGGCGGCGTAACGCGCGGGTTCCGAGGTCAGTTTGGCTCGAACCTCGTTCGCGAGCTCGTCGTCGGGATGGGCTTGGAGCCAGCGGCGCATAGTGAGCCATTTGGCCGCCTCGTATCGGTCCCAGCCGTCCTGGTCCGCCAGAACCATTTCCACGACGTCGTAGCCCAGGTGGCCGAAAGACGCGAGAAGTTCCGGCAGCAGGAGAAAGTCGGAGACCGAGTGGGCCAGACACCGCTGGGCAACCTCTTGGGTCGGCGGCAACTGCCGCCAGTAGGGCTCGCCGATGAGGATGATCCCGCCGGGGCGCAGGCTCCGCGCCAGCAGCGCGATCGTGCCGGCGACCCCCCCGGCGATCCAGGTGGCGCCGAGACAGGCGGCCACAGCGGCCTTCTCGTCGGAAACGTAGCCCGCCGCATCGCCATGGATGAACTGGACGCGATCGGCGACGCCCAGTTCTTCCGCGCGGAGTTTCGCCTGCTCGGTGAACAACTGGCTCAGGTCGATGCCGAGGCCGGTGACGCCGTGAGCGCGGGCCCAGGTACACAGCATCTCCCCCGAACCGCTGCCGAGGTCGAGCACGCGGGCCCCCGCTTCCAGACGCAGCGCCGCGCCGAGAGTGGCGAGCTTTTCGGCGGTGATCGGGTTGTGGATGCGGTGAGCACTCTCCATGATGTTGAATATCCGCGGGATGTCCACTGTGGAAGATCTCCTTACGAATGTGAATAGATTCGGTTACGGCCTGACTGGGACTATATGTAGCTCGTCCGGTCGGCCCCGTCAACCAGGAGAGTGGGAAGACACGATCTGCTCGGGGGAATCCCGGTGGGAACTATCAGCCGAGAAGAGAAGAGGTGGTTCAGGGGCGTGGGCCAAGGGTGGCTCGTGCGTCCCGGGAACCGTCGCGCTCGGACGGCCGTTGGGTCCGCAAGGTTCTCGGGCGCAAGAACACCGTGCCCGGAAGACCCTGGCAGAGCCGGGCACCCGCGGACGAAACCGAGGCCAGCAAGGCGCAGCCGATACAACCGGTCCGGTACGGCGGCGGTAGCCGAGAAGGCCAATTTCCGCAGGAATCCGCTGATGGGCCGCTCTTGGCAAGGATTTCGGCCCATGACGGCTCCTGTCATTTAGCCCGATACTGCAGGTGGTCGTCCGATGAAGGGCAGGATGCAGGGAAGCCGAAACGACGATGGTCTATTCCCTGAACCGCCTCTTTTCTTGGTCTTCTTAAGAGTGGCATCATCCGCCGGGCCTAACCGGAATCTGTCTCTCTAAGAAACCCCAGTAACCCGGCTGGCTGGAATTCAACCCGGCCTTCGGCCCCAACCAGGCGTTTATCGCTTTGCGAGTACCAGCGGGGAGAGCGTGGATGGGTGACGCCGGCCCGCTAAAGCCTGAAATAAGGGCATCTCTGAAAGGCATTGTCAACCCCGTTCGCCTCGTGGGGCGTCATTTGTTTGTCAGTATAGAAGATTCCAGAATCAGTCTTCTCTTAGTCGCTCA
>JALORE010000092.1 GCA_025459125.1 Planctomycetota bacterium | reverse complement strand
GCCGCACCACCTTCCCGACCGGTGTCACGATCACCGCCAATCCTCTGGCCAAGCCCACCACGGCCCTGGTCATGGCCGAGTTCTACGACGGTACGCCCGCTCTCGCCTGGAACAAGTTGGGCAAAGGGGCGGTACTGCTGCTGAACTGGCATGCCGAGAATGAGATGCCGCCGGCCGTGGCCCAGACGGTCAAGCTGACGCTGGGGATCTGGACGACCAGCGGGGCGCCGGTCCATCTCACGACGACCGCGGCGAATCGCCAGGAATATGGCAACAGCTCCCTGGAAGCCGCCCGGACCTGCCTGACCCGGTTGGGCTATCGGCCCAGCTCGATTCCCGCCGAGAACATCGACCGGCTGACCGCCAACACCGTGCTCGTCCTGCCGGCGGTCTACGTTATACCGGAGAGCACGGCGCACGATCTCGAGCAGTACGTCCGCAAGGGCGGCAAGCTCCTGATCATCGACGGGCCGGTCAGGTCCATGAAGCTGGCCGCGCTGCAGCATGTCACCGGCTTCGCCGCTTCCGGCCGCTATCTCCGCCGGGACGACGTGATCCGGTCCACCGGTCGCAGTCCGCTGGCGCCCAAGGGCAAACACCAGATGAATCTCACGGACTGGAAGCGCCGGATGAGCAAGTGGGGCGAGTTCCGCCGGCTGGGGGTGACCGAGCTGGTCCGCGACGTTTACCGCCGGGCCAAGGGTCTCAAACCCAACGTGCAGGTGACCGCCGCGGTCCTGAGCACGCTGGATGGAGCCGATTCGGCGTACCAGGAATGGCCCCGCTGGCTCCGCGAGAAGACCATCGACTACGTGATCCCCATGGCCTACACGGAAGATACCGCGGAGTTGGGCCGCCAGATCGCCCAATGGAAAACGGTCGATCCATCGCTGCAGCGGATCATCCCCGGCCTGTCGATCTACCAGGATTCCACCGGCCGGGCGGTCCCGCGCGACGCCGGTTTGGTCCGACGCCAACATGACCTCTGCCGACAGCAGGGGACCCATGGTAACCTGTACTTCTCCCTGGAACACCTGTCCGCCCCCCTGATGGGCCTGCTGGGCCAGGAGTTCTACCCCGCGGACGCCCCGGTCTACGTCCCCCCGCGCCACCGGCCCTGAGAGGGTGCCTGCGAATCTCGGAATTGCCCGGGTGGCAGCATCAAGCGCAGCTTGGCCATGGCGGGACTGGCTGCGCGGATGCCGGGTGGCAGCGGCAAGCGCCAGCTTGCCGACGGTTGATCCATTTTTGGCCGGCGCTTTCTTGTCGTGCCGGCCTGCCTCTGCGATAATACTTCCCAGAGCAACACACGTGCCGCACCAGCAGTGCACGGAGTTGAACCTTGCCGCCTTTGAGAGGTGAACGATGACAGTCAGAACCCCCCCAACGTTGTCGATCATGCTGGGTCTCCTGCTGATGATGGTGGTGTCTTCTGTCACCGCGCCGCAGGCCGTGGGTGCAGGACCGGCCTCCGTGCTGGTCGAAGCGGAGGCCTTCGGCAATGCGGGCGGCTGGCTCGTGGATCCGCAGTTCATGGACGTGATGGGTTCCCCGTACCTGCTGGCGCATGGGTTGGGCCGGCCGGTGGCGGATGCCGTCACGACGGTCGAGCTGCCCGGCCCGGGCACCTATCGCGTGTGGGTGCGAACCAAGGATTGGGTCGCCACGTGGAAAGCGCCGGGGACGCCGGGACGATTCCAGGTGCTCATCGACGGCCGGGCACTCGGCACGACGTTTGGCACGCAGGGCGTCGAGTGGCACTGGCAGAAGGGCGGTACCGCGCAGATCGAGAAGCCGCGCACCACGCTGACGTTGCGCGATTTGACCGGATTCGAAGGACGTTGCGACGCCATCCTGCTCACGAGGGATGAGGCGCTGGTTCCGCCGAACCTCGATCCCGAGATGGCGGCGTTTCGCCGCAAGCTGCTTGGCTACCCGGAAGCGCCGGAACCCGGCGGCGAGTTCGATCTCGTCGTCGTGGGCGGTGGCCTGGCCGGAACCTGTGCCGCGGTCACCGGTGCGCGGTTGGGATTGAAGGTGGCGCTGGTGCAGGACCGTCCCGTGCTGGGGGGCAACAACAGCTCCGAAGTACGGGTCTGGCTCCAGGGAGCGCGGAGCAAGGAGCCATGGCCGCGGATCGGGGATGTCGTGGCGGAACTGGAGCAGCCGCGCCGCGCGCATTATGGTCCTGCCAATACCGCGGACTTGTATGAAGACGAGAAGAAGCTGGCGGTCGCGCGGGCCGAGCCGAACCTGCGGCTGTTTCTCGAGCATCGCGTCAACCACGTCGAAACTGACGGCCGCCGGATTCACGCCGTCAGCGCACAAGACGTCCACACGGGCCGACGGCTGCGCCTCGCGGGCCGGCTCTTCGCCGATTGCACGGGCGATGGGGCCGTGGGGTATCTGGCCGGGGCGGATTTCGAGATGGAGCCCAAAGGGCGCATGGGACCATGCAACCTGTGGAACGTGAAGGAGACAGCCGGTCCTGTGTCATTCCCGCGCTGTGAGTGGGCGCTGGACTTGCGTGAGCGTCCCTTCCCCGGCCGCAGTACGACCAAGCCCAATCCCAATCAGCTCGGCGGCTGGTACTGGGAAAGCGGCTTCGACCACGATCCCATTCTGCAGGCGGAATACGTCCGCGACTGGAACTTCCGCGCGATGTACGGGGCCTGGGACACTCTGAAGAACGTGGATCGCGTCCTTCCCAACCACACGTTGAACTGGTCCGCCCACATCATGGGCCGGCGCGAGTCACGACGTCTGCTGGGAGACGTCGTGCTCACGAAAGCGGACCTCGAACAAGGCCGGGCATTCCCCGACGGCTGTGTGCCCACGGGCTGGAAGATCGACCTGCACCTGCCCGATCCCCGCTACGAGAAGGGCTTCGAGGGGGATGCGTTCATTTCGAAGGCGGAGTACGGGACGTATCCCATCCCGTTCTGGGTGCCATACCGCTGCCTCTACTCGCGCAACGTGGAGAACCTGTTCATGGCCGGGCGCGATGTCAGCGTGACGCACGAGGCCCTGGGCGCCGTACGCGTGATGCGGACGGGCGGCTGCATGGGCGAAGTGGTCGGCATGGCCGCGAGCCTGTGCGCCGGACACGGCGCGTCCCCGCGCGATATCTACGCGAAATATCTCGGTGAGCTGCAAGCCCTCATGCGTCGCGGCGTAGGAAAGGAATCCGGCGCCGGCAAGGATTATGTGAACCAGGGTGAGCCCGCCCCGAAACCCGCGCCCGCGGTGAAGAAATGAGACCCGCCAGCACCGGCGGACAGGGCGGCGTTCCGCGTGGCAGGGGCGTCGCGGGGTCTTGACAGGGGACGCGGCGTTGCGGTAATATGATATACGGATTGTGAAGGAGGACCGGCCATGGCGACAAATCGAACCACATCCAACGACAGGGGCGAGCCGTACGTGAATGCGGGTCTGGATCGCCGCGAATTCCTCCGGCAGGTGGCTCTCGTCTCCGGCGGCACGGCGGCCGCGTATGCGCTGCTGGCGCAACTGGGGGACAGCCGGGCGCGGGGCGAGTTTGTCGCGAAAGACGATCCCCGGCTCGAAACCGGCTATATCACCTATCGCGGCGAAACGGGCGATATGCGGGCCTATGCCGCCCGCCCCAAGGGCCCGGAGCCGTGTCCGGGAATCGTCATCGTCCATGAGAACACGGGTTTGCAGCCGCACTTCGAGGACGTGGCCCGGCGGTTTGCCCTGGAGGGATTTCATGCCATCGCTCCGGATGCGTTGTCGCCGGTGGGAGGGACACCGGGCAGCACCAGTCAGGCGACCTCGCTGCTGAACCAACTGAATTACCAGGCGACGATCAAGAACTTCGTGGCGGCGGTGGAGTACCTCCGGACGAATCCGCTCACGACCGGCAAGGTCGGCTGCACGGGGTTCTGCTGGGGCGGAGCAATGACGAACCAGGTCGCTGTCAACGCCCCGGATTTGACGGCGGCGGTCCCGTTCTACGGCGCGGCGCCGGCCGCGGCGGATGTGCCGAAGATCAGAGCGTCCATGCTGTGTCACTACGGCGCCCTCGACAACAATATCAACGCCGGTATGGTAGCCTACGAAGCCGCTCTCAAGGCAGCCGGCATCGATTACGGAATCTACGTTCACAAGGGGGCCGGGCACGCCTTCTTCAACGACCAGAAGACGGCCTACAACAAGGCCGCCGCCGAGCTCGCCTGGCGGCTGACCCTGGCGTTCTTCCAGGTGAAGCTCAAGGACGAGCGCCTCGTCGCGCACTTCAAGCTGGACGAGACCGACGGCACGGCCGCGAAAGACAGCGCCGGCGCCACACCCGGCACGCTCTACGGCGGACCGCTCTGGCAGCCGGGCGGCGGCAAGATCCAGGGGGCCGTGGAGCTGGATGGAATCGACGACTACATCGGTACCGGCTTCATCCTGGACCCGGCGACCGGGCCGTTCAGTGCGTTTGCCTGGGTCAAAGGCGGGGCACCGGGCCAGGCGATTCTCGCGCAAGCGGGTGGGGCGAGCTGGCTCGAGACAGATGCCGAAGGGAAGCTCATGACCAGTCTGGTGCGGCCGCCCGGCGGTCGCCAGAACGCTGCGCCGCTGGTGTCCGGCGCCCGCATCGTCGACGGCAATTGGCATCGCGTCGGCGTGGTCTGGGACGGGTCCAAGCGTGCCCTGTACGCGGACGACGTCCTGGTTGGCGAGGATGCCCAGTCGGGTCTGGTCGGCTCGCCCGGTGGGCTGAACATCGGCGGTGGACCGACCCTGGCGCCCGGCACCTTCTTTCGCGGTCTGATCGACGACGTCCGCATCTACAACCAGCCCGTGAAGCCGTGAGCCTCTAACAGAATGAGCCTCAGCAGGTCGTCGCGCGGAGCGCAGCAACCCTACCTCCGCGCAGGCGGGGGAAGCCATCTCAACGCGAGGGAATCGAGCCGTCGGCTCCCGTGAGGAGGTTCGCGCCTGTCCGGGTACGTGGCAGCGGGGCGTCCCTACATGTGGCTGTTGTATCATTTCGCCAGGTGTCCAATTAGCTTTGCCAGTATAGAAATCTGTTTTTTCTCTTGCAGCGAGGTCACACGGCGTGGTAAGTTATGCGACTTTTTGTCGAGCGGCCGCGGGCGATGTGACGCCGGGCGGTCCCGGGAGGGTCGGGAGAACGAACGGATGAAGACGGTGTTGATCGCGTTGTTGGTGGCGTCGTTCCTGGTGGGTTGCTGCCCGGCGAATCGCAAGGGGCTCTTGTCCGCCGGGTACAGCGAGCATTATGTCGATGGGTACCTGGATGGCTACTCCGCGGGCAGCCGGGTGGCCGGACATCCCTTCTATCAGTTCACCCGCGATCTCGGACGCTACGAGCGCGATCACCAGTACACGAAAGGCTGGGACGACGGTTTCACCATCGCCCGGGGCGAGTACATCGCCGTACGATAGTGGCACGCCGCCTGCCGTTCTGCCGAAGTACACGCCTACGACTCTCACCGGCCCTGCGTGATCGTTGTCCCGCTTGATTGCCACGATCGATTGAGCCACGCTGCTTCGGGCCTGTCTGCCGCCTTCCCCCCGGTGGCCGGTGGAATGCCGCGTTCCCCACTTCTCGGTTGCATTCTGTCCAAGAGGCCGACGGACCACAGACCTGACGGCCCGTGACCATTTGTTCTCTCGGGCCGGAGATTCGATACTCTGGGTAGCGAGGCGGGTGGCACCATCCTGACCATCTGGCTCAACGTGATGTAACCGGAGGCGGCGTCCTCGACCGCAGCTCTGCCGGAGCTACCTCGAGCCGCCTCCAACGTGTCGCGAGGGGAACCGGTCCTGTCGATCGGTTCCCCTCCGCGTTGGGCCGAGTTGGAGGTGCAAAGCATGTAGGATGGCCGATATTCATCTGCACCACGCCACGTTGCGGCTTTCAACGAAGCTCATCCTGGGTTGGCATCGGACGATGTACCGGTATACGGGCGAGAAACGGGGCGAATGGAAGGCCCGGGACAACGCCATCGTGGAGGTTCGGGCCGACGGTCGGCAGGTGGTTCGCTTCCGTCCCGCCTCCGCCCTCGTCACCCCGGAGTTGATGCAGCGGCTGGTGAACCTGTTCGAGCAATCTCTGGCGGAAGGCAAGACCGACCCGCTGCTGCTCATCGCCAGTTTCGTCCTCGATTTCGAGTGCATTCATCCCTTCATGGATGGCAACGGGCGTATCGGCCGGTTGCTGACCCTTCTGCTGCTGTATCAGGCTGGGTATGAAGTCGGGCGGTACATCAGCCTGGAGCGCATCGTCGAAGAGAGCAAAGAGACGTACTACGAAGCGCTACGCAGAAGCTCACAGGGCTGGCACCAGGCCCGGCACGACCTGCAGCCGTGGTGGGAATACTTCCTGGGGATGCTCACGGCCGCCTACAACGAATTCGAGGCCCGCGTCGGGACGATCACCTCCGCCCGTGGGGCCAAGCGCGAGATGGTGCGCCGTGCCATCGACCGGCTGCCCGACCCGTTCACCATCGCCGACCTCCGCCGGGCCTGCGCGGGAGTCAGCGTACCGACACTCAAGCGAGCACTGACAGACATGGCCAGAGAAGGCCGGATCAAACGCCTGGGCGTCGGGCCTGGCGCCCGCTGGGTGCACGGCCAGGGCTGATACCATAATGGTATCACCAAGTGTATTCGTGATACCAATAGGCAAGGACCACCGAAATGGCAATGAACACGCCCAAGAAAGACCGATCTGCGAAAACGCCGGTCGAATCCATCCGCCACAAGGATAGGCGTAAGAACATCCCCACGGAAGAATTGCGGGATTTCGTGGCCCAGGATGAGAACGCGCCGAAGACCATGCTGTACCCCCGCGACCCATCCCTCGATCCGCAATTGGTCTGGAAGGGCAAGGATGAGCAGGACCAGAAAGACCTCGCGGTCCCGGTCGTGCCCAAGCTCACCGTCTTGGCCGTGCGGATGAACCCGGACCTGTCGATGGGCGAGGAACTGCTCAAGAAGACCGGGGCGGGCAACCTGTTCATGGTCTTCGGCGAGCCGGACGTGGAGATCCGCAAGGTCAAGGGCGGCCAGATCGTGGTCGAGATCAAGGGCGTGGACGTGTATGATCCGACGACCGGGGCCATTCGCTCCGCGTCCACCGACGATATCGCCTGCTGGTTCATCGACACGAGCTACAACTCCGAGAGCTTCTTCGTCCGCCACGCCTACTTCACGGGCACGGATGAGCCCTACGAGAAGCTCAAGCGTGCCCTGCGGGCCGAGATCGACGAGGCCGCCTGGAGCGAACTCTACAGCACCGCCAGCCGTCCCTTCGACCCGCCCCAAGGAAAACAAGGCAAGCCGGGCAAGATCGCCGTCAAAGTCATCAACCATTACGGCGACGAGGTCCTGAAGGTATACGAGGTCAAGGCCGGGAAGTGACGGGCTGGGCTCGCGGGCGAGACGGGGTCCCACCGCGTTTGGGGTCGCGTCCGGTCAGAGCGCCAATCAGAGCGCCAAAGGCGAGCGGCCGAGGATCAAAAACCGCGTTTTCGGGGGCGCCAGCCCGGGTCTTCGGGTCAGAGCGCCATGTATCAAGATTTGGCGCTCTGGGTCTTTCTCGCGTCAAAACGCCCGACGGTTGCGAGAAAGGGGGGACGACGGCATCGACTCCAAGCTACCACGTTGACGCGTGGCATCCTCCCGAATCTCGGTCGTCCCCGTCTCGAATGCAGGCGGTTTGTCTTCCACTGCACGATCGTGTACGAGGCCGGCTGGTAGTCCAGCACCCGCAACAAGTCGAAGCCCGCCGGGATCTCGACCATGCCGACCCGATCGAAGCTCATGGCGATATTGCCCTCGACGAAGGTCGCGTCCTGGGAGTAGCTGATCATGGTCCCCTTGATGACGGCACTGGCGTTGCCCCAGAAATACAGGCTGCTGGCGGCCATGACGCCGTTGACCGAGGAGAAGTTCCCGGTGAAGGACAGGGCGAATCCCGGCGCCAGGATCGACGAACCCTGCTCGGGGCGAATGGCATCAAACATCGGGTCCGGCGGGTACCCGCCGGAGGCGAAATTGCCCTGGAAGCGGATCGCGTTCGTGCCCGGGCTCAGGACGTTGCCTTCCGCCACGATCAGGCCCTGCAGCGCCACCTGCTTGTCAAACGTCACGATATTGGGCGCCGAAATGAACAGGACGCCCTGGATGGTGACGCTGCCGTTGCCGGTGAACGTCGGATTGCTGCCCGCGCGGATCAGGGCATTCGCGAGGGTCATGCCGCTGCCGCTGTAGAGGCTGGCGGTGAGAACCGGACCCTTGGCGTACGACCGGAACCGGGCCACCTCGGGCACAGGGAACTCGACCGGGTCGGCGCCGATCGTGACGTGGCTGTCAATGGCCACCTGGCCGGTATCGCCGGCGATCTGCACGTCGCCCTGGAAATCCACGCTGGCCAGCGGATTGCCGATGTCAATATCCCCGCCAACGTTCGCGTTGCCACCCACCTGGACCGCGACGAGGCTGTTGTCGCTCTGCACGTAGACGTCGGCGTGGAGCTGGAGACCCGCACGCGACTGAGCCAGTAACGCATGAGCTCCAGGCCGGACTCGGCGGCGGCGAAGGCCCGGTTTCCTTTCTGCTGGATGTCGGCAATTTATACGATAACTATTGGGATCTCATTCTCCAAACCGAGGGGGAGGAAGTTGGAGGGTGGAGGTGGGACGGGCAAGAGAATGATCCGCGGGCAGACGTCCACCTGCCGTTATTGCACGGTGAGCGTGGGACTCCACCCGGCAGGGCGGCAACGGCCGCTGTGCCTCAGAGCGGATCTTGATGGAGAGAAGACGGTGGCGGGCCGGGAGGGTCCACCGGCCAGGGCCACCGTCCTGGTTGCTGGCGATCTCGTCCGGATCGTTGCCGGAAGGCAAGAACGGCTCGCGGCGGGCTACAGAACGACCACCTGGTCCTCGTCGGCAGGCTCCGGCTCCTTGCGGCGCGACCGCGGCGCAGGCTCGACGGCGGGGGCGTTCTCGCAGGACTCGAAGGGCGACCAGCGATCCTTGGCCTTGTCGACAATCTCCATCAGCCGGCCGATGACCACTTCGGGCGAATCGTCGAAGGGGTCGACCACATAGCTCTTCAATCGTTCGTACAGGGCATCCGATACTTTGAAAGTCATCATGCGTCTTCTCCGTGAAGCCAGGGCCCCAAGACCCTCCCTACCCCCGCGGCATGACTTCATGCCATAGAAAAGTGTAGGAACAAATCCTGCGACCGCCAACGTTTGGCCCCGACCGCCGCCATTGGCATGCTTTACACAGGGGGAGATAGAAGTAGTCGCCATCCAAGGCGGGCACGGGCCTGCCGCTTGACCTGTCGAAGACGATTCCTCTTTTCAGGGACAGAGAATATGCGGACGTCCTACGATCCCGAGAAGCCCCGGACCCGGAGTCTGGCCCTGGTCTTGCTGGCTTGGGCGTTCATCGGCGGCCAGGTGTTGCTGGCGGCCGGCAGTGTGTACGCCAACCTGGCGCAGGCGAAACAGATAGACAAGCCGGCCGCCTCGTGGCTGCTGCTCAGCCAGGGGGCGGCGAAGATGCGGGTCATGGCCGCCCAGGCCGGGCCCGAGGTGCTGGGGCATGCCGCGTTGTTTCTGGCGGTGGCCAACACGCTGGGAGTCGCCGCACTCATGTGCGCCCTGCTGTCGTGGTCCCGCTCGAAACATACCAGCGGCAAGTTGACGATTGCGGCCGCGGTCACCGTTATCCTGGTGAATTCGATCCTGAACCTGCCGTACGCGTGATGTGCAGGGGATGACGGACCGGACCCGCTCGGGCGGTCCATCCTGGCCGGGACTTTCCACGCCCGGCCAGGTGCACCGGCGGCGGTGGTTCGGCCGTGACCGCCGGAAGGCGGCGGTCCCGGCGTTGAGGAAGATGGTGCGTGGTACGCACCCTGCGCAGAGCCGATAGTCCACGGCGCGTCGGGTGTGTGCCACGCACCATCTTCTTTTCTATCCCCGTGCCCTATCCGTGGATGTCTGTCTGGCGGGAGTCGCGTGCGGTAAATGGTTGACATGTACCTGTGCCGGGGGTACCGTTTCCCGGTGTGACCGGAGCCGCACCCGGGGCGACGGGCAGGCTTGGTCTTCACGGCACAAGTCGGTGGGATAGCTCGGGAGGCTCACGATGAAGCGGAGGCATGTCTGGCTGGCGCTCGGTGTGCTCGGCGCCGCCGCAGTAACCACAACTCATGGTGCGGACCTCTACATCAATGCCACAGCGATCGCGGCGGACGGCGCCGAAGTGGCGCAGGGGCACTGCCCGGTGGCGACCGCCGGGGACGATCTGAGCCGACGTCGTCTGCCCAGCACGCGGGGCAGCAGCCCGGAGCCGGCCGCGATGTACCTGCTGATCTCGTACCTCGCCGCGCCGTCGCCCTTGCTGCCGAGCCTGCAGGCGCTCGGACGGGAAGATGTGAACACGCCGGGAATGGACAGGGGCGCCCTGCGGATCAGCGAACGGGGCGACTGGAACTGCCGGGCCGACACGACGCTGGAGGGCCTCGAAGCCGTTGCGGTTCCCGGCGGCACCTTCGCCGGGGCCCTGAAGTACCGGACGGTGATTACCGGGACGCGGACCGACTCCGAGGCCGGCAGCGCGTTCGTGAACGGGACGCGCTACCTGTGGTTCGCCCCCGGGGTGGGTCTGGTCCGGATGCGTTACGAGCACGCCAACGGCAAGGTCACCGAAGCGGCCCTCCTCAGTCACAGTCTGGCCGGTCCGGGCGATACCTGCCTGCCCCTGCAGATTGGCAACCGGTGGACGTACACCTGGAAGAACGACTATCGCCAGGAGGCCGTCATCGAAACGTGGAAAGTCGGGGCGCGGCCCCAGGAGGGCGAGAGTCCACCGCCACAGCGCCCCGCACAGGGCGCTGCGGAAATCGGGGTGGTCGATCCGAACCGGGTCACACTCGATCTGTCTCAGGACACGTGGCTCAAGATCGCCGCCAATCCCAAGAGCGGATTCCATTATCCATACTATCTGTTTGTCCCGAAGGGTCTCGACCCTGCCGCCGACCGGCACCTGTTCGTGGAGACGAATAATACCGGGACGACGTCGGACGATTTTCAGGTCCACGATGCGGCGGCCGCGCGCCTGGTGCGCGCCTCCTACACCAACCGCATCGCGCGGGAATTGGGGACACCTCTGCTCGTGCCTGTCTTTCCGCGTCCACGCGACCGGTGGCAAATCTACACCCATTCGCTTGATGAAGACACCCTGCGGGTCGTCTCGGGACCGCTCCAGCGGATCGATCTGCAGTTGATCCGGATGATCCGGGAGGCACAGGCTCTGCTGCGGCGCAACCACATCGACGTCCGGGACAAGGTCTTCATGCACGGCTATTCCGCCTCCGGGGTGTTCGCCAACCGGTTCCCTGTCCTGCATCCGCAGGTGGTGCGCGCGGTTGCCACGGGGGGCGTCAACGCGATCCCGATCTTTCCTATCGCCCAGTGGCGCGGCACGACGTTGCCGTTTCCCGTGGGGATCGCCGACCTGAAGCAGGCGGCGGGGATCGAGTTCGATGAGCCGGCCTACCGGCAGATCTCGCAGTACCTCTACATGGGTTACCTGGACCGTAACGACACGACGGAGTCCCGCGATGCCTTCTGCGAGGAGCACGCCCAGTTGATCCGGAGCCTCATGGGAGCCGAGATGCCCGCGCGCTGGCAGGTGAGTCAGTCGATCTACCGGGAATTGGGCCTCCCTGCGCAGTGCGTCACGTATAACGGCAGCGGACACGAGATCAAGGCGGAGATGATCGACGACGTGGTCAAATTCTTCCGCGCCAACTCCGGCGACGGATTTGTCCCGATCCAGCCCCATGAATACCCATTCGTTGAATTCCAGGAGATCAAGACCGCGCACGTGAACGGTTTGTACTGGCAGGGGGACCAGAGAATCCCGGCGGCGTCCCGCAGCCTGTTCGAGGGGCAGGGCCATTTCATCATCGTCATCGAGGAATGGCTGGCGGGGCAGGATCACCGCCAGTTGCGCAGCTTCCGGGAGAAAGTGGTGTTCCGATTCCTGCTGCATGCGTCGGGACAGGAGGACATCCGGCTCACCGAGGAGCACTTCATCGGCAACTGCTCTTCCGGCAATGGCCGTTTCCAGGGTTTTGTCGTCGGCCTGCCCGCCTCGGAGTTGGCGAAGATCGTCCCTGGCGTTGGCTACACTCTGGTGCCGGTGGAGCAGCGGGAGCCGTACACGTTGCAGGTGAAGTCCGGCGTGCAATTGGTCCGCCCGTGACGGGCTTGCGGCGCGGGCGCGGGATGGATTAGAGTGTCGCACATGATCCTGACGCGCAAGAACGCCGCCTGGGCCCTCCTGGCCGCCGGAGCACTCCTGGCGGCCGCAGTTGCCTGCAGGGCTCTGCTGTCCGATGCCCGCCGGATCGAGAGGATTCTGGCCGCCTATCCGGAACGGGCAGACTATCCCGAGATTGCGCTGGAATATCCTCTGGATGGAACGCTGTTTCCCCCGGAGATCGTGCCGCCGACGTTTCGTTGGGAAGACACCGCGCCTGCGTCAGGACGCTGGCTGGTCCGCATTGCGCTGGCTGATGGGGAGCCCGCGCTGGAGGCGCTGGTGCGACGGCCCCGGTGGACGCCCCGGCCGCAGGATTGGGAGAACCTCAAACGAAGATCGCGCGAGCGGGATGCGCAAGTCGTTATTCTTGGCCTGCGGCGGGGCATTTCGACGGAAGTCCTGTCGCGGGCCGGAATGTCCTTCCGGACGTCCCGGGATCCCGTGGGGGCGCCGCTGTTCTATCGCGAGGTCGTCCTGCCGTTTGTCGAGGCGGACAAGAATCCATCGCGTATTCGGTGGCGGTTCGGGTCGATCGACACGCAGCCGCCCATCGTGCTGGAGAAGGTGCCCGTGTGCACCAACTGTCACTCGTTCAACCGGGACGGCACGGTTCTGGCGATGGATGCGGATTACGCGTTGAACAAGGGTGCCTACCTGATCGCGCCGGTGCGCGAAGAGATGACGCTCACCCCCGGCGACCTCATCACCTGGAACGACTACGAGCGTTCCGGCGAGACCTTCGGCCTGCTGTCGCAGATTTCTCCCGACGGTCGTTACGTCGTCAGCACGGTCAAGGACAAAGCGGTGTTCGTTCCCCGGCCGCCGCTGGCGTTCTCGCAGCTTTTCTATCCGGTGGCGGGAATTCTGTGCGTGTACGACCGGCAGACCCGCCAGTTTCGGGCGCTGCCCGGCGCCGATGACCCCAACCTGGTGCAGAGCAATCCGGTCTGGAGTCCCGATGGCCGGGAGATTGTCTTTGCCCGGGCGGTGGCCGCGGATCTGCGCGAGACTCGCGGCATGGGCCTGACGCCGCTGACCCGGGCCGACTGCGAGCTGCTTCTCAAGGACGGCCGTCCGTTCCGGTTCGACTTGTACAAGATCCCGTTCCGTGATGGCTCGGGGGGCACGCCGCAACCGCTGCCCGGGGCCTCGCACAATGGCCGGAGCAATTACTTTCCCCGTTACTCGCCCGACGGCCGGTGGATCGTGTTCTGCCAGGCCGACAGCTACATGCTGCTGCAACCCGACAGCGAGTTGTTCATCATCCCCTCCGAGGGAGGCGCGGCCCGCCGGCTGCGTGCCAATACGCGCCGCATGAATTCCTGGCACAGCTTCGCGCCCAACGGCAAGTGGCTGGTCTTTCCCTCCAAAGGCTGGTCCGACTACACTCAGCTCTGCCTGACGCACCTGGACGAGAATGGTGACAGCACGCCGCCGGTTCTCCTGTCCCACCTGACGGCCCCTGACCGGGCGGCCAACATCCCTGAATTCGTCAACACCCACCCCGCGGCCATCCGCCGTATCCGGGCCCAGTTCCTCCAGAACCGTTAGAGACCATCTTCTTTGCGTCAAAAGCTTTTGGAGCCGCCTGCTCAATGGTGCACGCGGGAAATCGACATTGACAAATCCGGGGGAGGATGTCATAAATGAGTATGTGAGCGGACTCAGCGGGAGGCTTGCCGCCGTGCTTGAGGCTGGGTGGACCGAGCCGTCCCCGGAAGACCTGAGGGTTGCTTTCACGACACGAAGGTATGTGGAATAGCGCTTCTGACCGGGGTATCGTACGGCTCCCGATTGCGCCGGAGGTGAGAACGTGAGAACGAGGGTGTGGATGGGCAGGGTCGCAGCGCTCAGCATGGTCTTGTTGTTTCTGTCCCAGGGGATTCAGGCCGCGGAGTGCCTGGCGATCCGAGAGCCGAATGAGCCGAGCCCGGCCGACCGTGCCAGGGACGTACCCCTCGCGGCGCAATTATCCTGGAAGATCCTCCTGGATTCCGGTTGCGGCGGGTTTCGCATCGTGGCGAGCACAGGCAGCCTCGGTGTAAATGTCAATCCCTTCAGCCTGGTGGAATTGAAGACCGATCCCGTGCAGGAAGTCCGCCTCGCATCCATCGGCTTTCTTCCGTCTCTGGACGTCGCTCCCACGGGCGTCCTGTACGGCGCGAGCATCACCCATCTGGACATCATCGGATCGGACGGCAAGGTGCAGCGGGTCTGCGGATCCATCCGTACCGCAGCGGGTAAGGACCTGTGGCTGAATGGCATCGCGTTTCACCCGGATGGAACGTTGTACGCCGTGAGTGACGATCCCGGCGGGGACGTGCTCTACACGATCAACCCCAGCACCTGCATTGCCACCGCGAAATGCCCGATCTCCTCCGACAACGGGTCGGTCTGGGGCATCGATTTCGCCCCGAACGGCACGCTCTACGGCGCATTCAGCAGCCTCGTCAAGATCGATATGGTTTCGGGCAGCACGTCCCTCCTCGGGTCACGTTTTGGGCTTCCCTCCTCTATAACGGACATCGACTGGGCCCCGGATGGTTTCCTTTACGGGGTCGATGACACAACCAAGATGTTGTACCAGATTGACCCCGCGAACGGGTCGGTGGTTGCCCGGTACGGGCCGTACGGTTCCGAGATATGGGGGGTGGCCTCGCAGTGCCTCAACGGGCTCTCGACGGCCGCGGGGGTCCAGGCGGCGAACCTCAGCCTCGCCGGCGTCTCCGGCGATGCGTTGATTCTCGGGCCGGGGGAGGAGATCCTGCATGCCGCCAAACGGCGGTTGGCCCTCGATGCCGAGCGGATGTTCATGAAGGCCCGCGCTGCCCAGGGATTTAGTGCTGTTGCCGTGGAGCAACAGGCCCGCCTCCCGTCCGGCAGCGCCCCGGGGCAAACGTTGCGGGCGGCTGCAGCGCCGGACGGAAGCGGTCTCAGCTGCGCTGTCTATTTGGACACGGTCAATCCACCGGTCAAGCTGCTCTGCCAGAACATCGCGTGGCCGGCGTATGAAGACACGTGGCTCTGCGAGGCCGGCAGTCTGGAACCCGGCACAGTCTACTACTGGAAGGTGGTGGCCCGGACCGATTGCGGCGTCGCCAGGACCGGCGGCGTCTGGTCCTTCCGGACCGAGGGCCCGCTCCTGAAGGACACCTTCGCCGCCACGACGCTCGATCCGGCGAAATGGGCGGTCGTGGCAGGAGCAACCGTCGATGAAGAGGGGCTGAACGAACCTTCTGCTCCTTACTCCCTGCGGCTCAACGCCTCCAGTTCCGGCGGCGATGGCGTGGAAACGGGAGTCATCGACCTGTCGGGTTATGCGCAAGTCACCCTGAGCTACTCCTACCAGCAGGGCGGCGGCGGCGACGATCCGGAGGAAGGCGACGATCTGATCATCGAGTGGTACCGTGCTTCCCGTTGGCGGGAGGTGAAGCGGCACCTGGGCCAAGACCCGGCCATGACCCGCTTCCAATCGGTGACTTGCGAGTTGCCGTCGGCCGCGCTGACCGCCGAGTTCAAGCTGCGCTTTCGCTGCAAAGGGACATCGTCCGGCAGTGGGTCGCCGACCCAGGACGATTGGTTTATCGATGACATCATTCTGTCGTCCAACTGATTGAGCACCGCGCCGGCGGCAAAACATCCTCAGACTCTGTGAGCAGACCGCGCAGCGGTCCCCTGAGCATTTGGCCGGTAACATGATGCAACCGAAACGAATCATTCTGTGTTCCTTCTGTGTGTTGGGTCTGGTCGGCGCCACGGCACAGGAGTCCTGCGCCTATCCCTGGCCTCCATGCCCGCCGGAAACGGTGTTGGAGTATGTAGCCCAAGCCAGGTAGGACTCGGTGCTCGCGCCCACTGCGATGGTGGCGCTCGGGTCCGCCCGCGAGTGGGGACCGTTCTATCATGGCGGGAGCTACTCACAGAGTTCCCAATCGGACCTGCAGGCCACGTTTGCCGTGGCCAGCCCCTACGAGTGCCCTCTGACCGGCCGCCTGGAGTCCTGGGGCGACTCTGGAGGGACATGTGTCGGCTGCTACGAGGGATGGTGACACGCCGCCCGGCGGATCGCACCGACTCGTTGCCGGCAGCATCGTAGGCGGACACTTCGTACGTGTACGTGACGCCGGGAGATACCTGCGCGTCGTCACAGGAGGGCGTGGGCGCGGAAGGGGGCACGACATCGGAGCGCGCGGCCTTGCCGTAGACGGTCAGGACGCCGGCTTGGGGAATGGCGGCCGTGACGGCCTGGCCCCAATGGATCGCCTGGTTCGGCAGGTCCACGTCATACGCAGCGGCTGTGGTATACGTGAGGCCGTACGTGCCGGGGGGCCGGCCCCCGATCGAGAACGTACCGGCTGCCGGGCCCGGGCGGCGATCGCCTGCAGATTCGCCGGCGAGACGCCGCCGTAACGGTGGTAGGAGAACTCCCGCAGGACCGGCAGCACACCCGGAACGGTGACCATCTGGTCGAACCACGTCACGGCAGTGACCATGTTGGTATTCGAGGAGGCCACGAAGGCCGGCTCGAAACCGGCCCGGCGGCGCCGATCCGGCCCGGTCTGACGATCGGCTACAATCATGGCGTCGCGGGCGCCGGGATTCTCCCGCACCGAGACGTCCCTGGCCGGGCGGTCAACCATCCATGGCAGTTGCTCGCTCCCGGCCGGTGGGCGATGAGTTCATGATCATTGAGACCCTGGGGGACGATCCGATCTCCGGCCAGTTTGCCGGCCTCGCGGAACCGGGCACGCTGGACCGCGACTACTTGGGCTCCACCTACCGGTTCCAGATCAGCTACGCCGGCTTCGATTCCGGCAATGATGTCATGCTGCGAATGATCGAGAAGCTCGGCGACTGCCAGCCCGTGATCCCCGCCCCGGGTGCCATCGTCCTCGTGGGCCTCGGCGTCAACTTGCTTGCCTGGCTGCGCCGGCGGCAGTTGGTCTGACCTTCCTGTTCGGAGCGGAACACCGGGGCCGCATGCAGGGATGCGCGCGGCCCCTTTTTCTTCCCGGCAACTACGCCGTCCCTGGTCTGCTGTACACGTCGATTCGACGTCGAAAATTCCGTCTCCCACCTCAGAAACATGTACTTGTACCTACTTGACAGGCGGACGCGAGGCCATACAATTGCATCTGTTTCGACGTCACGGAAGTGACCGGGCACGGCGCATCGTGCTTGAGGTTGGCGAGGCGAAAGGGTGAGTCTGACCACCCGGTGCCTCCTGGAGTTGAGGCCCACCTGCACTTGCGCGATCGGTACTTGGGTGCCACCGCTGTGTCCAGTCGGGTACTGAAGGTCCATGGATTGGAGGGCGGAGATGAAGAGGCCGCGTGTTTGCGTGCGAGCGCTTCCATCCGCGTGTGCACACCCTGTCTTCCCTTCTCTTCGAAGTCGCGCGCCGCCTGATCCCCCGTCATGCATCTGCCGCAGCCTGGTGAATCCCGGTGACGGGGGGCGAGCGGCCAGACAGATCGTGACAGAACGGACGACCGGCGGACTCGCGACCGGTCACGCCGTACGACACTACGCGTGTTCATGGGCAAGGGCACTTGGGTGTAAACACAGGATATCGACGGTCAAAGGAGGACGGGCTATGGAAAGCATCGGTAGACAGGTGGCGTCTGTGGTTCTCTGCGCACTCGTGGGGACAATGGTGTTGCCACGCGACGCCTGTGCGTCGGACATGATGTCAAACCCTGATTGGTATATTGCGCTTTGGGATAGCGGTTACAGCGATTGGATGATCAGCCCGCATGGCCATGAGCAGCTTTCTGGTGAATGGGCCGCCGCGGTAAGGTACGGTGGGATCGCGAAGGGAGAGTCGATGTGGCTGGAGCGCAATTGGGTCTGCCCTGACTGGACCAGCAACTCCCAGTTCGTTACCGTGACGCCATTCCAATCCCACGATGATCCCGGCAATCCTGTCGTCGGGAAAGACACGGGGCGAGGTGTCATTGCCAATGGGCAATTGAGGATCACCATCGATGCCAGCATGCAGCCGGGGCGTACGGTGGCGGGACTGAGTCCGGCTTCTCCCGCCCACACACTGACGCATTGGTATCCCATGATCCAGACCTATACTCTGACAAATACCACGGACCAGGTCCTCTCTGACGTGGCCTTGTTCCAATTCATGCAGGCTCACCCAAACGATGACTATGGGCCCAACAACTACGGCGTATATGATCCGACCATGTATGCGGATGCGAGCGACGCCTTCGGCGCATACCACCACGACATGAGCTTCTTCGCTCCCTTGAGCACATGGCAGGCGGATATGGATGACATCATCGGGTTCAGCAGCATTACGGAACCCACGGAATGGGGACTGGGCCAATTTTCCGGACACGACGGAGAGCCGGGTCTTGACTCTCTGCATAATCTGGTCGAGACGGATCTGCTGCCCGGTGGCATTCATGTAGGTCCAACCGAGATAGCCGGCGCCATGAAGTGGGACTTCGGGAACCTGGCACCCTCGGAGAGCATACAACACAGCGTTCTGTTCTACACCGCTCACACCGAAGGAGGGGTCACCCCTCGGGTCCCTGCGCCCGGAGCCGTGGTTCTTGCCGCCATTGGCGGAGGAGTAACCGCCTGGTTACGCCGACGAAGAATGCTCTGACGGTTCGGTCTATGTTCTCAGCCCCGTCAGGTCGGGCTCCAGGCGGCGGTTCTCGCGGAGGAGATCGTCGAGCGTCAGTTTCGTACGCCGGCGGGCGGCCTCCCGGCCCAGGATCGTCGCCAGGGTGGCGTTGACACTGGGCTCGACCGTGGGATTGTCGCAGCGACCTTGCTTCACGCACTTGTGGAACGTGTCGATGTTCCGCTCGGCGCCGGAGGGATAGAGGTTCACGACGTCGCCGCCGCGCCAACCGGTGCGAGTACCCAGGATGCGGACCCGCGCGGTGTAGCCGGTTTCGAGCCAGCCATCCTGGCCGTGGGCGCAGCAGTCGCTGCGGAAGTCCGAGCGGTTCTTGAGGTGCTCGCCGCGGTGGTTCAGGATCATGCCGTTGGGGAATTCATAGGTCAGCGAGAAGACGTCGTGGGAATCGCCATGGGGATCGGCCCGGGCGATCCGGGATGCGCCCATGGCACTCGTCGGCATCTGTCCGGCGATCCAGAGGGCCACGTCCACCGCGTGGATGCCCGCGTTGACGAGATAGCTGCCGCCCAGGGCGTCGTCGTTGACCCAGATCAATTCCTGCAGGCGGCTCTCGATGTTCGCGGTCGTGGGCGGATCGCGGAAGCTCTCATCGTTGTACTCGGAGCAGAGCAGTCCGATGCGGCCGATCGCGCCGTCCTGCACGCGCTGGACACCTTCGATGAAGAAGGGGTCCGTGCGCGTCTGAAAATCGACAAGGAAGACTCTCCGGCTCGCGGTCGCCTTCCTGGCGGCGTCCCGAATGCGGAGACAACCCGGGACGTCGCAGCCGAGGGGCTTGGCCAGGTAGACGTGCCGGCCCGCGGCGACCGCTGCCTCCACGTGCTCGGGGAAACAATAGGGCGGCGTCTCCAGGAACACCGCCTCGACGCCGGCCGCGATCAGGCCCTGGTACGCCGATAAACCCGAGAATCGCCTGGCCTTGGGCACCTGGAATTGCTCGCCCGCTGCGTCCACGACCGACCCGAAGTAGTCGGCGAGAGCCGTGACCTCGTAACCGCCGTGTTTCTGCACCATGCCGGCGATCATCCGGCCGCGACTGCCCAACCCGATGACACCCGCCTTGATCCGGCTGTTCGCCTGCATCCCGGCGACCGCCTCCGGGCGCACGACGGCAAACGACAAAGCCGTTGCCCCCGCGCCCCAGATGAGCCCGCGACGTGTGATCGACCCTTGCTGCTCGTGCCCGGCTCGACTCATAGTGAAGCCTCCTGATGTGGTTCGCGCCGTCGTAGTTGACCATCAAGGTGACGAACAAGGGGACGCGTGTCAAGAGCCCAGTGCGGCATTTGCCCGCCCATTTCCTTGGAGCGTCTGACATAATGACCGTTCCACAGAGGGCCATCACCCTCCCAACCTCTTGCCGCGGTGCCATTCTGGTCAAAATCTTCTTGGCTTTGCCGGGGCCTTGGTGTAAAATAGGTAAAAGGTGCAACTTGGCGCATCCCAACGGCCAACTGGTTCTGTGGAGAGTGCATTGCAGATGAAAAGACGCCTTCTTTATGGGACGGTCCTGGCGCTCGTGGCCACGGGCCTGTGCGTGGATCTGGGCGGTCTGAGCCAGGCCGCGGCGCCACAACCGGCGGTCGTGCAACGGGCCGGGCACTGGACCCTCGAAGTCCGGTACGAGCCGCCGCAGCAGATCGTGTTGCCCTGGGGTCCGGAAGGGGAGACCCGCTTCTGGTACATGATCGTCTCGGTGACGAACCGCACCGGACAGGATGTGGATTTCTACCCCCGGTGTGACCTGATGACGGAC
>JALORE010000351.1 GCA_025459125.1 Planctomycetota bacterium | reverse complement strand
CGAGAATCTCCGCTGCCTTGATGACAACCGGCAGAATTCCCATCATCCCGGCGATTTCTTCATCCGGATCGCGGCCACCCTGGACGGACTCGTTGCTGTTGACGTGGTGGAGGTGATACCTGCCGTCCTCGCCTTTTCGGAGGTTCGGGTAGTTGCGGTAGAACTCCGCCACGCCCTTGAGCACGGGATAGGCTCGGTCCCGCAGCCAGGCGTGGTCCAGCGTGTATTCGTAGCGCTGCCAGTAGGTATAGGCGATCTTCGCCCCGCGAGAGAAGATGTGTGTGACGTTTCCGTACGGTCCGCCGCCACGCTCGGTCGGCTGCCAGACGCCGTCCACGTAACTGCCGCCGCCCATCCAGTTCCAGCGGCTGGAATGCGGCTGGCCGGTCCGCGCGACCGCGAGAAACCCGGCGCTGCGCTGGTCCCAGGGCTTCTTCAGCAGGTACAAGTCGCGCATTTCCGCCGCGATCTCGTCGGGCAGGCGCGCCAAGCCGTCGAAAGCCACCGTCTCGGGGATGTAGATGCCCTGGCTGCCCCACTGCTGCTGCGCCGCGACAGCGCAGGCAGCGTACATGCCCGAGTACATCTCGAACAGCGGGTCCAGCAGCTCCATCCGGTTGGTCGGGAGCAAGGCGTTGTACAAGCATTCCTGGTTGGCCCCCCAATACTGCCCGCCCCAGGAACGCTTGTCCCCGCCGGTGATCCAGATCATCCCGTTGAACTTGGTGGGAAACCGGCCGCGCGAGCTGGAGGCCATGACGTAGAGGTAGTAGGTGTAATTCCGCTCGATCTCGTCCGCCACGCCGTCGGCGCTGTGCAGGCGGACGAATCCTCGCGACCAGAAATCGTGCCACCACGTCTTGTTCGACTCCGCCAGAGCGGCATAGCCCTTGTCCTGCGCCACCGCCAGGCGCCCCAGCGCCGCCGCAACCAAGTCCTGCTTCGGGTCGAAGCTCGCGGCACTGGCGATGAAAATGGTGAAAGCTCCGCGTCCCGCGTCGGCGACCAACTGGATCTCGCGCTCACCGGCCATCCGCACTTCGACCGGGCGTCCGACCACGCCGATCGCCACCACGGAGCCGCAATAATAGTCCGCCTCGGTGAACTTCTGCGTCAGGACGATCCTCCCCGCGCGGCTCTCGGTTTTGGAGACGGCGGTGTGTGCGCCGGTCTTCACCTCCGGCGCTCGGAGCATTCTCAACACGGCGGTAATCGGGGCAGGCTGCTCCCGGGTGTCATCGACCTGAAACGCCATCACGTCCTGTTCGTTCCAGGCCAGCACGCGGGCCGTGACTCCCGCGCCGCGAATGTCAGCCAAGCCATCGTAACAGGACAGATGCTGTGACATCTTCCCTTCGGTGAATACCTCCCCTCCGAAAGAGATATCCACGAATCCGCAGCCGCCGCAGTAATCGCTATTGCGCGCGGGGAAGCTCGTGCTGTAGCAGTTGTTGGCGAACACATCGACGCGGTTGATCTGCAGCCGGATCGCCTCCGGCGTGGTCCACACTAAGCTGCCCATCCGACCGTTGCCGAGGGGAATTCCCTCCTCGCTGCGGCTGACCGGCTTATCGTAGTGCAGATCCGCCCGCGCGACCAGGCCGGCGTAGTCCACCTCCACCCCGTCCGCAACCTGCCCGGCAGAGTTGGCCGCAACAGATGACAACGAGATGGCTAGCGCCAGCAGAGAAACCACTGCCGTTCTTTTCATAGTCAACCACACTCACAGCTTCAGCTCGGGTTTGATCTCGAACGTACCGGCGTCCCGGTCGATCGTCACGGTCGTGCCATCGGCGAAGGTGCTGCGCTCCCGGCGATGGTTCTTATCCAGAAACTGGTGATCGGTCATCTCCAGGAGGGCGACCCGCCGATGCAGGGCCGCGATGTGCCGCATCCATGGCAGGCTTTCCGGACTGCGTCCGACGGTGGGATAACCGCCGTTGAGGAGGCAGCGCAGGTGATCGCCGACCCCGCCTTCCGGGGTCAGAATCGCATCGTGATAGACCAGGTTGTACAGAGGCGCCGCGATGCATTGACCCGCCTTCGCGTCGGAGGAGTAATCCACGTAGGGGACCACCCAATCCGCGCCCGCCTCGGTGCCCACGATGCCCAGGTTATTCCGGGCCCACTGGAAGCATTGCGCCCGGCAGCGCATCGAATCGGTCCGCGTCACCGGGTGCTCGGGGTGGAAATCCTCCGTCGGCGGGACGTAGCCGAAGACATCGAGGTAACTGCCCTGCATGCGGATGCCGTGCTCGAACAGCAACTGGTAGTTCTTGACCAGGTGCGGCAGTGCGAGGCGGGCGTTCATATAGGCCATCTTGCCGCCGTCCCAGTAGTCCATGAAGGGGATGCAGCCTTCCTTCCAGGTCCCGAAGCGTGTCCCGGGAAACGCCGTCGGCCGGCCGAGCGCCTCCTCCTCGTGGACCGCAAACTGCGGATCATAGGAAGGCGCGTCCACGTAGTAATCGCGGTACTGATCGTGCAGATTGTAGAGGTAGCCGAGTTCTTGGCAGGTATCGACCCAGCGTTTCAGTCCTTCCCACCCGCCGGCGGCCGGGGCCGGCGGCAGGACATCCGGATGCTGGCGGTCGTAACCCAGGTACGGCCAACCGGCCAGCGTGACGCAGGCTCGCTCCACGCCCCGGGCCTTCAGCTCGCGGAGCTGCTGCGCCAGCTCGTCAAACGTGGTCACGCGGTAGTTGCGCTCCGGTTGATTCGGATCGTAGCGGCGTCCACCGGGCTTGTAGTTCCGCAGGGCGTGCTGCCGCACGTGCGGCGTGCCGATCAACCGGCCCACCAGCGGCTCGCGGGCGATCTTCTCCTTGAGCGAGACGAACTGCCCCGTGTCCAGCACGTGCCGGCGGTACCGCTTGCACATGGTCACGTAATCCCCCTTGGGGAACAGGCACATCCGCACCGACCTCGGGTACCGGAGTCGGCCCAGGGAAGCCAGCCAGCGGGGTCCGATCACCGTAGGGCCGCCCGCCGGATGCGAAAACGTGTACGCGGCATCCGCGGAGGTCTCGACGATCACGAGCAGCGCCGCCTCGGCCTTCTGGAATCCCCACCACGACATGGACCAGCACTCGATGAGGTTGCTCTGAATGATGCTGGTGTCGGTGGCGATGAGCGACTCCTGCCCCCCGGGCACGTTGCGATAGGGATGGTACTCTTTGGGCCAGTCGCCCGGGAGGAGGTTGCCCCGGACGTGACTGAGGGCGGTATAGTTGACGCCCCGGGCGTCCAGCGCGCGGGGCCAGTCCAGGTGCCGGACGGACGCCTCGCGCTCGATGGCCGCCGCCGTGCAGACGAGTTCTTCGTCTTTGCCCTCCAGGCCCACCGTCAGACACAAGGCCAAGTCCAGCTCCAACCCCCGGTTCAGCAAGCCGGTGTGGCGAAAGCGTTCCAGCCGGATACTGAGGCCGGTCGTGGCCCCAGTGTCCATGGGGGTGATCTCAATCTTGCCGGCATCCGCCAGGCTCAGATAGCACTCCTCCCCCCGGGATTTGATCAGCATGTCCTGCGCCGCGGAGGGCTCCATCTTCCAGGCAACGGGTCCGGCCTGGATGCTCAGTGTCAGGTCGGATTCCTGGAGGATGACCTTGTGCCTCTGTCCCGCCACGACCCAGGTGTTCCCCTCGTGCGACACGGTGACCAGCGGGGCGCCCCACTGCGCCCGCGGCACCGGCTGCGGCTGCGCCCCCACCAGCGCCGTAGCCACTTGCATGCAGATGAGCCCCGGAACCAAGCGTCGATAAGACATCGTCAGACTCTCCATATTATGGGTGGCAGATCCGTGCATGCTCATGATAGAACTCTTCGATACAATCACCGGTGCCCGGCCGTCAATATGCCGGCCCCGGCCGCGACACAGAATTTCTGTGCTTTTTTGCGGGCCGCGAAAAATGTGCACCCCGCGACCGATTCGCGGTTTAATCCTGCGCCGCCCGGGATATTGATAACAGGTAGCTGTATGAGTGACTCTTCGAAGACCAACGAGTTCCTGCGTTTGCTGATGACGAGCCAGAGGCGGATCTACGCCTTCATTCTGACGATGGTCCCGAATCATGGGGACGCGGAAGACCTGTTCCAGGAGACGGTGCTCCTGATGTGGTCCAGGTTCGACAGCTTCACGCCGGGCACGAGCTTCACCGCGTGGGGCTGTGCCATCGCCCGCTATCAGATTCTCAGCGTGCGCAAGCGGCATTCCACGCGCGGGATTCTCTTCAGCCAGGCCGCGGTCGAGTTGCTGCAGAGCGAGTCCGAGCGATTCATTGAGCAGACCGATGTCCGGATGCAGGCCCTGCGCCACTGCCTCGACAAGCTCGGCGCGAAGGACTATGAGCTGATCCGGCTCCGCTACCGGGACGAAGTCGCCATCCAGAGCATCGCGCAGCAGATGGGCCACTCGGTGCAGGCCATCTACAAGCGTCTCGTCCGGATCCACGACGCCCTGCTGCGTTGCGTGGGCAAGTCCCTCCGCGAGGAGGAACTCGCATGAGCCCGCAGCGCCCGCTGCCCGCGGATTTCGCGGAGTGGATCGTCCGCTCTCTGGACGGCACGATCACGCCGGAACAGTTTGCGCAGCTCGATCAGGAGATCGCCAGCAACGACCGGGCCCGCGCCTATTACCTGGAGTTCGTCACGACGTACGTCGGCCTGATGGCCCTGATGGGAGGGTTGCCCGCGGCCCAGACCCTGGTGGGCGCCGCAGAGCCCGAGACGGGCCCCGGAACCGCGCCCCCCGTGGTCGAGATTCCGGCGCCGGGGAGACCCGCCCGCCAGGACCGGGGAGACCTGCGCGTGGGACCGGACAGCTCCGAGCAGGACCGAATCCGTGAAATCGAACGACTGGCGAACCGGCAACTGGCGGAGTTCCTCGCCCGCGAGCGACAGACCGAGTCGCCTGCATCGCGGCCGGCAGGTTGGGATTGGTGGTCCGCCCTCTGCGAAGCAGCCCAGACCGGGCAGCGTTTCATGGCGGTCGGGGCGCGGATGGTCAAGGCCGCGGTTGTCTGCCTGGTCATCCTGGGGGTTCTCTCCATCGTCGGTCTTTATGTCTACTCGCACCGGACTCTGGGCCTCCTGATGGACGCGGCCCACGCGAAATGGGACGTGCCGCTCGAACCGACCGGCAAGTTGCGAGCCGGCCGCATCACCCTGGAAGAAGGTTATGCCCGGATCCGGCTGAACAAAGGCGCCGAGGTTCTTCTGCAGGCGCCGAGCACCTTCGATCTGCGGAGCACCAACCGGATGTTCCTCGAGAGCGGCTGGATCACCGCCCGGGTGCCCCCCGCCGCCTCGGGATTCACAGTCCGGACACCGGTCTCCAGCATCGTGGATTTCGGCACGGAGTTCGGCCTGCTGGCGGGCGAGAGCGGCAACACCGAAGTCCACGTCTTCGACGGTCGCATCGAATTCGAGCACGCCGGAGGCGCGGACACCGCCAGAACCCGGCAGAAGCTGACTCGGGACGAGGCGGTGACGGTCGATGCCGCCGGCCACGCACGCCGGGTGCCCGTGCTGGAGCGGCCGCGTCTGTTCTCCCGCGTCCTGCCCGCCGCGGAGAGTTTTGGCCTGCCGGGCAAGCGGCTGGGGCTGGCAGATATGGTAGGAGCGGGCAATGGTCTGGATACCGGGATCTGGGGCCAGGGCCTCGACGCCTCCACCGGCCAGATCGCCTCCCGCCGAACGATCCTGAAGAAGAATGACAACGGGTTCACGGCGGTGCCGGCACTGCCTTTCATCGACGGCGTCTTCGTCCCCGACAGCAGCGATGGCTCCGCGATCGTCACCTCGACGGGCCTGAGCTTCGCGCCGTGTCCGAAGACCTCCGGCACGAGCTACGAGGCGATCGTCTACGGCGCCAGCTTCCAGGTGGGCTCTGCGGGGGAAATCCACTACGGTCGTCTGGCCGGGCGGACCTACGACACGCGGAGCCATCCCTCGATCGGCATGCACCCCAACGCGGGGATCACGTTCGACCTGGACGCCATCCGCAGCGCGATGCCGGAGACCGTGATCCGGCGTTTTCAGGCTCGTTGCGGCGTATCGGAGAACGTGGTCCGCTTCGCCGAGCGGGATGCGGACCCCGCCGCCATCCAGGTGACCTTCTGGGTCCTGGTGGACGGCCAGCCGCAGTTCTCCCGAACGTTGGGGGTGGTGCCGGCCCAGGCGGAGCCGATCGATGTGCCGATCCACCCCGGGAATCGTTTTTTGACCCTGGCCACGACAACGCCCGGCGAATACCGATACTGCTGGGCCCTGTTTGCCGAACCGGCCCTGGAATTGACGCGCAGGAAACCGTGATATTCCGGCTACGCCAACCTGGTGAATACCGGGTGGCAGCGG
>JALORE010000350.1 GCA_025459125.1 Planctomycetota bacterium | reverse complement strand
CGGCCAAGTCGAAATCTTTGATCGCGGGGTCGTACTGTCTCAGTTTGCGCAGCGCCCGGCCCCGCGTGAAATAGGCGCCCGGCACGTCCGGGTTGAGCCGGAGCACGTACGTACAGTCCTGGACCGCATTCTCGTACTGGGCCATCTCGACGTACGTGACGGCCCGTTGCAGATGTGCGGGCCAGGCGTTGCCGGAAAGGCGAATCGCCTCGGTCTGATCCCGCAGGGCCAGATCGAATCGCCCGGTCTCGCAGTACGCTCCGGCCCGGATCAGATAGAGATCGGGTCGGTCCGGGGCCAGTTCCACCGCGGTGGTGAACTCCCCAACAGCCTCCTGGTGCCTGGCTTGGGCGGCCGCGGCACACCCTTTGGCGAAATGGACCTCCCAGGACCGGGGATTCAACTCGGCAGCCTTGTCCAAAGCCTCGAGCGCTTCGGCCCACTGTCCCGTGCGGCCGTAGTCGATCGCCTTCTGCAACCAGGCGCGCCCAGCGTCCCCGGGCGGAGCTGCCCACGGCTTGGGAATCCGCGCGTTCTCGCGGTGCGAAGAGACAGGGCGTCTCTCCGAAGGCGCAGAATCACAGCCCGCGCCCAGAAGTACGACCGATAACGCCAGGGGCACACAGAACCACAGACACAACGCTTCTCGCATGGGAGCAACCTCCCGCTCACAGGAATCTCCACACCTCTCTGTCACCGCCCCGTCTCTCGGGCAAGGCGTACCATTCCCAGTATAGAGAAACACCGTCCCGACAGCAACCCCCAGCCTGTTATCTCTGCTGGCGAAGGGTGTGCGACAGAATCGCGCGGGCCTGTTCCGTCATCCCTTCGGCTTCGCTCCGGGCAGGCTCTGAGCGTCCGCGAAGGACCGGGGCCCTGGTGAAAACAGACGTGATGACCTTCCTAGCCCGGATGCTTCGCTCCGCTCGGCATGACAAACGGCGGGCTCACCAGAAGATGTCGGCACCTGCGACGAAGGCGGTTGCGAACAAAAGTCTCGACGCGCCACTAGTCATAGAGGATAATGCCTCCTGACAAGGAATTAGGCAGGTTTGGTGACATGGACACAAAGGCAGGTCTGGACATTGCGGTGGAAGGGAACGCGGCCGTGGCCTCGTTCAAGAACGCTTGTATCAGCGATGTCGAGGAGATTACGAACGCCTCGGCTCAGGTCAAGCAGTACATCGAGGCCAATCAGCCCCGCAAGATGGTCTTCGATTTTGACGGCGTCAAGTTCTTCTCCTCGCAGGTGCTGGGGCTGCTGCTGGAGGCGCGGGCCCGCCTGGAGTCGCACAGCGGGCAGGTGGCGATCACGTCGTTGAGCCCGCAGTTGCAGCGAGTCTTCAAGATCACCAACCTGGACAAGATCTTCCACTTGTATCCCGACCGGGCCGCGGCCCTCGCCCAGAGCCCGTGCGTGCACAACTGAGGGAGCCGGCCGGGGCCCGGCGGCCGCCGGACCACGGTCACGCCCGCGTCGCCTTCTGCGGCCGAACGGTCGGTGTCTCCCGGCTTTCCTTGTTGTGGCCCTCCAGCAGCTTCATGGCCTTCTTGACGTCGGAGACCTTCAGGACACCGGTCGTGCGTCCGCCCCGGGCGCCGGCGGTGCAGTAGGCATATGAGATATTCACGTGGCCCTTGGCCAGCTTTTCCGCGACAACGGCCAGCGCTCCCGACTTGTTGGCCAGATTCACGCACAGGACTTCCGTCTCGTTATACGGCATGTTCAGCCGCGTCAGGACCTCCCGGGCCTTGGCCGGTTCCTCAAACACCACTCGCATCACGCCATGCTCGGCCGAGTCCATCATCGTGATCGCGACAATATTGACCCGGACCTTCGCAAACTCCGTCAGCGCCCGGGCCAGCACGCCCGGCTTGTTGACCATGAAAACGGAAAACTGCGGTGCTACGTACATGCTTGCGCCTTTCCTAAACCACTTGGCAGATGTTCACGCCCATCCCGGTGCCCACGCCCCACGGCCCCCGACCCGCCCTCCGTTCCGGGGCTAACAGCGAGTCAGGCACTCGTCTTCATTATCTCGCCGAAGCGTGCCCCCCTCAAGTCCAATTTCGCCTTCGCCCGGGCGATCCGGCGGCCCTGCCGCCGGATCGGCGCCGGGGAAACGATCCAAGATCCAGGACAAGATGAGGGGGTCCTGGGTTGGCAGCAGTCAGGAAGAGAGAAGAGGCGGTTCAGGGGAGAGTCGAATCGACCTTTTCCCGCCCCACGTCAGCTCTGAGCCGAACGGACGCTCCAGTCCGCACCCTCTCAGATAAGAACCCCGTGCCCGGAATGCCCTGTGAAGAGCCGGGCACAACCGGACAGCCTGCGGCTGGACTTGATCTGATCCCACTAGCCCCCAACCGCCTCCGCTCCGTCCGTCTTCTTCTTATCTTCTTTTCCCTCCGATCCGTTCTTTCTTGCTGCTTGAGTATCTTGGGTCAGGAGATTTCGAATCGGGCAGAGACGGTCCGGACGGACCGCCGGGCCACAACCTGGTAATGGTAGTCCGCCACAGCGCGTTTGCGACCGGCCTCGCCCAGCCGGCGGCGCAGGGCGGCATCCAGCATCAGATCCGTCAGGTATCCGGCAATGTCGTGGACGCTGGCACGGTAATCCACCACGCGCGGGCTCTGGAACAAGACGCGTCGCGCTGCCGGCCCAGAGCGTTTCATCATCGGGATGAGCCACCATGGCCACACCGTTGCCCCGTTCGTGCATCGGGCGCCTCGCCGCCAATAAAAAAGGAATCCGCCGGCAGTTTGTACCGCCGTGCGCGGACTCCTTCACGATCTTCGTTTTGACAACGAACTGCCGGGATCAGACTCCTCGCGCACAGCCTACCGCCGCGTGCCCGAGCCTGATCGCCGCGGGATTACTCAATGCCCTTCGTGGGATTCTTGGTGGGCGCCTTCGGCTTGGCCGGCCCTTCATTCTTCTTGCAGCCCGGCAGGCCCAGGAGAGCCACCGTCACGACAAGCGCCGACACCCACACGATCACTTTCCGTCTGAGAGTAGTCATTTCTTTCCCCTTCGTATCTGAATTCCTGCGCCTCGCCCACACGCGAAGCGTCCAACTTGCTCTTCCGCCGCCCCGGGCACTCGGGAGCCGTGGCAAAACCGCTCGCATACCTTCGAGCCGGTTCTGTCCCGCCCTTCACCCCCTGATTCGCCCTGGGGCTTCATCCGGGCTATAGTTAAACATCAATTCCGTGAAAATCAATCCCTTTGGCACACATTTTCACAACCCACGCGAATAAAAAGACTTACGGACGCAAAAAATGGGCGATCGAGACCGCCATTTTCGAAAGGAACCGCCGCCGGTGACCCCGACATGGCGCCGGTGTCTTCACGCGCTGACCAACCGCGCGCCCGGCCGGTCGGCGGCGCCGATGGCCTCGAAGAACCTGCGCTCGATCTGCTTTTCGAGTCGTTCCCGCTCCTGTTTGGTCCCTTCGATCAGAGGGATCTGCCCCCCGGCATAGGTCAGGTGACCGCCGCCAGTGCCCCGGCGGGCCACCATGTGCCGCATCACCTTCTCCGCCAGGTTGCTTTCCTCCGAGGTCCGGATGGAGATCAGCAGTTTGTCGTTCCAGCAACCGGTACACATGGTCCAGGTCGTCTCATCTTCGCGCAGCAACAGGTCCGCCACCTCCGCAATCATGTCGGGATTGTCGACGTCACCGAGTTCCGTGATAATCGCGGGCCCCTGCACGCGGGCGTTGCGCAGGGCATCGGCCAACATCTGGTAGTAGATGCGTGGCACTTTTCCCCGCTGGATGATACTGAGCATGCGCTTGTTGGCGAAGGGATAGAGGAATTCGATGGCCTCGATATCAGGCCGCCCGGCCTCGCGGCCGAGGTCCTGGGTGTCCGAGCGAATGCCGTAGAGCAAGGCGGTGGCCAGGGGCGTATCCGGCGTGATCCCCGCCTCGATCAGGTACTCGACCAGAATCGTCGCGGTGGCGCCGTAGCCGCTGCGGATGTCGGTGAACGGCACCATGCGCGTCTGACGCCGGATCGGATGGTGATCGATCACGATCTCGGGCAGGACCGTCTCCGGCAGGGAGTTGTTCCCGGTGCCCGGCTGGGTATCCACCAGCGCGATGAGATCGAACTTGTCATAGTCGATTTCACTGCACGGCCGCAGGTTCAACGAGAGGTACTTGACCAGCGCCCGGTTTTCTCCCCGGCCGACGGTGCCGCCGTAGGCCAGGGAACATTGGAGATTGGCCAATCCCTTGGCCAGGCGCCGCAGCGCCACCGCCGCGGCCAGGCTGTCGGGGTCGGGGCTATCCTGCACGACCACGAGCAGATAGGCCTTGCCCGTCAGCAACTCGGTCAGCTTCTGGAGCTTGGCACTGGTCTTCTCGGCACCTTTCATGCGATCCACTCATCATCCGCGGCCTTGCGCGGCGATTGCCGCCAACGATCCACAATCACCATACGGTCCTCAATCATCAATTGCCCGATTTGCCCGGGCGGAAAGACTTTACGAGATCCGCCACCGCACCGGCGCCCCAGCGCCGGCGCACGGGGAAGACCCCTCGTTCCACGAAATCGACGTCCTCGATGGAATAGAAGGCCTCCGGGTAGGATTCCTGGATCAGCGCGATCACGGCGTAGGCTTCCCGGCGCGGCACAATGGTGAAGACAATCTGCACCGGGCCGTTGGCGCCCTGGCCGTCGATACAGGTGACGCCGTAGCGCTTCTCCCGCAAACGGGCGATCAGGCCGTTCACCTGCTTCGGGAAGATGACCCGAATCAGAACCGTGCCGATGGAGAGCCGCTCGGCGATCAGGATGCCCACGAAATTGCCCGCCGCGAAGCCGCCGGCGTAGGCCACGTAGCAGACCGGGCTGGACAGGTTCTTCATGATCTGCCCGATCACCAGAATCCAGATCAACACCTCGAAGAAGCCGGCTACCGGCGCCAGGTACTTGAGTCGCCGGGAGACCAGGATCACCCGGACCGTTCCAATCGAGACATCCGCAATTCTCGACAGGAAGATCAGAATCGGCAGAATGACCCAGGTAAAGAGCGGCGAATGAGAAGACACCAGATCAACCGCAGCTAACATAGACTTACCAAGCTACTTATATTTACCATCGTACCATCTCCCCAATCATAACGATTGTGTCCCCCAGGATGCTCGACGGCTTATCGGCCGGATCCCGCTCCGGATTTGGTCTTGTCGCCCGCCTTTCTGAGAAGATAGGTCGGCACCAGGATCCCAGCGACGAAGCCCAGAACAAACATCAGCATCATCAGCAGCGCCCGCGACATCGGGACCGTCACGAACAGGATGCTGGCCTCGACCGGTTCCGTGTTCTGCAGGAGGATGATCAGCGCCAGGACTGATATGACAATAATGACCGTCAGTTTGACTTTCCGCATGGACCAACTCCCACAGGGTCGTCTTCTCCTGCCAACTTCCACGCAATCGGATCGGACCACGATCAACCAGGAATATCGGGAGTATACACGGACCGGGCGGGCCGGTGCGAAAGAAAAACCGCTGGTTGGTGGCAAGGTATCGACTCCCCGCCGTCTTCGACGTCGGGGAGGCCGGAACGACCCCAGTACTCCGTCGAGGCTAGAAGGTGAGTGGAGAAACCATGTGAATCCGGTGGGTCGGGTGGCCTCGTCAAGGCCGCAGGCCTTGGCATGGTCCAGGGCGCAGGCAATCCGCCATCGCCAAGCTCCGGTTGCCGCTGCCACCCGGAAACCACCGTTTCAGTAGGGGAGGAGTACTAGAACCCGTTGGGATCCGGGGCCGCGGGCTTCTCCGGGGTTTCGGCGGGTGGCGCTGCCGCCGGCGGAGCGGCCGCCTCGGCCCGCAACTGCTTGATGAGCTTCTCCTGCTCGTCTACCAGGGTCCGCAGTTCGGTCACCTGCTTCTGCAAGGCGACCGTAACGGTGGTCTGCCCGGTCGCCTGGGTATTCAGCCGGTTCAGCGCCTCCTGGGCCTGCTGGGCAAAGCCGGAGGCCTGGTCCCGCTCGTGCGTGAGGCGATCCACCTGTTTCTGGAGATCGTCGCGGTCGCGCTTGACGGAACTGAGCTCCACCTCCATCGTGGCGATCTTCTCCTGGGTGGTCTTGAGGGTGTAGTTGAGCTTGTTGATGGTGACTTTGGCGTCCCGGACCTCCTGCTGGGCCTCGTCCAGGGCGCGGTTATCGCACCCCGCCGACACCAGCACGGGCAGCACGGCCAGAAAGGCCACATACGACCGATAACCCGGGGCAGAAGATCGGAAAGGCCAGGGGTAGGGTCTGAGGACAGGAGCTGGGCCACCCGGGACGTCCCATACCTTTCTGCCTTCGGTCATCTGCGTTCTCCTGCAAGCGCCGGTTTGAAGATCCTG
>JALORE010000349.1 GCA_025459125.1 Planctomycetota bacterium | reverse complement strand
TTTGGCCAGCACATCCGGGAAGAACCCCCGATTGCCGACGATCACCCCAAAAGTCATCTTGCCCATGCGTGGTCTCCTGTCGCATTGGAATGCTGGAATCGTGGAATAATGGAAGGATGGGGGAGTGAGTCTCCCCAGCATTCCATCATTCCACCATTCCATCATTCCCTTGGTTCTTGTTGGCCGCCAGTCTACCGGCGGGCTTGTTCTCAAGCAAGCGAAGAGACGGAAGATCCCGGGACCCTGAGCCGGAGGAAGGGTAGCCGGTGTTTCCTGCTTGATTTTCGCCTGTCCCTGCAGTACCCTCGTCACGGAGAAGTTCCGTCTGTCCTTGCGAAAGAAGGCTCATGAAGAAGCTGCCCCGAATATCCGATGCGGAGTGGATGGTGATGAAGGTCCTGTGGGGAAAGCCGGGTCTGACCGCCGACGAGGTGGTGCAGGCTCTACAGGGCAAAGTCACGTGGAACACGCGTACGATCCGCACCCTGATCAACCGGTTGCTCGGGAAACAGGCCCTGAAATACAAGAAGGAAGGCCGCAAGTACCGCTACTGGCCGGCGGTGCGGGAGGAACACTGTATCCAGGAGGAGCGACGCTCGTTCGTCCAGCGTGTCTACGGCGGCACGATCCGACCGATGCTGGCCGCCCTCATCGAGGACGCCCGGCTGTCGCCCGCCGACATCGAGGAACTCAAGCGCATCCTGGACAAGAAGGAGAACCAGCCCTGATGGACGCGCTCGCGGCGTATCTGGAACCGCTGCTGGCCCGACTCCTGCTGACGACCTGGCAGGCCGGTATCCTGATCGGCCTGATCCTGCTGCTCCAGAAGGTCCTGGGCGGGTGGCTGGGCGTCCGCGGGCGTCATTGCCTGTGGCTGCTGGTCCTGCTGCGCCTGGCGACGCCCTGGACGTTTCCCAGCCCGGTGAGCTTGTACAACGTGCTGCCCCCCGCGCCGCTGCGCGGGTACCAGGCGGGCGCCGCTGCCGCACCGGCACAGGCAAATCCGGCGGCCCCGACACCCGTGCTGCCCGGCTCGGAGATCTTCGTCCCCCTGGTGGAGGCCTCCGCGGCGCGACGAGGGTCGTGGCCCCGGCTCCCGCCCCCCGCCATCATCCTGATCTCTCTGCTCTGGCTCGCCGGCGCGGGCTTTCTCGCCGGCGGCATCCTGGCGAGCCACCTCCGCCTGCGACGCCTGGTGCGGCGGGGCCAACCCGTCACCGACCGCTGGATTCTGGACCTGCTGCAAGAGTGTCAGCGTTTGCTCGGCGTGCGCGCCGGCCTGCGTGTGCTCGCCACCGACGAGGTGGGGAGCCCCGCCTTGACCGGGCTGCTGCGGCCCTGCCTGCTGCTGCCGCACGGGATACGGGCCGGGACGGACCGTGCCGAGTTCCGCCACATCTTCCTCCATGAGCTCGCTCATTTCAAGCATCGCGACATCCTGATAGGCCACATCGCCAGCTTGCTGCACGTGGTGCACTGGTTCAATCCCCTGGTCGCCCTGGGCTGGCGACGGATGCGGGCCGATCGCGAATTGGCGTGCGACGGGTTGGCGCTGTCGGTGCTCGCCCCCGGGGAGGCGGTCGCTTACGGCCGCACCATCATCCATCAGATCGAGCGCTGGCTCACGGCGCGCCCGCGGTGGCGGCTGGCCGCACTGTCCGGCGACAAGGCGACGATCCGGGAGCGGATCACCATGATCGCCCGGTTCGAGAGGCGGCGTTATCGGCGGTCCGGGCGGGTACTCGTGCTCGCCGGATGCCTGGCCGGCGTGGGACTGACCGAAGGATTCACCACGGCGCCGACCTGGGACACTTATGCGCGCCGGAAGTTCCATACGACCCACGAGGACCAGCACGCGAACATCACCCGCGTCTCCATCCGCCATACCCAGACGGACCGGTTCCTGGTGGCACGCGGTGACAGAGTCGCCTGTGACGCGCGCGAGCCGGGCGCCGCCGGCCTGTGGGAGGTCCGGTTCGAGGACGGCGTCGGCGATGACCGGGAGCGAATCGTCTACTTCTACTCGGTCACCGCACGCCGATACCTGACCTGGAACCCGGCTGGCAACGACGTGGCAGTCAACGGACGCACGCCGGACGAACACGCCCGTTGGGCCCTGTGGCATATGGGCGGCGGCGGCGACCGGATCGTGCCCTATCCCTTCGCGCACTGCTATCTCCGCGTGCTGAAAGAGGGCCTGGTGAAGGCGCCCTACGGCACGGACCCGGGCATGTTCTGGGATCTCTCGCAGGTCTGGAGAGTGAAAACGTCCGGCCCGGCGGAGTCGAAACCGAAATGGTGCTGGCAGCGCGTGCCGGGACCGGATTGACGACCGGCATCCCCCTCTCACCCACCGTGCCGTGCCGGGTCCGCAGCGCGGCACCTCCCTCCGCCGTCCCCGCAGATTTTTCGCGGTTTTCTCTTTACATGTGATTACATGTGTGATATTTCACTCTACCATTACAGATGGAATCCCGGCGGGCGGACCGGCGCGCGGAGCGATCCAGCTTCCCCACAGGCCGGCGGCCGACCGTCGAGGAAACGGTTGAGAGGTCCATGTTGGTTGCGTTCGAGCGAATCGGGACATGGATGCACACAACAACGTCGTGAATGGCCTGTTGTTCGCGCCCGGGAGAGCAGCGACGGTACAGGCGCTGACTGCGCTGCTCGCCGCCCGAGGCATTGGCACGAGACACTCGGCCACCTTGGAGGAGTGCCTCGACCAGTTGGGCGTACGTCCCTGGCGGTTCCTGATCCTCGATGCCAGCCGGGAACCGCACAGCGTGCTGGACGTGCTGACCCAGGCCCGCAGGGCCCACCTCGATGTCCCGGCGTTTGTCCTGGTGTCCCAGGGCGACATCGGAACCGCGGTGCAGATGACGAAGGCCGGGGCCGCCGATTGCCTGGAGACCCCGCTGGCAGCGCCCCGGTTGCACTCCTTTGTCAGCGCCCTGCACGAGAAGGTGGACCGCGCGCCCGGCAATCCGTGGGCCCGCCTGACACCGGTGGAACAGGTCATCCTCCAACATATCCTCAACGGCCGGAGGAATCGGCAGATCGCCGACTTGCTCTCCCGCTCGCCGCGCACGGTCGAAGTCCATCGGCGTCACATCATGGCAAAGCTGGGCGCGGTCAGCGTCGTCACACTGGTGAAGAAGACGATAGGACCATGGAATATGGGAACGCTGGAATGATGGAATCGTGGAATGATGGGTGAGTGAGTCTCCTCCCAGTATTCCATCATTCCAACATTCCACTATTCCATTGTCTTCTTTTGGCCGTAGTACGCGCCCGGGCCGTGCTTGCGGAGATAGTGGCGGTCCAGGAGGGCCTGCAGAATCGCGTTCTGGCCGTGATTGATGGCCAGCGTGCCGTACGCCATCTGCGCCACCTGCTCCAGGACAACTGCGTTCTCGACCGCCTGGTCGGGTCCCCGGCCCCAGGTGAACGGACCGTGATTGGCGACCAGGACCGCCGGCATTTGCAGGGGGTCGAGCCCTGCGAACCGCCGCACGATCAGCTTGCCCGTGTTCTCCTCGTAGGGGCCGTCGATCTCCCCGCACGTCAGAGCGTCCGTTACGGGGACCGGGCCGTAGAAGTGGTCCGCGTGCGTCGTGCCGAAGCAGGGAATGGGCCTCTGGGCCTGGGCCCACATGGTCGCATAGAGCGAGTGTGTGTGGCAGATCCCGCCGAGACCCGGAAAGCTGCGATAGAGCTCCAGGTGCGTCGGCGTGTCCGAAGAGGGGCGCAGGTCCCCTGCCACGATATGGCCCTGCAAATCGACCAGGACGATGTCTTCCGGCGTAAGATCGTCGTAACTGACACCTGAGGGCTTGATCGCCATGACACCCCGATTGCGGTCGAGTCCGCTGACGTTGCCCCAGGTAAAGACGACCAGGCCGTGCTGTTGCAGAGCCAGGTTGGCGTCGTACACTTGCTGTTTCAGTTCCTCGTACATCACTTCCAGTTCTCAACCACGAATCATTTCTCATTCGTGGGATTCGGCGGTTCTTCTCAAGCCGTCAGGCGTTCGCCTTCTCTTTGATCTGGAGCAACTCCTTCATCACGCCGCCCATGGCCAGGACCTTGCCGGGCAGGCCGAAGCCGTCGTGCAGTCGGCGGTAGAGCTTGTAGAGCTTCTGATAGACCTTGTGGTGGGCGGCGATGGGCTTGAACGTCGTTTCCTTGATGCCGCACATGGCCGCCTGGGCCGCGGCGAAGTCACCGTGCGCCCCGCCCACGACCGCCGCCGCGACCGCGGAGCCCAGGGCGCAGGTCTGGGCCGAGCGGCTGATCTTCATCTCCCGGCCGGTCACGTCGGCGTAGATCTGCATGAGCATGGCGTTCTTCTCCGCGATGCCGCCGCAGTTGACGACCTGGTCGATCTTGACGCCGTACTCCTCGAAGCGGTTGATGATGGTCAGGGCGCCGAAGGCGGTCGCTTCGACCAGGGCCCGGTAGATTTCCTCGGGCCGGGTGTGGAGCGTCTGGCCCACGAGCAGACCCGTCAGCCGCTGGTCGACCAGGATCGTTCGGTTGCCGTTGTTCCAATCGAGGGCCAGCAGGCCCGACTGGCCGGGCTTGAGGCGCGCGGCCTTCTCCGTCAGCGTCGAGTGCGAGCCGGCCTCCTTGCCGCCCGGCTGCAGGTAGTTGACGAACCAGTTGAAGATGTCCCCGACCGCGGACTGGCCCGCTTCCAAGCCGAAATAGCCGGGCAGGATCGAGCCGTCGACAATCCCGCAGATGCCCGGGACATCCGCCAGTGTTGCATCGTTCGGGGCCACGACCATGTCACAGGTGCTGGTGCCGATGATCTTGACCAGCACGCCGCGGCGGATGCCCGAGCCGACGGCGCCCAGGTGGGCGTCGAACGCCCCCATCGCCACGGGAATCCCCGCGGGCAGACCGAGTTTGCCCGCCCAGGCGGGGGTCAACCGGCCGGCCGGCTGATCGACCGCGTAGGTCTGTTCGCCCAGGGTCCGGCGCAGGGCGCCCAGCTTGGGGTCCAGCCCGCCCAGAAAGGCGCTGTCGGGGTAGCCGCCCCAGGCGCTGTTGCACATGGCCTTGTGTCCCGCGGCGCAGCGGCAGCGCCGCAGCTTATCCGGGCTCTCGGTCCCCGTCAGGACCGCCGGCAGCCAGTCCGCGTGCTCGACCCAGGTGTAGGCGGCGTCGAAGACCTCGGGGTCCGTCCGCCGGCAGTGTAGAATCTTGCTGAAGAACCACTCGGAGGAGTACGTCCCGCCGCACTTGGCCAGGTACTGGGGCCGCTCCCGGCGGGCCAGGTCGGTGATCTCGGCCGCTTCGGCGTGGCCGGTGTGGTCCTTCCAGAGCCAGGCGTGCGCGTTGGGATTGCTCTTGAACGCCCCCAGCAGGGCCAGCGGGACACCGTGGCGGTCGACCGGCAGAGGCGTCGAGCCGGTCGTGTCCACCCCGATCCCGACGATGTCCCGGGGATCGAACCCCGGCTCCGCCCGGCGGGCCTGGGCGATCGCTCCGGCGATGGTCACCTCAGCGCCCTCGAGGTAGTCCGCGGGGTTTTGCCGGGCCAGGTTGTGATCCGCGGGATCGAGGATGATGCCCGCCTCGCCGGTGGGGTACTCGTAGACGCACGTGCCCAACTCCCGCCCGTTCTCCGTATCGACGATCAGGCACCGCACGCTGTTGGTCCCGTAGTCCAAGCCGATCGCACACTTCATGTCAGCCCCCTGCGATTTATGATTCATCATTTATGATTTATGATTCACGGTTGCTGGAACGACATCTTCCATCCTGGGCTGCCAATCGTAAATCATAATTCGCCAATCATAAATCATAAATGCCGCAGGCCCAGGTCATTTTGCGTTTTATTCCCGCCAAAACGCGAACGCTCCCCGAGGCCGGCGGGCGGGGGGGGGCAGCGGTGGCGTGATGGAAGCGTGGAATGAGGGAATGTTGGAAGGATGGCAGGTCAGATCGGACGGCACCCCCGTTTTTGGCTCAAAAACTAAAGATCGCCAACCGGTTCCCCGTTTTTGGCTCAAAAACTAAAGATCGTCAAACGGTCCCTGACGGCACCCTCATTTTTGGCTCAAAAACGCGAAGATCGTCAAGATCGTCAACCTTTTGCATATGACGATCTTCAACGAGTTTGGCGGTCTTGGCGAACCGGGGCCGGCCGGCGGAGGACAGAAGATAGCTGTAGGATGGGCTTGGGTCCCCAAACGCATGATTCCGCGTTTGGGGTCCCCTTTAGCCCATGCGGCTCCTACCGCCTCTTCGCCACAGATCGTGTCGTTGCGAGCGGAGCGCGGCAATCCACCCCACCGGTTTCCCCAGCCCGGCCTTCGGCCGGAACCAACAGGTCCGAACCACGGAGAGCACGGAGGACCCAGCGCGGCCTTCGGCCGCAACCAAAACCTGTTCTCTCGCAAAGACGCCAAGATCGCCAAGAAGACACGATGGCAGTGTTGTTCACCTTGGCGCCCTTGGCGTCTTGGCGCGAGACATAACTCCCCAAATTTCCACAACTTATGTTGAGCAGACACGAGAATCGAGCATGAAAAACGACGTCCTGAAGGATTGTAGTACGAATGAAGAAGGAAAGACCAGCAGGCCAGATTCGTGTCATTCGTGTGAATTCGTGGTTCAAAAAAGAGGTTTTGGTTGCGGCCGAAGGCCGCGCTGGGCCCTCCGTGGTTCACAATAAGATCCGACCACATAAGAACTTACAATGAACCGCTTCCTTCTACCGCCTACCGCCTCTTCATAGCCGAAAAAAACGAAAAAAGGCGAAAAATGTAGCCCAGCCGCACCCGGCTGGGGAGGCCGAAGGCCGAAGAAACCACCGATTTCGCCCATTATCCCAGTCCGGCCTTCGGCCGGAACCAAAGCACTTCTTCCACCACGAATCGCACCAATGACACGAATCCGAGGTGTTCACCTGTCTTTCATTCATTCGTGTGTTTCGTGCCATTCGTTGTGGCTATGTCCTTATCCG
>JALORE010000091.1 GCA_025459125.1 Planctomycetota bacterium | reverse complement strand
AACAATGGCAGTGTTGGCGGTATGGGGTACTTCTGTGCCTACGACAACAGCCGCGTGACGATCAACGGCGGGGGTACCGAACTCCGTGCTCGCCATAATAGTCAAGTGACCATTAACGGCGGACAGATCTGTCCACTCATCACCAGTGACAACAGTCGAGTGATCATGAATGGCGGGGACATTGGTGGCGATAGCTTCATCAGAAGCAGCAGCCCCTTAATTGTGAACGGCGGGTCAACGGGATGTTTGTTTGGCGGTCAAGTGATCGTCAATGGCGGTCAGATTCGGGGCGTGTCGGGCACGTTGTGCACATTTGTGGGCTCTGATTTTGCCGTTTACAGCGATGAAGACGGAACTGATCTCGTGTTCTCCGGGTACGGCAATTTTGCCCCTTCCTCTGGGACATACTGGCTCTGGGGGACACTGGCGACCGGGGACTTACTCGCAGGGACGGCGTTGTACTTCGATGTGTGTGCTTGGGGTGGTGGCAGCGACGTCTCTTTCGTACCCCTCCCCGGCGCCGTCCTACTCGGTGTTCTCGGCCTGAGTGTTGCCGGCTGGCGGCTGCGACGACGAGCATAGTTGCAGGATCGTCACTGACACGATGCCTCGACCAAAGGCAAGGGCTTCCACCCCCTCATCGGGGATAAAGCCCCCCGGCCGCTTTGCCTCTGCCCCCGGTCTTGCCAGAAAGGGGGCCCCCAGGAGGACCGCCGAAAATGGTGGTTTTTTTGAAACCGAGGCCCGTCGAAGTGACCCCCGCCCCGGCCATATAGGGCATACCCCCCAGGCCCGCACCCCCGCCCGATCGTGTCACTGTGGGGAGACGGCCGCGAGAGGCAAGAGGGCATCCATCTCCCATACCAGAGGGAAAGGCCCCCCGGGCCCTTTCCCCCTCCCCCCGGCCCCCCGGCGGAAAGCATGCTTGCCCCCGGCTGGCCGCGCGGATGATGCGCGGCGTGGTCCGCATGTCCGGCACCCGTCCGCTGTCAAGAGTGCCGCCGCTTATTCGCGCGATTCGCGCGCGCGGGGGTGCGCACACCGTAACGGGCGTTTCCGTACCGGCCATAACCAGTGCTTTCGCCGTTCCCGGCGTTTGGCTGCCCATGCGTAGACCCAGTCGGGGCAGCGCTTCACCTGTTTGCCTTGTTTACGGCACCAGCGTTGAAGTGTCCTGCGCGGCAATCCGAGTATCCGCGCCACTGCCCGCACGCCGTACTCGTCGATGAGCTTCAGGGCAATCTGCTTCTGTCTCGGGGAGTACCGGCAGCGCGTGTTCATGCCCCGCCAAGCCCGGCGGAATTCCTCGTGGGCTTGGTGCAGGTCTCGAATCCATTCCCGTCGTCCAGCGTTCATCGTTGCTCCCTGCAAAAGAGGCCCCTTCTTGGCACAGTTCCGAAAGGGGTGGTCCCGTAGGTCCAGTTAATTGTGCGCGCGGCTCCTGCGCTGCGTGGCGCTCATTCTCGCGTGAATAAATGGCACGTCTAAGACCGACCCAACCGCTGTGCAGGGCTGTTTCCCGCTCCGGCGTCGTTGCATAGTCTCCTGTCGCCGCTGGAGCCGACAGGCCCCACAGCATCTTTCCCGCTTCCGGAGGATCGCCCCGCACGTGCAGAAGCGTTGCCCATCTGAGCCGGGTATCGCTGCCGGGGACTGCCGGCGGCCATTCTCAACGGGGGCCTGCTCGATGGGTTCGGGCCGGGTCTGGCGTGCCCGGTGGGCCGGAGGCTGCGCGGTCTGCCTTGGGGCCTGCCCGCCTTGCCTGTTCGGCAACCGGACCCGTGGCTCTTTCCGCCCGCCCATCTTCGACGGCGGGATTTCCTGCCCGGTGTCGCCGTTCACGCCCACATCCGGCAACGGGAAGTAGTCGGCACAGCGGGAGTCCGGGTTCTCAGGGTGGGCGTGGCAGCCGTGATAAAGCTCGACGCAATCGAAGCAGCGTTCATCGACCTCGAAGGGGAAGCGATTCACAGGCCCGCCTCCCGCAGGATAGTCGCGCGGGTGTCGGCGGTCAGCTTGGGCCAAGCCTCGATCAGCCGGGCCAAGTCGGGGTCCACAAGGGTGTTTTGGCCGTTTGGTGCGCTGTCTGGCGCGCTGTCGCTGGGCGAAATCGGCGTTTTTGCTAGCGCCAGTGAGGTATGTTCAAGCCCCCTTGGGGCTAGTAGGATATCCCGCCCATTGCCGTCAGTCGCACATAGCAGCATATCGGCGTTTTCGGGCCTTTCCGTGAGGGTCGGGTTCTGTGCTTCGCGGCTTGGTGCAGAGCATTCGGCAACTGACTGCGCTGTTCGTCACGCTGTCCCGAAGGGCTCTCTCGACATGGTCAGATGGTGCTTGGCCGCCGTGGTCAGCGAATGCCCCAACCATGCCGTCACGGTCTTTGGCATGGTGTGGTCATATCGAGTAGTCAGGGACATCAAGCTGTAACGAGCAGCACATGCGCAGGCTGCTTTGGCCGGGGCCCAGTGACAATCTAAACTTGGGATAGAGCCGGTAGAGACAGGACAACCCCCCTTGGGCCTTGGGGGATTCATGATTGAAGATCACCGATTCATGCTTTCGGGGAGCCCCGCAAGGGCCGAAATCACGAATCATAAATCATAAATATCTACAACTTCATCCCGGAGATGGTGGCTTCGAAGGCCAGGGTTCCGGAGACGACGCCCTGCACGTCGCAGACGTACCTGCGACCCCGACGGGCCTCGGTGACGTGGCCCAATAGGTAAAGCCGACAGTCGGGCTCGATCGGAGCGCGGAACTTCGCGTGCTCAATCCCGCCGAAACCGATGAACCCGGACTCCTCGAAGATGCGTGTCACGAAGAAGCTTAGCAACTGGGCGGCTGCCTCGATCTGCAGGACCCCGGGCATGAGCGGCCGGCCCGGGATATGACCTCGAACCCAGAATTCCTGGCTCGTGACGTCCTTATAGCCCAGGATGCATGCGTGCTCCCGGTCACACCAGAGAATGCCGTCGAGTTGTTGCATCTCGAAACGCTGGGGATTGACGGTGCAAATCGCATCCTTGTCGAATAAGGGTTCGCGATTCAAGTCGATCGGGGCCAAATCAAACAACAGGGCAGGCGGCATGGATGACCTCACTACAGACGCTCTACCTACGCACGTGGCGCGGCTGGCATATAAAAAGAACTGGCCGGCTTGGCGATCAGGGGACGATCCGCATGCCTTACTGCCGAGGCGATGGGCTGGGGGATCGACCGATCACTCCGTCGATCTCGTCTCCAGGATCCGGTTGCGAACGATCTGGGCCGCCTGCTTGATCTTCTGCATCTGCTTGCGGACGCGCGTCCCGGCCGCCTTGTTTCCGCCCTCGGCCTTGTTGATGTCCGACTCAATCTCTGCAACCATCGTCTTCAGATCTTCATATTCCTGCATCGAATGGATCCTCCACTTGATGGATTCGAATGGCGGTGAATTTACCCTGGGGACCGGACCCTGTCAAAAGAAAATGCGTTTTTTTGCGAAAAAACGCCGGTGTCACTGTGACGCGGGCGGTCAGGCAAACAGCCGTTGGGTCAAGGCGGCCACCCGCTGACCCCGCCGCTCGCACTGCTGCCGGACCTTGTCATCGGGCTTGCCGATCGACAGCGGGCCGTAGTGGGCCCCCTGAGGATCGCCCTGGACGACCATGCCGGCGATCAGCATGGCTTCGATGATGCCCAGGACGGTCGTCTCGCTGCCGCCGCCGATATTGGCGGAACTGGAGAACGCCGCCCCGATCTTGCCGTTCAGCTGTCCGTGCCGGCTCACCAGCTCGTCAATCAGATGCTTCACCGGCGCCGCCATCTGGCCGTAGTAACAGGGCGCCCCGATCACGATGGCGTCATAACCCGTCAGGTCGTCCGGTCGCACCCGGTCCACGGACTTGCACTCGGTGCTCAATCCGGAGGCATTCATCGCCTTGGCGATGATTTCTCCCATCTCCTGCGTGTTGCCGCTTCTGGAATAATAGATAACAATCCCTTTTGCCATACTCACCCCTTTCGGACCGCCGGGCCACCCTGGCCCGGATTCTCCATCAGGTAACACCCGTACCCGAAAAATGCAAACGGATTCCCGCCCATGCGCTCCCCAGGGTCACGACCGATCTACCGCCGCAGGTAGGTGAGCTGCTTGGGCAGGGGGATGTTGTTGCCGTAGTTGTCCTCGCCGTAGCCGTGTTCCGCCAGAAGCTGGATGTCGCCGAGGACGCGCTTATCCCCGACGAACTGCGCGGTCATATCCACGCCGATGTCGATCTTGCCCATGGCCAGCAGCCGACCGGTTTCGCTGGTGACCTTTTCCAGGAGCGTGCCCTCGCCCGTGCAGATGCGCTCGGGCAGCTCGAGTGGCTGTTCGTACAGAACCAGCTTGCTCTTCTCCGCCAGGGCCAGCACCACGCTCCGCACGATGGACGTGGCATCGTCCGGGTTGCAGTGATCCGGGACGAGTTCGAGCCGCACGATCTCCGCCGCCAACCAGCGCCGTTTCTGGGCATTGATCTTCTCATTCGCCCGGAACAGGTCGAGGGACGAGCCGGCGTCGTAGACCTCGTCGCCCAGCAGCATCTGGACCTTGCTGCCGTAGTGGAGGACCAGTTTCGAGATCAGGGTCGAGGGCCGCACGTGGAACCCGCGGTACTTGGGAATCGGGGCCTCGATCCGGCCGACCTCGGCGTAGCGTTTGAGCATCTCCTGGCACAGGCTCACCGCCCGGGACGTGTACAGGTCCATGAACGTGATGGCATAGTTCATCAGCACCAGCAGCAGCGCCTCCGGCTCCACCAGGTGCCGTTTGAACCGGGCCGCCGAGCAACGCGGCCGATTGACGTGGCGCTCGAAGTAGTGCGCGAACAACGTCGCGGTCCGCAGCAGGTGAAAGACCACACTGGCGTGTCCCCGCAGCACGGGCAGGTCCATGTCCTGGCGCTCGGCCTGTGTGCCGGAGACGTGCGTGTCGTATTGCGACTGGAGATTGTGGAACTGGAATTCCAGGCTGCGGAGCCGCTCTTCGCTGAGCGCCGCGGAGTTGCGCAGGGCGTCCTGCGGATGGGCACGGCTCATCGCCCGCACGTCCTCACACTCGGAGGCGAGGTTCAGGAACGCCGTCGCCAGCAGGGCGACGGTCCCGGCCACCGTGTCGACCTGGCGGGCCTCGCAACTGTGCGCCAGGCGCCCCGTGGGCAGACACTCCGGGAAGCCCTCCCAATCGGTCGGGCGCGGGGGAATCTTCAGGCCCAGCTCGCTCGCCTGGTTCAGCAACTCCTGGGCCGCCCGCGCCAGGACGAGACTGGTGAATTCCAGCGCTTCGTTCGTGGCCGCGACGAAATCGCGGTCGACGGGCATCAGGTGATACGTCGGCACCCGGTGCAGGATGTGGAGCAGCTCGTAGCCGACGTCGGAGAACAGCTTGATCGCCGCCGTGACCGAGCGGAGGTTGCACCAGTTGCAGCTTTTGCCGGCGTCGTAGGTGTCGAGCAGCTCCTCCAGTTGCCACGAGTGGGACAACAGGTCTCCCACGAGCGGTCGGGTCAGGATCTCCCGCGGGGTGGGACAGTCGCCCAGGTAACCCGCCAGCGTCAATAACGTCCGCGCCCGCTTCTCGATCAGCTCGCGGATTTCCTGTTCGTTGACAAGATTCGAATCCATCGTGCTATGCCCCTTCGTTCCGTACGCCTCAGGCCCCGGTTGCCGATGTGGTCTTTCTCTGCAGTGGGACGACTTCCACGCTGAAGTCGCGCGGCAGATCGACCTGGAACAGCTTGGGTTCCAGCTCCGTGTTCACCTTCGGATCGGCGAGCTGGATCACGTAAACATCTTCCTCCGGCGTGCCGGCCTCCACCCGCACCGGCAGGCCGATCTTGCTGTCGATCCACACGTCGATGGTGACGTAGTCATCCTGGTACGCGGAATCCGGCTTGACCTTCAAGTGCAGGTGCCGCCGTGGCGTCGGTGCGGTTGCCGGCTCGGGCACGAGCGTGATCTCAAACTGCCGGCGCAGGTCCTCGACCTTGGAGAAGCCCAGGACGGGAACGTGCTTGCTGGCCAGCGAGAAGGCATCCACCGGCTGGTTCGGCTCCGTCAACTGCCGGCGGGTCGCTGTCTTCAGTTGGTGATCGATCTCCCAGAGCCAGACCCCGTCGAACAGGTACTGCTGCCGGTACGTCTGGGGCTTCTCCTCATCCTGCTGCAGCGTCTGGAAATCGATGCGCAGGGACGACCGGCCGTCGAGCTTGGCGTAGTAAAGAACCCCGGTCCGACGCTGCTGGGATTCCAGCAGCGGCTGTTTGAAAACGTAGTCCATGTTCACCTGGTAGGACTTCAGCCCGGCGGCCTTGTCCTGCAGATCCTGAAGGACCCGGTCGAGGGCATTGGGATCATTCGGATCGGTCGCGGGCGGCGGGGCGGCGGCGGGGGTGGAAGCCGGTACATTCGCATCCGCGCTCCCCAGGCACCCAGCCGCCAGAGCGACAGCCAGGGCCGCTACCATGACAGATGCATGTCCATATCGCATAAACGTCAGTTCTCCTGCAGATGAGAGGGCCAATCGCCGGTCCCGTTGCAGCGGTCCACGATCGGCAACAGCTCCGTCAGACTGTTCACGGTGAAATCCGCATGAGCGGCGAATTCGCCGGCCCGCTCGTGGTTGGCGATCAGAACGGGAATCGCTCCGGCCGCCCGGGCACAGAGCAGGTCGAACAGGTAATCGCCGACCAGCAGCGTCTGGGCCGGTTCGACGGCAAACCCCCGGCACAGGTGCAGCACGCCGAACCGATCCGGTTTCACCGGGCCGTCCTCCCGCCCCACCACGGCGTCGAAATGCAGGCCGTGCTTGCGCGCGACCGCCCAGGCGTTGTCCTTGCGATTGCGGGTGAGAATACCGATAGGTAGCCCGCGCTCCCGCAGACCCGTGAGAGTTTCCCTCGCGCCGGCGTTGAGCTGGGATTCGGCCACCGCCCGTTCCTCATGGGCGTGCAAGATCGCTTCCGCGCGTTGACGCTCCGCGGGCGTCATCTTTTCCATGGCCTCCAATATCGGTCCGCCGTGCCTGTCCAACCCCATTTCACCCCGGATCTGCTCGAAATCCAAGAATGGCTGTGTGATCGTTCCATCCAAGTCGAAGATCACTGCTCTTATCGGCATACACAGATTGCCTCTTCCGTCAGCGCATCCAAAAGTACGAGAGAAAAACCTGTCCGGTGCTCTCGACTGTTTTCTACATGTTGTCCAGTCGCCCCGGGTTTGTCAAGCCCGCCACAGTTGGGCCCGGCACCCCCATCCTCCGGCGGCGGATACCAGCCCCCGGCATGTTCCTGGTTGGCCCGTGGGGAGACACCGGTACGTGCTTTAGCCCGGCGTGCCATGTTCCGGGTGGTACGGTCAAACTCGTTTGACCGTGTTCGCCAGGAGACCGGAGGTCGAGTAGGCGAGGGGGTTGCCCCCTCGCCCCTCACAGAGCCGGACACGCAGATTTCCCGCAGCCGGCCGTACCAATCGACGCCGTAGGCGGTGAGCTGCGGCATCTCGCATTCGTAGTAACCGTGCGTGACCTCCAGGCTGGCCAAGCCGCCGGCCAGGCTGGGCCAGACCTGTGCGGGGCTGGGGGCCGCCGCCGGGAATATTTCTTTCAGCGATCCGTTCACGGTTGCGTTCGGAGTTTCGCCTTCAGGCGGGTCGAGAATCCTGGCTGGCGCAGCCGGTTCCATGCCGCGCGAACCCAGGGCTCCAGAGAGACCGCCTGAAGGCGGAACTCCGAACGGGGGGAGTTCTTCAGCAAGGGTGGGATCGCGGCTATCGCTTCTTCAGCAGATCGATCAGATAACGCGCCGCCTGGCTGAGTGCGCGGCCCTTGCGGACGATCACGCCGGTGGGGCGGATGAAGCGCTCGTTCGAGAAGGGCACGGCTTTCAGGGTGCCGCCGGCGGTTTCCTGCACGACCGTGGCCTGCGGCAGGATGCTCACGCCTGCATTGATCTCCACGGCGCGTTTCACGGTCTCGACATTGTCGAATTCCATGACCGGCCGGACGGTCGTGCTGTACCGCGACAAGATGTTGTCGATCCAGATGCGCGTGGGCACGTCCTTCTCGAAGGCGATAAACGGCTCGAATTGCAGCTTGTGGATGTCGACCTTGGACTCGCCGGCCAGGGGGTGCCGGGGACTGCAGACCAGGACCAACGGCTCATCCTCGAACTCGTATACATCCAGTCGCCGGTCTTTCCGGGGCACCGCGACCAAGCCGATATCGAACTCGCCGCTCAGGATCAGCTCGTAGACCCTGTCGGCACTGAAGTACTCGATATGCATGTTCACGGTCGGATAGCGGATCATGAACTTCTTCACGTAATCCGGCAGGCTGTGCATGCCAATGCTGAAGATCGCGGCGATGTTGATCCTTGTCTCGATACCGGCGCGGAGGGCGTTGAGCTCGCTCTTGAGCTGATCGTGCCGTTCGAGGATGTCCTTGGCGGCGTTATAGAACGCCTGGCCGGCCGTGGTCAGTTCGATGGGACGCTTCTTGCGGGCGATGAACTGGCACTTATGGGCCAACTCAAGCTGCGCCAATTGCTGCGAGATGGCGGACTGGCTGAGCAGGTGCTTCTCTGCCGTCTTGGAGAAGCTCCGGGAATCCGCCAGGTCGCAGAAGATCTTCAACGTTTCTATATGCACTATTAGCCGACCTAATGCCACATATCACGATAAGATGCTTTCCTGATTAGCCATCAGTCTCCATAATATAAGCTCCGCTAATGGATCGCAAGTCCAGTTTTTTGAAAAAGGAGCCGCAAGTGAATCTGCTACAGCCCAATGCCAATGAGGCGACGCAAACCGTAAACCGCTCCCGCAGCGTATCGCCGGTCTCGGGTATCTGTACCCGTTGTATCGACGGCTGCCGGGGCAACTGCGAGATCTTCAAGGCCACGTTCCGCGGCCGGGAGGTCCTGTATCCCGGGCCGTTCGGGACTCTGACCGCCGGGGCGGACAAGGAGTATCCGGTCGACTATTCGCACCTGAATGTCGCCGGCTATGCCCTGGGGGCCAGGGGGCTGCCCGGCGGCGCCGTGGGCCACCCGGACAACACCCTGTTCCCGATGGTCGACACGGAGACCCAGTACGGCGTCGGCAAGAAGGTGAAGATGCGCCTGCCCGTGTTCACCGGCGCCCTGGGCTCGACCGAGATCGCCCGCAAGAACTGGGAGCATTTCGCGGTCGGCGCCGCGGTCTCCGGCGTGACGATCGTCTGCGGCGAGAACGTCTGCGGCATCGATCCCGGCCTGGAGCTGGATGCCAACGGCAAGATCAAGAAGGCCCCGAACATGGCCGAGCGCGTCGCCCAGTACCGCCGGTACCATGAAGGGTACGGCGACATGATCGTCCAGATGAACGTCGAGGACACCCGGCTGGGCGTCGCGGAATACGTGATCGGCAAGCTCGGTGTCGAGTGCGTCGAGCTCAAGTGGGGCCAGGGCGCCAAGTGCATCGGCGGTGAGATCCAGGTCGATTCCCTGGAGCGTGCCCTCGAGCTCCAGAAACGAGGATACCTCGTCACCCCGGACCCCTCCAACGAGGCCAACCAAGCGGCGTTCCGGGACGGCGCCCTGAAGCATTTCGAGCGGCATTCCCGCCTGGGATTCGTGGATCACGACGGTTTCATGAAGGAAGTCGAGCGTCTCCGCAAGCTCGGCGCCAAGCGTGTCACCCTCAAGACTGGCGCCTACCCGATGCGTGAGCTGGCCATGGCGATCAAGTGGGCCTCCGAGGCCAAGCTGGACCTGCTCACGATCGACGGCGCGCCGGGCGGGACCGGCATGAGCCCCTGGCGGATGATGCAGGAATGGGGCGTGCCCACGTTCTATCTGCAGGCCATGACGCAGGACCTGTGCCAGAAGCTGGCGGCCCGGAATGCGTTCGTGCCCGATATCGCCATCGCGGGCGGTTTCAGCTCCGAAGACCACGTTTTCAAAGTCCTGGCGATGGGGGCCCCGTTCACGAAGGCCGTCTGCATGGGCCGGGCGCTGATGATCCCCGGCATGGTCGGCAAGAACATCGGTCTGTGGCTCAAGGACGGCCCCGCGGCCCTGCCCAAGACCGTCAGCGAGTTTGGCGCCACGGTCGAGGAGATCTTCGTCAGCTACGAGACCCTCGTGGCCAAGTACGGCAAGAACACCGTCAAGGAAATGCCGCTGGGCGCAATCGGCCTGTACACCTTCACGGACAAGCTGCGCGTCGGTCTGCAGCAGATGATGGCCGGCAGCCGTAACTTCCGGGTCTCCACGATCAGCCGCGAGGACCTGATGGCGTTGACCCCCGAGGCCGCCCAGGTATCCGGCATCCCGTACATCATGGATGCCTACAAGGACGAAGCCTACAAGATCATCGAAGGCTGAGAGATCGTCGTCTCATGTCTAAGCGCAGGGGCTCCCGGCAACGGGGAGCCCCTTTTCTATTGCGGCACGTGCAGAGCCGCAAGGGGTCCCGGGTGGCACAGCTCGCGATGGCCCTGCTTCGCTATCACCCGGTCTTGCGGGCAACGTGGACGACGCGTAGAATGAAGAACATGCCCGACGTGGATGTGAATAAGGCTGTTCGCCAACACCTGGAGATGGAAGGTTTCTTCGCCGGTTTCGCTGTCCGAGGCAAGGCCGAGGCGCGGACGGACTCCGCACCGGCCGACGCGGCTTCACCCGTGGCCGTGCCTGCACCGTCACCAGCCCGGGCCTCCGATTCGCAGTCCATGATTGCATCACCCCCGGCTCCGACCCTCGCCCACAGTCCAGAGTCGGAGGCAGAAGCCGTTCGGGAGTTGCAGGCCATCGCGGCGGAAGTGGATCAGTGCCGCAAGTGCCAGTTGGGATCCATGCGGAAGCACTCCGTGCCGGGCGAGGGGCATCCCCGGGCCCGTATCATGTTCATCGGCGAGGCGCCGGGGGCCGACGAAGATACCCAGGGTCGGCCGTTCGTCGGCCGGGCGGGCCAGCTCCTGGACAAGATCATCGCCGCCTGCGGCCTCCGCCGTGATGAGGTCTTCATCGGCAACATCCTGAAATGCCGGCCGCCGGAGAACCGCGAGCCCCGACCCGAAGAGATCATCAACTGCCTGCCCTATTTGCAGAAACAAATCGAGACCATCAACCCCGACATCATCGTGGCCCTCGGGGGCCATGCCGCGAAGACCCTGCTGAACACCGTCAAGCCGATCGGCCAGTTGCGGGGCCAATTCCACGAGTACTGCACAGGTATCGGCCGGCCGTCGATCAAGCTCATGGCCACCTTCCATCCGGCCTACCTGCTGCGCAACTACAGTGAGCAGAACCGGCGCTACGTCTGGGAGGACATGAAGAAAGTTCTGGCCGAATTGGGTCTGCCGATCCCCGAGCGTGGAAGAGGTTGATGCGCCCGCTGGTGCGGTACGGACCTCACGCGGGTTCGCTGCGGTGCAGCAGACCCTCCAGCCTCTGCAACTCGCCCGGTTTCATGTGGTAGCTGTGCTCCGCATCGGGAAACTGCCCGGCCCGCACGTGCTCGGCGTAGGCTTGGAACGCCTGGATCGTGGGGGCACGCAGATTCCCGAAATCCCGGGCGAACTTGGGCGGATGCCCGGCCGAGAGCCCCAGGATGTCCGGAGCGATGAGGATCTGCCCGTCACAGCTCGCCCCGGAGCCGCAACTGATGACCGGCACCTCGGTGCGCTCGGTGATTCTCTGGGCTACTTCCGCCGCGGTGCCTTCGATCAGCAGTGCGCCGGCGCCGGCGTTCACCATCCGCTCGGCCAAGTCGATGAGCGCGACGCCGGCTTCCGCGGTGGTGGCCTCCGCACGGAACCGGCCCTTCTCCGCAATGCGCTGGGGCAATAGGCCGATATGCGCCATCACGGGAATGCCGGCGTTGCTGACGGCACCGACCGTCTCGACATAAGCGGCCGTGGCCTCGATTTTGACCATCTGGGCGCCGGCCTCCGCGAGAAAACGCCCGCCGTTGCGGATCGCGTCTGCGATACTGGTGTGATAAGATAGAAAAGGCATATCGGCCACCAGATAGACATTTGGGGCACCCCGGCAAACCGCGGCAGTGATCGCCACCATAAAGTCCATGGTCGCGGGCAGCGTAGAGTCAAAACCGAGCACCAACTGGGCAGCCGAATCGCCCACGAGAATCATATCGACTTGGGCTTCGGACACCAAGGACGCCGTGGTATAGTCATAGCAGCTTACCGCAACGATGGGACGCTGCTGCTGCTTGGCCGTCCGCAGGTCCGCGATGGTGATGCGGCCATTCATCTTCACTCACTCCCCGAGAACTAACAGCATTCCAGTTACGACAGCACAATAAAGCCGCCGATTTCTCCGTAAAATAATCCAGTTGAAGGTCGAAAATACGACCATTCTGGGGCAGATGGGCCAAAAACTCTGGCGATTCGATAATTTTACTCTTGAATTCAGGCGGGAAAAGGATAAATCTTCCCGTGTTGCGGGTTTTTCATTAAAGATTTTGCGCGGCATCATACGATCTAAGATACAGACGCAAACGGGTTGAGGGCCGGTAGAGCCCCTCCGAAAGTAGACAAATAGCTTTTCATCACCCTCCTCCGAAGCCAGATTCTTTTTGGAATCTGGCTTTTTTTATGGTGGCTCTCGATGTCAGATTGGGGAAACCAGGGGAAAACGGATGTTTTTGAATGGTTGGAAACGTTTGTGTAGATTGGTGTGCCAGACGGCGGGAGACCAATTGTGCCAAGAGCGAATCTTCGGTACGATGGCGCGGAGTTGGTCGCGCGAGCGATCCTCCAGGTTCGATAGCAGGCTTTTGGGAGTACGGTCGGATGGTTCCTCGGATATCGCTGTCGAAACATGGTCCCGACGTATCGCGGATCGTTCATGGTCTGTGGCGTCTGGCCGAATGGAACAAGAGCGAGCGCCAGATCGCCGATCTCATCCGGTTTTGCCTGGAGCACGGGATCACCACGTTCGATCACGCGGATATCTATGGGGATTACACGTGCGAGGATTGTTTCGGGGCGGCGCTGGCGGCATCCGGAATCGACCGCTCGACGATACAATTGGTAACCAAGTGCGGCATCAAGCTGGTCTCCGCACGGCGACCCGGCCACCGGATCAAGTCCTATGACACGAGTTGCGCGCACATCGTCGCTTCTGTGGAGAATTCGCTGCGCTGCCTGCGCACCGATTACGTCGATCTGCTGTTGATCCATCGGCCCGATCCCCTGATGGACCCGCGGGAAGTCAACGAGGCCTTCGTCCGGCTGCGGCAGGCGGGGAAGGTGCACTCGTTCGGCGTCTCCAATTTCCTGCCCGCGCAGTTTGAACTGCTCGCCGCGCGGCTCGATGTGCCCCTCGTCACGAACCAGATCGAGTACTCGGTGCTGAACCTCCAAGCCCACGACGACGGCAGCCTCGACCTGTGCCAGAGACTGGAGATTCGTCCGATGGCATGGTCGCCTCTGGGGGGCGGCCGGCTGTTCCGCGACGATTCCGGACGCACCACGCGCCTGCGGGAGACGCTCGCGAAAGTGGGCCGCGACGTCGGTGGAGCCTCGCTCGAGCAGGTCGCGATCGCCTGGATTCTCCGGCACCCCGCCAAGTTCGTACCGGTGCTGGGCAGTGGCGACCCGGAGCGCATCCGCCGGGCGGTGGAGGCCCTCGACATCGACCTTTCCACGGAACAGTGGTTCGAGATCCGACGCGATTCCCTGGGACGGGACGTGGCCTGACTGCCGAGCGCCGCCCGCGCCGAAGTGGTGGATGGAGAAGGCCTGTGAATCGGCCGTGCTGCCGCGCGGGTCAGTGATGCAGTTCGGGGCTGGCGAGGATGTAGTCGATGACCTCGCTGAGCCGGGCCGTAGCCACGGCGACGGTGGAATCGGCCGCACCGTAGTACAGGTGCAGCTCGTCTTTAGCCTCGTCGACGACGGCGCCGGTGGGGAAGACGACATCGCTCGCGTCGCCCACTCTCTCGCAATAAGTTTGCGGTCCGAGGATCCACTCCGCGCTGCGGCGGAGCATCTTCCAGGGATTGTGCAGGTCGAGCAGCACGAGACCCAGGCGGTAGATCTGGTTGGCGGTTGTCATCCGCACACCATGGTAGAAGACCAGCCAGCCGGCCGGCGTCTCGGTCGGCTGACAGGCCAGGCCGACCCGGTGCGAATCCCAATAGGCATGGCGCGTGTGGATGAGCAATTGATGATCGCCCCAATGCTTCAAGTCGGGCGACAGACTCAGCCCAATATGAGCCTCGCCGCGCACGATCGGGCGATGAATCAGGGCGAACCGGCCCTCGAACCGGCGAGGGAACAGGCAGGCGTCCTTGTCCTCCGCCGGGAGCATCGCGCCGAACCGGGCGAAGGTATGAACGTTCTTCGTGATGGCCAGCGAGACCAGGGGCCCGCCTTCGCGGAAGGAAACATAGGTGACGGCGTACTGCTTCTGCTCCTCCAGGTAGACGATCCGTGGGTCCTCGAGAACCCAGCGTTCCTCCTGGGAATTGGGATCGGCAGTCAGGGTCGGATCGGAATCGACCTGCCAGTCGGTGAACCCGTTCGGGCTGCGTGCCACGATCAGGCGGGAGAAGCCGCGCATGTCTTCGACGCGTGCCAGCAGAAGCGTCTGCCCATCGACCTTGGCGGCCGCCGGGTTGAAGACGGCGTTGGCCGGATAGGGCCAGTCTTCGGGCTGGAGGATCGGATTCCCGTCGTAGCGGGTGAAAAGGTCGTGTGCCCGTTTCTCTCGTGTGCGGTAGGGCATCGCCTGCGCCTGCAAAGAAACCGGTCTCGGACACCGTCTGAGCTCAACACTCGTTTGTCAAGGCTCATTAGGAGGTCGCTGGGCACAGAGTTCATTTCGCGGGCTGCGGTTCTTCCCCACGCGCGCCACGGCTGCGTTTCGAAATGGGGCGTCGGAGCTCAGGGCTTGATCAGTTGCGTCTCGTAGAGGGCCTGGTAGACGGGGCAGGTCCGCATCAACTCCTCGTGCTGGCCCCGGGCGATGATCCGGCCTTCGTGCATTACGACGATCACATCGGCCGCAATGACGGTGCTGAAGCGATGCGCGATGATGAAGGTCGTGCGGCCCTGCATGATTTCCTCGATGGCCTCGTGGATCCTGGCCTCGCTGTCGGCGTCGATCTGGCTGGTCGCCTCATCAAAAATGAGGATGGCCGGGTTCTTCACGATGGCGCGGGCGATGACAATCCGTTGCAGTTGCCCGCCGCTGAGGCCGACCCCCTGTTCCCCGATCATCGTCTCGTAGCCCTTGGGCAGCCGGGTGATGAACTCGTGGGCATAAGCCCGCTGGGCGGCGGCGACGATCTCGTCGTGGGTGGCACCCGGACGCCCATAGCCGATGTTGGCGGCGACCGTCTCATTGAAGCTGATGACCTGCTGCGTAACCATGCCAATCTGGCTGCGGAGGCTCTGCAGACTTACCTCGCGGATATCCTGCCCATCGATCAGGACCCGGCCGGTGTCAGGATCGTGGAACCGGGGCAGCAGACTGGCCAGGGTGGTCTTGCCCGAGCCGTTGGGGCCGACGATGGCCACATTCTGGCCGGCCGTGACGACGAGGTTGACGCCGTTGAGCGCGGGCCGCTGGGCGCCGGGATAGGAGAACACCACATCCTGGAATTCGATGCTCCTTCTCACCGGCGGCAAAACCACAGCGCCGGGTTTCTCATATTCCACCGGCTGCTGCAAGATGGCGAACACCCGCTCCGCGGCCGCGTTGGACTGCTGAATCTTGGTCCAGATGTCGCTCGCTTTGCGCACCGCCTCGGCGGCCGCCCCCATGAGGATCAGCAGGGCCAGGAACTCGGCGCCGTCCAAGTGCTCGCGCGCCACCCAACCCATTCCGACCACCAGGGCCGCACAGCCCGCGAACATCCCCAGGACCTCCAGCACCGGCTGGGTCACCGCATCGACTTTCGACATGTTCAGCAATTGGTGAAGGAGCCGGTTGTTGATCTCCTTGAACGCTCGTTGCTCGTGCTGCTCCTGGTTGTAGATCTTGATGACCCGCAGTCCGGCCACCGCTTCTTGCAGCTTGGCCAGCATCTGGGCCCGGGCGACCAGGGACCGCCGGGTCGCTTTTCGCATCTTGGACCCGAACGTCCCGAAGAGGGCGACCACGAGGGGCCCGCTGGCCAGGAAGACCAGCGTCAGGTGCCAGTTGATGTACAAAGCCACGCCGAGCATGAAGAGGGCATTCATGGGCTCGCGCAGCGCCTTGCCCAGGAGCACGCGCAGGGCCGCGCCCATCGTGACCGTGTCGCTCACAATGCGGCTGATCAGGTCGCTCGGTTTTTCATTGGCGAAGACGCTCACGGGCATCCGCGTCAGCCGCTCGAAAACATCCTCCCGCAGATGATTGGCGCCGACCTCCACGATTTTCTGGCCGAGATAGTCCTGGAAGTACTTCGCGATGCAGCGGATGACCGTGGTCACGCCGATCGCCAGCACGATCAAGAACACTGCTTTGACCTTGTTCTCGGCGGTCTGCGCGCGAGGCAGCAGGGAGGCCAGCCATTCCCCGCCCCGAGCGGCCCTCACCCCCACCTGCCGGCGAAACTGCTGGAATGAGTTGCCCTCGAGACGCTGGGCATACTCGGGATCGTTCGGCGTGCGCATGGCTACGGTCAGGAGCTGCATCGGCACCGTCAGGGACTCAGAGGAGCCCCCCGGCGGCCGTTTCAGGGCGACGTTAACGATTTCCTGCTGTGTGCCCGCCAATTCCTGCAACAGTCGCAGGTAGGAGGTGTTGGGGTCCTGGCGGCGCAGATCGCTGACATCGACGACATAATCGCCGGCTTGGATGCCGACTTCTTCGGCCAGACTGTCCTTCGCAACGCGGCTCACCATCAGGTCCGGCCGGTCCGTGAATTCCAGTCCGTAGTAATGCTCGCAGACCTTACGGTCCACCCAGCCGTGCAGGCCTTCCGACCCGATCATGACCTTCAGCAGCGGGATGATCGTCACGAAGCTCAGGGAGAGCATGGCCGCGATGGCCATGGCGCTGAGCACCACGACGATGATCCGGGGCCACTGGGGCCAGATGTACCTGAGCATTTGCACGAAGGCCTTCATGGCGGCGCAGTTCTCCAACAGGTGTTTCCCTTCGGCGCCGCTTTGCAGGCCCCACGTGCCCGGTGGCTCCGCAGGCCAACTCACGGGCCCCATACCTTGGACGGCCAGCACACTAACGCAACGGCCTGTGCCGGTCAAGTCCAAAGGCCAGGCCGAGAGTCATCGCATATTCAGCCTTTGCGAACCAAGACTCGATGAAGCCGGTGCGTGATACGCACCCTGCCAGGTACTCTACGTGGGTAGCATCGTCACGGCCGAAGGCCTTGGCGATGGTCCTGTGCACAGGAAAGCCGCCATCGCCAAGCTGCGCTTCACAATGCCACCCGGGGTACCGACTAACCTTGCGTTGGCCTTGCCTGGGCGGACGCAGAACACCACTCGTTCAGCGCGGCAGCAGCCGGCCGTGCATCGTGTTCCAGGCGTCGTCGCCGGGGTTGAAGATCAGCGTGAACTCCAGGCCGTCCCCACGCCACCATTTGGGGGCAAAGTGAAAGATGCTGATGCGCCGGTTCTCCTCGGGCGGCCGGAAGGGCGGGTGATCGCGGAGGTAGGCCACCGCCCGCCAAGGGCCCCAGGGCTCCGGCGATTCGAACAAGGCGAAGTGCCCGCGGTTGTCTTTCGGATTGTACAGGAGCAGGTACCGCCGCAGCGTGGGGTGGCAGCTCACGCTGACCACCTTGATGCCGTTGCGGTCCTCGAAGACGTGGGTGCGCGCCTTCAGATCGCCGGTCCAGCGCGGACGGCCCGTTTCGTCCCACCCGGCAAACCACTCATAGGCTTTCTGCGCGAGCACGCGTTCCCGCGGCACGCGTGCCAAATCGACCCGTCCCGGGACCTCATGGATCCAGTTGCGCGGCCGGTCGGGTGGCTCCGCGATCCGTGTGAAATATACATAGACGTATTCGTCGCGCGCGCCTTGATAGTCCTTGCCGAAGTTGAGGAAGGTCCCGGCACAGAGCCGGTCCTGCATGGTCCATTTCCAGTCGGACAGGCGCCAGGAGCGCGCGTGATCGTACGATACAGCCACCCGAGTCTGGGGCACACACAACGAGCCCGGGCCGGCCACCATCATGTAGAGGACACCGCCGATACAGAGAAGCCCGGTGCCCTTGCCGGTGAACTGCGCGGGGTTCTCAGCCCGGAACCCACCCCACGCGTTCGCACCCCGGTAGTTGTCGAAACTGCCCTCGATCCTGGTGACACCCAGCGACGCGCGGTCCTTTCCCTGCTGGGCCTTGGCATTGGCGACGCCGAATCCGGCCCCATCACCGAATGCGGCGTACTGGTGGTTGTCGTCCGCCCAGGTGATCGGCCAGATATCGCTGCCCGGCGCCTCCGTCCGGCGGGTCGAGACCTCAAACTCGATGCCGGCGATCGTCTCACTCGGCGGATAGGGGCACGGCTCCCAGGGACGGTCCAGAGAGTCCTTCCGTTCGGCTCCCACGACCTCTATGACGGCGGTCCCGGCGGCGCGTGACTCCGCCTGCACCCCGGCTGCCGAGGCCAGGAGAACCATCAGAATGACACTTGTCTTCATCATGGATGCCAGTATGTTCCCCGACGGGATTACCGTCAACCGCCTTGCCGCGCTTCGCGTCGTGTGCCGCATCGTGGCAGAGCGGCGAGAACGTGTTGACAGGCTCTGCGGGGGGCGATAGAGAAGAGACGTGACCGGGGCCAGGGACCCCGGCGGATCACATGCGTGGGGACTACCTATGAGCGCAATGAAGCATCGACAGGTTTGTGTCTCGGCCGGTTCCTTGGTCAAACTACCTGCGAAACTGGCTGCCGGAGTGTTGTTGGTGTTGTTGACCGGCCTGGGCGCCGATGCGGCGCAGAAGGCCGGACCGGTGGCGCCGAAACCGCTGTATCGCGATCCGGTCTACGATGGGGCGGCGGACCCGGTCCTGGTGTGGAACCGCGCGGCAAAACGCTGGTGGATGTTCTACACGAACCGCCGTGCGGATGCGCCGGGTTTGCCCGGGGTGTCCTGGGTCCACGGCACCCGCATCGGCATCGCCATCTGCGCCGACAACAGTGTAACCTGGAAGTATCGCGGGACAGCCAACCTGCCGGTGGGTGACGCAAACGACACGCATTGGGCGCCCGACATCGTCTTCGACGAGGGCATATATCACATGTTCCTCACCTTTGTCCCCGGCATCCACAACGACTGGTCGGGCGAGCGCCGGATCGTGCATTTGACCAGCGCGGATCTGGTGAAATGGAAGAACGAGGGCCAGCTTCCTTTCGCCTCCGATCGCGTGCTGGACCCCTCGGTCCTGCGGATGCCCGACGGGACCTGGCGGATGTGGTACAACGACGAGAAGGCCGGCAAGACGATCTTCCTGGCCGAGAGTCCCGACCTGAAGACCTGGACCGACCGCGGCCAGGCGATCGATGAGAAGGGCGAAGGTCCCAAGGCTTTCCAGTGGCACGGTTCCTACTGGCTGATCGTGGATCAATGGGAGAAGGGCCTGGCGGTCTACCGCTCCGACGACGCCCGCAACTGGATAAAGCAGCCCGAGGCTCTGCTCGTCACTCCCGGAACCGGCCCAGACGATCAAGTCCACGGCGGCCATGCCGACGTGGTGGTCTCCAACGACCGGGCCTTTCTGTTCTATTTCACCCATCCAGGCCGTCGTCCCGGCGCTCCGAAAACCGATACGGAGCAGCGCCGCAGCTCGATCCAGGTCGTCGAGCTCCAACACCAAGACAACCGCCTGACCTGTGACCGCGACCGGCCCACGCACATCCGTTTGGCCCCACCCGACGACGGACCAGCGGCGGTTGACAGCGCGGTGCGGCCCAGGCCTGCGACCGGCCGAAAATAACGTTGACACGATAGGTGGGGGGCGGTAGAAGGGGCAACGCCGGGGACCATGAGGGTCGCCGGGAATCGCAGGTCGTTCGTGTGGTGGCTACGCATGTGTGCAACGATGCATCCACTCGTATATGCGTTTATGCATCTATCCTCCCGTCTGTCTACCCATTCACTCCTTAGTTGTCGGGGACCCGTATGAAAATCGGATTCAACATGTTGCTCTGGACGCCGTTTGTCACGGAGGACCACTTCGGGATGCTCAAGAAGCTCAAGGCCACGGGGTATGACGGTGTCGAAGTGCCCCTGTTCCTGGGGGACGTGAAGCACTACCAGAAAGTCGGCAAGGCGCTCAAGGACAACGGCCTGGCGTGCACGACCTGCACCGTTATGCCGGACGCCGAGCACAACCCCATCAGCGCCGATCCCAAGAGCCGCGCCGGGGCGGTCGAGTACCTCAAATGGGTGATCGACTGCAACGCCGCGCTCGGGTCGGAGGTCCTGTGCGGGCCGTACTATCAGCCTCTGGGCGGCAAGTTCTTCAGCGGAACCGGGCCCACCGCAGAAGAGAAGACGCGGGCCGCGGAGGTGCATCGCACGATCGCCGACTATGCTCAGAAGGCGGGTGTCGTGCTGGCCATCGAGTGCCTGAACCGGTTCGAGTGCTATTTCCTCAATACGATCGCCGACGGTGTCGACCATGCCCAGCGGGTCAACCATCCGAACTTCGGTGTGATGTACGATTCCTTCCACGCCAACGTCGAGGAGAAGGACCCCGTCGGATGCATCAAGAAGGCTGTGAAGATGATCCGGCACGTGCACATCTCCGAGAACGACCGCGGCACGCCCGGCAAAGGCCATGTGCCGTTCGGGAAGATCTTCAAGGCCCTGCGGTCCGGCGGGTACGACCGGTGGCTGACGATCGAGGCCTTCGGGCGGAGCATGCCGGAACTGGCGGCGACGACCTGCATCTGGCGCGATGTCTCGACCAGCCCCGAGGAGTGCTACCAGTTCGGCTATCAAACCATCAAGAAAGGATGGGAAGCGGCTGCGTGACAACGCACGGAAAGTGTGAGGTTTGAAGTGGGAAGCCGTAAAGGGTCAGAACAGACAACTCCTCATTTCAAACTTGAAACGGTGGACTTCAAGGAGGTCTGACAATGAAGCGATCCAAGACAAGTGCATATACCCTTCCCAAACTGCACAATGCCATGTGGCCCGGGCTGGTGGGCAAGGGAAATGGACCGGGCCAGGAGCCGCCGATCAGTCTCGAACGGATGCTCGAGCTGACCGCCGGCGCCGAGGTGAACGGCCGGAAGTTCGACGGCATCGACTACTTCCTGTTCCTGCCGCACACCGACCCGAAGGCCAGCGACGCCCAACTCAAGAAGATCGCGGACCTGATCCAGGGGTACGGCTTCAACGTCGGCTCGCTGGTCGCCCCGGTCTGGCCGGGCACAGTCGGCGATTCGGCCATGCGGGACACCGCGGCCCGCAAGAAGTTCCTCGAGGCCGTCAAGATGGCGTGCCGCATCGCGGGCGTCTTCAACAAGCATGGCGTGCGGAAGTACGGCGTTATCCGGATCGATTCCGCGGAGTTCGGCGTCGCGGAGTGGCGCAAGGACCCGAAGGTCAACACCAAGCGCGTCGCCGAGACCTTCCGCGAGGCGGCCAAGATCGCCGCCGATTATGGCGAACGCCTGGCGGCGGAAGGCGAGATCTGCTGGGCCGGCATGCACAGTTGGAAAGCCATGCTCGATCTGCTCGAAGAGGTTGACATGCCCGAGGCCCTGGGTTTCCAGGCGGACATGGCCCACACGTACCTGTACCTGATGGGCTACAACGAGCCCGAAGTCGCGCTGCTGAAGCCTGGTTATTCCGAAGACGAGTTCTATGCCGCCTACGAGACGATGGTCGACAAGCTGCGGCCCTGGACGATCGACTTCCACGTTGCCCAGAACGACGGCCAGGTCCACGGCGCCGGCTCGCACGACAAGACCGGCAAGCACTGCCCGGCGAACGACCCCAACGGCAAGCTCGACATCGTCCGCTGCAGCGGCTACTGGCTCAAAGGCGCCCAGGCCCGCGGCATGAAGCACATCTGCTGGGACGGCTGCATGTTCCCCAACGCCATGCTGGAAACGCAGCAGACCTGGAACGAAATCCTCAATGTGATGCTCAAAGTCCGTGCCGCCCACGGCTGGAACGCCTAGGGTGGGCTGTGCCCATCATCATCTTCGTGGCGACGGGAGTCGGTGGGCACAGGCCACCCTACCCTACCCGGAAGACCTGGAATAAGGAAGATTGCCATGACCAAACAACTGAATGTCGGCATTATCGGCTACGGCTTCATGGGCCGTACCCACGCCAATGCCTACCGCAAGGTGACCAATTTCTTCGACGTACCGTATGAGCCCGTCCTCAAGACCATCTGCGGCCTGGAGGAAAAGGAAGCGAAAGCCTTTGCCGCCCGCTGGGGTTTCCAGTCCCACACGACCGATTGGCGCCAGGTGATCGACGACAAGAAGATCGACGTCGTGGACATCTGTGTACCGAACAACTACCACGCCGAGATCGCCATCGCCGCCGCCCAGGCGGGCAAGATGATCATCTGTGAGAAGCCACTGGCCCGCACCGGCAAGGAGGCGGAGCCGATGGTCAAGGCCGTGGAGAAGGCGGGCGTCACGAACCTGGTGTCCTTCAACTATCGGCGCGTGCCGGCCGTGACGCTGGCCAAGAAACTGATCGACGAGGGCCGGTTGGGGCGAATCTTCCATTACCGGGCGAATTTCCTCCAGGACTGGACGATCTCGGCGAAGGTGCCGCAGGGCGGCATGGGCACCTGGCGGCTCGATGTCAAGGCGGCCGGCTCCGGCGTGACCGGCGACCTGCTGGCCCACTGCATCGACACGGCCCTGTGGCACAACGGCGCCATCACCTCCGTTTGTGCCATGACCGAAACCTTCGTGAAAGAGCGGATGAATGTGGACTCGGGCAAGGTCGAGCCCGTCGGCATCGACGACGCCTGCGCCTTTCTGTGCCGGTTCAAGAATGGCTCGTTGGGCCTCTTCGAGTCCACCCGCTACGCGCGCGGCCACAAGGCCCTCTACACGTTCGAGATCAACGGCGAACACGCCTCCATCGGCTGGGACCTGCACGACCTGCACCGGCTCAGCTATTTCGATCACCGGGATGAATCCCTGGTGCGCGGCTGGCGGTCGATCCACGTCACCGACGGCGACATGCCGTACATGGGCAAGTGGTGGGTGCCGGGTTTGCAGATCGGCTACGAGCACACTTTCGTGCACCAGGTGGCCGACTTCCTGGAGGCCGCGGCAAAGGGCCAGTCCGCCCCCCCGACTTTCCGCGACGCTCTCGAGACACAGAAGGTCTG
>JALORE010000090.1 GCA_025459125.1 Planctomycetota bacterium | reverse complement strand
ATCGGCGTCGCACGATTGCTCGCTTACATGCGATTGGCATCAAATTGAAAAACATAACCAAATGTCACTGGAGACGCTTATAGCGTTGTAGTACTAGGTTCTCCAGCCATAGAGCGATGGTACCTCTGTATCAGGGCAGATCAGGGTTGAAAGTCTTGTAGAGATTGTCGTACTCGGCCATGGGCACATCGCCGGTCCGGGCATCATTGCGGCCGCGCCGGGGGCTCGCCGCGCGACCAGCCGATCTCGGTGCCTGCGGAACCGACTTCGTCTCCTCCGCCGGCGCGGCCTGCCTCGCCGTGGACAGAGAAGCGATCCGCGAAACACGAAGCGGGATAGGGGATTTGGTCATCGCAGCACCTCAGAAGAAGGACGGTCCGGATTCCGCTGTCTGCTCGTGGATTCGGTTCCACCGCTGCCGCAGCAAAAACGATAGCGCCGTGGCACGCGCTTGTCACCAGGCGTGTCAGAGGTGACGGAATACGTGATCTGATAAGTTCGCGTCTGGCGGTCCACATCACATTGCCAGAAGTCCTTTCCGTGAACCGTCTGGTCTACGATCTTCCATGTGTCGCCCTCGCGGACTTCCAGGATCGGCTCCCGGTAGTCGATCAGGCCGGCGATAGTCACCGGAACAAACCCAAGCCCGCCCGCGATTGTGAACTCGGCCTGATTCTCCACGGCCTGGATCAGCGTGGGACGTTGGCGCAAGAGCCTGCCCTTCGATATCTCGATTTCCAGATCGTCCCCCAAAGCCTCACGGAAGACCATCCTCCAAGTGTTCTGGTTCTGTTGCAGGGCCGCCCGTAGGCCTTGATTGGGTCCATAATAGTCAGCGGCGAACTGCGGGACAATCACGTGCTCGATGGTGGCCTCGACGAAGTCTCCGGGCCGAAGCTCCTGCACGGCAGGCGGCGGGAGGATGTCGATCAAGGACGTGTCCGCGCCGCGGACCTTCGCGCCACGTTCGGCGGCCCAGGGTGTAGCCGCTTGGCCCCCCAGTCGGGCCGCCCATTGGCGGATGACCAGACCGCGATCGGCCCACGCCTCGCTACCCTGCGCCCGCGAAACCGCCTCATGCATCGAGAACCACGGGAGGCGACCGATTGCTTCGAAGGGTTCCGTCTTGTACCGGTTGCCGCCCCACTGCGTATCCCATTCACGGACGAGGCCATGCTCATTTCCAAAGGCGAACTTCCTTTCCCCGGTGTAGCTGTAGTCATCGCCGCCGCACTGGAAGAGAACGAACCGACGGAACGTGGTCGGCTGGCGAACATCGTAGCGGAAATGGTACACGCCGCGGGTGAGGTCGTCGGTGCGATAAAGGCTCACCGTATACTGCAGGTCGATATGGCCATCGTGGCTCTGCCCGGCGTAGGTCACCTCCGTCAGCACGGGACCCTGGCGCTGGTGCAGGGTCTTCATGCGGGAGTTCCACTGTTTGCGCCCCTGGGCGTCATAGTAGACGAGAAAATCGGCCCCGCCCACGTTGGCGGTCCACCCCCACTTCTTTTGCGGTTCCTTGCCGAAGGACCAGACCAGCAACGGCCGGGTGTCGAGAACGGCGCCGCCCACCTGGCCCTGGTCGGGCTCGTAGCAGATCGTCTCGCCCCAGGCCCCAAGGGCCGATTCCTCCCACAACTGATTGCTGCCCCAACCTACCAGGCAAAGCTGGGCGTGGGAGGCGGCGGGCACGCCGCCCCAGAGGGCATTGACGCTGGTGTATTCGAGTTGTACCGTCCGCCCGGCCGGGATCGTGAACATCGTCAGACCGCGGTACCAGGGCCCGCGGTACAGGCCAGGGTTGGTGTGCCAGTTCTTCGACAGTTGGATCGGAATGCCTGTCGGATTCCCGGCTATGTCGCGGAGCATGGCCGAGAGACCGGTGATGCCGAACACGCCGTCATTGCGCGGCAATCCCTTCGCAAAGCACAGGCGGACCGTGCGGGCCGTCGCCGCGGGATTGGAGATGGTCAGCGCCACCCGCTCGATCCGATCGTTGCCGGATTCGGCGTACTCGCCCCGACTGGCGTCATTGCGCAGATCCACGCGGAACCAACCCAGGACATTGTCGTATGTCACATCCAGCGGGGCCCGCGCCGGAGCCATCTGCTCGGCCCTGATCGTGGGCGTCTCGTTTTCGGATGAAGCCTCGGGCGACAGAATCAGGGCCAGAGTCCTCTCCTGGCCGGCGGGCCAGTTCCCGATGACCAGCCGGGCTATCCAGCGAGACCTGCCTTCGATTCGATCACGTTTCACGTCGCTCGGTTCAGCCACCACCGTGAACTCATCGGTGGCCTCCAGCACCATGGCCAACTCGCCCTGCGCGATTGCCCTCTGCGGCGTGACTCGCAACCACAGCGTCAGCCGGTCGGGCCAGGCGGCGATTTCGAGGGAGCTTTCCCCGACCGGCGCGCCCTCGGTCCAGGCGATCTTATTGACGGTGCGACGCTGAAATAACTTGCCACTTTCGATCAGGTGCGAATCCGTGAAGTCCTTGCTGGCTCCCGTCGCCTGATAGACACTTCCACCTGCACTCAGCGAACACACTAATGAGGCGTTGGATGGACCGAAGATGGACTCGTTCTGCAACGTCAGAGCCTGTGCCTCCGAGGGCGGATTCTGCAATGTCATGAGGTGCGTCAGTCGAAACGCCGGCACATCGAAGGCCAACGCATATCGGCTGGTCTGAATGGCAAACACCTTGCGCTCGTCGCGCAGACCGTGCATCCACCACATCATCGTGTAGTCCGGAACGTTGCTCCAGAGCGTCTGCGGCAGCCCGTTCTCAGGCATTGGGGCCGGTGTTGAAACACCACAGAACAGAACGATGGCTATCGCGCTCACTTGGCCAACCCACGGCATCACGGCAAGGCTCCTCTTCTCATCTTCAGGGATTCTCTGCGCTGATGGCGGATCACATCGAACCTCGCGTTGCGGACGGGCGAGGCCTCGCGGAGTTGACTGAGAAACTCGTCCACATTCCGGACGGGCTTACCCTCAATCGCTTGGATGAGATCATGGGCACGAAGACCCTCGTGGGCTGCTTCCGATTCCGGAGGCACTTCCGCCACCACCACTCCCCCAGCGTCGCGCGCCACCCCAAGGGCCGAATACTCCTCACCGACGAGATTGCGAAGGGTCGCACCCTTCCACTTGATCTGCCGCGGTGGCATTGAGACAAGCGCGACATTTGTCGTAGCCTCCGGAAGCCTCGGCGTCTTGGCTCTGGCCTTGAGCGCGGGCCTCTGCACGCCAAACTGGTCCATCGGGAAGTTCCGGAAGCCCAGCTTCAGCGCGGGGGAGCCTTCCTGCACACGGTAGTCTCCGCGGGCGGGGTCGATGAACATGGCATCGGCCTCAATGGAACTGGCGTCCAACCCGCTCTGCTTTCCCAGGCCTCTCGCGGGCGTCGCCTGAGCCTGTCCCGGCTTGTGGAGGAGGTTGAAATCGCATTCCTTACCCCAGGGTGTGTTCACGCGAATGGGCCGGTACGGACCAAAGACGATATTGCGACGAAAGACATCCTGGCTGTGGCCGTACCACACGTGCGGATGGAACGAGCTGTTCGCCATGATATTGTTCTCGCAAACGCGGTAGAAGCCCTCCCGCAGCTTGATCCCGCCGTTGAGACACAGGTTATTGCGGATCTCGAAGTTCGAGGAACCGTCATCCAGATCGATATCCCAGCCGTGATCGCAACGCCAGCGATTGCTGCGAAGGACAATCGGCTTGATGACATCGAGCAGGGGCAGGGACTTGTTCTCACCCAGGGTGATGGTGTTCAGATCAACGTCTTTCAGGCCCCAGTAGCGGTCCCGACCCCAGGAATTGAAGGAGCCGTGGTCGCCCGTTTCCTTGACGGTGTCGAAGATGTCACAGAACTCGATCACGTGACCGCCCCAGCAGCCGTCGCCGATATTGATGCCGGCGCGCGGCACATCGTAGATCGAGCAGTGGCGGACCGTGATGCTCATCGACATGGAGATCTGCACCGGCGCCGTTTGCTTCTCGACACGACCCGTCTCATGGATGAGGCAATCCTCCACGAGGCAATCGGCCGGATAGTTGTCGGTCCTCGGCCCGGGCATCCGGTCTATGTCCTTGAGACTTTGCCGCTGGCTGTACTCAAACAGGGGGTTGCGCACCGCTTGTGGGTCCCCGACAAAAGCGATGCCATTGGCCCCGGCCTGAACGATGTGGCAGCCCCGAATCGTGAGGCGGCGGTTGTAGTCGTTGACGAAGACCGCGTTGCCGCCAAGCTGATCGAGAAGGCAGTCCTCCAAGACGCAATCTTCTGTGCCGTCCAAGAGGATCGCGCCGCCGCGATACGTAGTCCAGTCACTGCGAAGCAGCGGCTCCTTGTTGTCCATGAAGGTGCGGGCCGTGTGCCGGAAGGTCAGCCCCCGGAGCGTGAGGAAGCGGACCGGCTTATCCGCGCTGCCACGGAACTCGACGAGGTGACGCAGGCGAACCACTTCGATGGTCGCCGTGGCGAGGTCTGTCCCCGGCGGCGGGTAGAAGTAGAGGGTCCCGGTCTTCGTATCGTGGAACCATTCGCCGGGAGCATCCAGCTCCTCGAAGATGTTCTCCACCATGCGATATCGGGCGTGCATCCCCATCCGGCGGTTGTTCTGCCAGCCGCCTTCGTAGGTCACGCGGTTCTGGGCGTCCTTGCCGATGATTCGATAGTGGAAGTCGCCCCACTCGTGGACATGCATGACATGAATGAAGCCGCCGCGCGGGTCGGCCCAGCGTTCGGCCCGCTCCGGGCCGAACGCATCGGCGGAGAAGCCGTTGAAGTGGCGCACGTTGGGGTCGAAGTTGGGATAGCGGGCCATGAGCTGGCGTCGACCGTTGACGAAGAGCTGGTCGATCGCGAGGTCATCAGGTGTCTTGGCTTTCATGATCCCCTCGCGGAAAGGCTCCCATTGGAGATCGAGCCGCCGGCCACCGCTGAGGACAACCTGCTCGCCCGGCGCGGCCGCGTAGGTCACCGGTGCCACTTTCGTGCCGGAGTCCGCCGAGGTAAAGACCAGGGTCTCCGGTAGATAGTACGTGCCGGCATGGAGCAGGATCGTCACTGACTCTCGCCCGACGAGTTTGCGTGCCGCCTGTTGGGCCGCCACCAGCGTCCGCAGCGGCGCGGCGGCCGTACGCGAGCCATCATCACGGCCGGCAGACGAAACGTGAATCTCACCGGCGCGCGCGCCGGTCCCCAGGGTGCATGTCAGGAAGATAGAGAATGCCACGTGTAGACGTTTCATCGTTTCGCCCTCAATCGTCCTGCTTCTACTTCTGCCATTCAGTGAATCGGTCGGGCCCCACGCCCGGTTGCACGAGTTGCTCCATGTCACGATCGAATTCCAGCTTCACCACCAGTACCGTGTTGGCCAACTCATTCACGGGCAGGTGCATCAGCCGCAGGTACGCTTTCTGCTCCTGGTGGTCGGGGGGGGTGAGGTTGACCACGAAATCCACGGGTTTGCCAGTGTTTAGGAGCGTGGCGCCCCGCGGGGCTACGCTGAAGGGCTTGAGCTTCACACCATCGCCCATTGGGTCTTTGTTCAGGTGCACGTAGAGCGTCCGGCCCCGGCGGGTCAGCATGACGTTGCGACTCGAGGTCAGATGCGAGGCGGGTTGGACACCCTCCAACGATTCCCTGACCGCACTGTACCACTGGCCGATGCGGCGCAGGATGGCGGAGGCTTCCTCGGAGATCGTGCCATCGGGCCTGGGGCCGACATTGAGCAGGTAGTTGCCGTCGCGGGCGAGATAAGCGTCGAGGCTGCGGATCAGGTGCCGTTCCGCGTAGTAGTCTTCGTCCTTACGGTAGCCCCAGCTCTCCATCCCAACCGCCTGGCAGGCTTCGGTGGGCCGGTCAAAGGCAACGGCAGGGTCCTTCTCGTAATCCCGCTCCGGCGTACCGAAGTCGCCCTCATCAAAGCCACGATTGTTGATGACGGCCTTGGGCTGGAGCTTGCGGATCATGGCGTTGATCGAAGTATCCTGGTGCTTGGGCACGTTCATGTCCCACCAGAAGCCGTGAATCGCGCCGTAGTTGGTGCACAGCTCGCGGACCTGGGCCTTGAGGAACTCGAGGTATGTGCCCCAATCCGGCGTATCCTGCGGCTGTGGGGCCAACTCGTGATGGCGGCCCTGGTTGGGGTAGTTCGGGTGGTTCCAGTCCGCAATCGAGTAATATAGACACAGCGGCACACGACGCTTGTGGCACGCCTCGGCGAGCATCCCAACGATGTCCCGCTTAAACGGCGTATTCATCGTGTTGAAGGATGTCTGCTTGGTGTCCCACAGACAGAAGCCGTCATGGTGCTTGGTCGTGATACAAACGTACTTCATCCCAACCCCCTCTGCCAGGTCCAGCCAGGCCTCAGGATCGAATTTCGTCGGGTTCCACTGCCGGGCCAGCTTGACGTACTCGGCCCGGGGCACGCGGGCCCGCCACTGGTGCTGCTCGTGCCAGCCGGGGATGGCGTAGATGCCCCAGTGCAGAAAGAGGCCCCAGCGCCGCTCGAAGAACCAATCCCGCCCGTCGCCAAAGCGGGGAATCCCGCGTGGCTGGGCGGCAGGCGCCGTTTTCGCGGCGCCGGATGTGGAGGAAGCCGGCAGCGCGGAAGCGGCTGCCAGTGTCGTTACGGTCTGAAGAAAATGTCGTCGGTTCATGCGAGCTTCTGCTCCGAGTATTCCAGAGACCTCACTCCACAGGCCGCAGTTCCAGCCGAACGGGCCCGATCAGCCCGGAGCGGAGCGAGCCGCGATAGCGGGTCGGGATCGTCAGATAGTGATTGGCGAGCGTATTGTAGACAAGGATTTCTATTCGGTCTTCGCCCGCGTGGACGTACGCGCTGATGTCCACCGTCCACGGCGGGGCGACGCGGACGCCGGCGACACGGCCGTTGACGCGGACTTCGGCCGTGGCCACCACATCGCCCAGGTGGAGCAGAACCCGACCTCGGACCTGCTCGGCCGTCAACGGCACCGTCCGGCGGTACCAGGCGCCGCCGGAATAGCATTCCAGAGCGCCGGCTTTGGACCAATCGCCCACCGCCATTTGCCCTGGACCACATTCGAGCTGGATCGGTTCCGGGAGTGCCGATCCACCATAGTAGCCGCGTTGCTGCTCAATGTGCAGGGCGACCCGTGCCAGGCCCAAGACCGGTTGGGCCGCCACGACACGGTAGTGCGCGAGTCCGCCCGCCCCCGAGGCTTGCTTCTCTGTCTGCATGGGCTGACCGTCGGCCCAGGCCCGCGGCACGCCGTAGCAGACCATCTCCATCGCCCGCAGTCCGGGCGGGGTCGTGAAGCGGTACCAGCCCGTCGGTTGCGTCACGCCGGTGCGGACATCGAAGGGCACGACGCCGGGCCGGTCGTGCCAGGTCATGGCCAGCGGCGTTCGCTCTTCCGGCTCCGGTGCGCCGGCTCGTTCGAGCACAAAGTGCCCCCGTCCCGGCTGATCGTAGCGGAGCAAGAGCGGATTGGCGCCCGCCACAAGCAAGACAGACTCCTCGGATTTCTCCCCGTTCAGGTACGCCGCGGCCGGCTTCAGACCGCCGGCCCTCAGGTTCACCCGCCCGGCTTCCGGGGCCACGGCGGACGTCCAGAGGTAGTATCGTCCCCCGCCGTCCTCACGCGTGTACAGCGTTTCGTTCAGGCCGCTCTTGGGCTTGCCGAGACAGATGAAGTCATCGGTAACGTCTTCCTTCAGCCCATGATAGCCCTGATGGCCCGGGTCTCCTTCCACACCCCAGCGCCACGAGAACACGTAGGGAGTCCACCGATAGGATCTGCCGCCCACGTCCACCGGGAGCGCAGGGTCCACCTGGCGCAGCGACGCCAACCGAGAATCCAGTGCGGCGGTATCCGCGTCATCGGACAGAGGGCCCAGCTTCCAGAATTGTTGACCAAAGCCGCAGGTGACGCGGGACCAATGCGAATCATCGAAGTCCGAAGCCGCCCAGCCCGTATCGGCCTGGCACGGCTCGGCATAGCGGAAGATACGGGCTTCCGGTCCGATCACCTTCTCAGTAAGTGGCAGCCGGAAATCGCCCCAGCGGTTGTCCAGCGTGGGCTTGATCTCGAATTCCCACGGTCCGTCGAGGGCAATGGACGTGGCGGTAACATTTTCGCTTATCGGGACTTCCGGCGGACTCTCTGCGGGAGAGAACACGATCACCTGGGCCTCATAGTCCTCCAGTGGCATACGAATCGTCGTGTCCTCCGCGGTCTGGGAGACGACGCGCATAGGACGATTCCGGCCCGTCCACGGGTCCCACAACTCGACCCGGCCCCGCGACCGGAAGGCGCATTCCGAGCCCTTGGCCGCTCCCAGCACCATGTACACATCGCGCGGGCCGACGCGCCGATGCAGAGCTTTCACTGGCGCTGAAGCCTGTACCTGGCGAGGCACAAGACGCTCGGCCGCTCCCGGCACCTGTTCGGGGCGGCTCAACGTCAGACCGCCGGACTTCCCAAACAGGTCCTTCACGACCGCATTCAACTCGGGATCGTCCCGGCCTGCCCGATCGCTTGCTTGGGGCAGCGGCCCGACCGCGATGACGATGCCGCCGGATGAGGCGAATTCGCGGGCTTTCTGGATCGTGGACCACTCCACCGCCCGCAGCGCCGGCAGTACAAGCACGTGATACGCCTCGCCGGAAACACGCAGCCGGCCTTCATGGATTTCGGCCCGGGTCAGCGACTGGAAATCCATAAAATCGAAGTCGATGCCGGCCGCCATCAGACGCCGGCCCGTCTCGAAGGCGGTGTCGGTGGCCTCTTTGCCGCCCAGACCCGCCTGCCACGGGGCGGCCGGGTACATGATCGCCACGTCACAGCAGTGCACGCCCTGGCTGAGCAGGTAGGAGAGCCGCTCGAAGTATCTCAGGAAGACGCCCATGTGGTCCCAATAAGGCATGCGGAAATGGTAGCACGGCGGGGCCCATTCCCAGAAGCTGCCGTGGGTGGTGTAGTACAGGCCGTGCAGGTTCAGCAGCGTGCAGCCATAGAGGTAGTTCTCGCACGTTGCCTTCATCAAGGTCGCGGGGGTCGCACCCCAGCCGAGGCTGTGATAACCCTCCAGCCACACGCGTGGACGCTGGTAGAGATGGGCAATGGAGCTGGAGACTTTGTCCTTGATGAGGTTGGCCGAATCGCCCGGCGTGTCGTGGCCCGGCGCCGTGTACCAGCGGACGCAGCGGAAGTAATCGCCGAACTCCGCGGGATTCTGGCCCCGGCTGCCCGGATCGCAGGCATAGATCAGGCCGCGTTTCCAGTGCCAGTCGAAAATGGGCCGGAAGTACCGCTCTTCCGTGAGCTGAACTTTGACGTCCTCGTAGTCGAGACGGACCTTGGGCGTGATCGGCCCGATGTCATCGAACAGAGCCGCCAGCACCGGCAACAGCTCGTATCCTTTGCGCTTGCGAAACTCCTCCGCGAAACCCTGCACCCAGATGTGTCCTGCCACCCCGAACTGCAGCTCATCCTGAAAGAAGTAGTTGAGGCCGGCCGAAGTGCCGCCCGGGGCGTGATCCTCACACGGCTGGAAGAATCGCTCGATGACCTTCTGTCCCGCCTGCGGATGCATGGGATTGAGGGTCAAGGGCTTGGCCCGGGTGCAGAAGACGTACACCCGCCAGACTCCGGCCGGCGGCATCCATTCCAGCCGCCCATTCTTCACACGGTTTGTCAGTATTGTCGAAGCTGGCTCAACCTCGTCCCCGTTCCAGGGATGAGCTTGCACCGTTAGGGCATCCGCCGGGATGTCCAGCTTCAGGAGTTGTCCCGCTTCAGCACGCACCCTGGTCGCAAGGATCAGCTCAATGCCGTTGAGTTGTGGATCGCCATAGAGCAGCCGGCCAAAGAGATTGTCCTTTCCCGGCCAGTCGAGCGTATAGCCGCTCAGACCCAGGCCCATACTTCGCTTGCGGCACTCCGCGACAGTCCATTGCCACATCTCCCACCACGCCTCGGAGAAGATCTCCGGCTGGGCCGGATACGTGGGCCAGCCGGGTGTATCCTGGTGGGCATAGTTGATCTGCATGCCAGCGATGCCCTGGCGATGCAATTGCTCGATCTGCCACAGGAGACGCTCCTTATCCAGCGAATCGCCCGTCCACCACCAGAACGGCACTTCGCCGTATCCCGCCGGTGGATTCCGGAAACCGGGCAGAGCGTCCAAGTCCACCGCCCGCGATGGGAACCCCAGCGCCCCGGAGGGCGGGCTTGCCAGGCTCGCGGGCCGGCCCCAATCTCCCGCAGGGCGCCTTGTGCGAGAGTCGGACGGCGCTTGCATGGCTGCGGCGATGGGCGTGACACCCCCAAGGTCCTTGAGCGTGTCCTCCGTAGGCGCGAATCCAGATACCTCTACGGGCGGGATCTCGGCGACCAGCTTGTCCAATTCCAGCTTGATCACCGTATCGACTCTGTCCTGTTGGTCGCCTGCCAGGGCAAGTCGCAAATCTGTCTCGCTCTGTTCCAGTGCCACAGTGCCGCCCGTCAGCACGGCAGAGTGCAGGACCCGGGCCTTCAGCGGCGGTAACCGCAGCGTATCCGAGGTCCACTGGAACACATGCAGATAGAGCGTCTGATCCCGGTAGCAACTGCCGCCCCACGCGCCGTTGCGATAGGGACCGCCACGTGTGCCGTAGATGCTCGCGCCGAACCGCCGCAGCCACTGCCCCATCCCTTGAAGATTGGCGATCTCCTGAGGTTGGAATCGCCCGTCCGGCATGGGACCGACATTCAGCAGGAGATTGCCGTCTCCGGTCACCGTGCTGACGAGCATCCGGAGACATTCCTCCAACGTGCGGGTGCGACCGTCGGGGCGATACGACCAGCCGCCGCCATCGGCGCACTGGGTCATGGTCACACAGGATTCCCAGGCCCGTCCCCGCTGGAACGTGCCGATGCGCTGCTCCGGCGTGTCGTAATCGCCTTGCACCAGTTGTGCAGCGCCACCGGCGGGGATGTTCTTCAAACCCCGGGCGGCGCGGTTGTTGATCAGGAGATCAGGCTGGAGGCCGTACATCTCCCGGAAGAGGTCCACGATGGTATACTGGCTCCAGTCACCGAAGCAGTGATCAAACCACATCATGTCGACTTGGCCATAGTTGTTCAGGAGCTCGCGGACCTGAGCCTGGTAATAGCGGTTGTAGGTGTCATTGTCGCCCTGGAGATACTTGGGATGCGTCCAGTCGCGGGTCGAGTAGTACCAACCGAGCCTAAGACCATGCCGATGGGCGGCGTCGGCGATCATCCGACAGAGATCACGCTGATACGGAGTATCGGCGATGCTATAGTGTGGCGGCAAGCCGGGGTTTTCCGCAGAGCGTATCTGTTGGGTCGGCCACAGGGAAAACCCGTCGTGATGCTTGGTCACGAACACCACGTATTTCATTCCCGCGTCTTGGGCCAGTCGCATCCACTCGTCCGCGTCGAAGTTAACAGGGTTGAACCGCCGGTAGAGGTTCATGTAGGTGTCGCGTTCGACCCGCTGGTGCTGGGGTCCTCCTTCGATGCGGTCCTTCATACCCCAACTGATCTCCGCGCCACTGAGACTCGCCGGGCCCCAGTGGAGAAACAGCCCGAGCTTGGCGTCGCGCCACCATTGCCCCAGGCGCACCTCCCGCATCCGGCCGGCCTCCGGACTGGAGAGGGACTTGACCAAGGCTTCGGCTCGATCTGTCGTCGATTCGCTGGCTCCGGCCGATCCAACCGGTGGAGGCGACGATGACAGGGATCGCGTAGATCCAGTCACTGCCGTGTCAGCTCGTGTGACCGTATCCACGGGTTCCGCCCTGGCGTGCCACGGTAAGGCCGCCGCGAAGATGAGTGGTACCAACACATCGGTACGAATTGCTTTCATAGCCTGCTTTCCCAGCCGCCGTCTTCCCGGGCAATGTCGACCCAGTCGGGGTACTGTACCCGCCGACCTCCGGCATACTCCCACCAGACTCTCTCTCAAACCCACCTGCCGCTATTCTCCTGATGTAGACCCTCGAGAACCACCCGATCCGGCCCGCGCCGCTTGGCCGCATTGTCTCGGCACCGCCGGTGAGAACGGCGTGGTGGCGGGTTCGCAGCGTAAGCGATGCCCGGCACCATGGTACAGCCTTTCAGGATAGTGGACGCATGTGGGATTTCAAGCCCGGATACCCGACAATATCGAACGTCACGTATCCGATCTTTGCCATTTGCCTGATGCCCGGCCGCATTGTCGAGGTCTTCGCGTACAGTATAAGGCCGCCCTGCAGGAATCCAAGCCCGCTTGCCGTCCTTCCACGACGATGAACAGCAGATTGGGCGAAGGCCCTGATGAAAGCGCTTGCCTGCCACGCCTCGGCCCGTTAGCCTTGTCGGGCTATGAAACGACACCTGCGGTCTACGATGCTGGCCGTCTTCCCGCTGCTCGCCCGGTGCGAGATCTTATGGTTCGACGCGCTCATCGCGAGGAGAAAAATGGAGTGAACAACAGATGAACAGCAGACTCATCCCCGGCGCCCTGCTCCTGGCTTGGACCATCTCCGCGGTGGCCCAGACCGGCAGCGGAACCACGACCGACGCTAACCATGTTGAGCCGATGGCCCTTAAAGGAAAGCTTCTGTTCGCCGACGATTTCAAGACGCCGGCCGATTACACGAAGCAGTTGCAGCCCGTGGCCGAGAGCTGGCGTGTGCGAACGGCGCATGCCGATTGGGCCCGCAGCTCCGAGGGCGTCAAGAGCCTCTGGAAAAGCGGTCACATGCCGGTCTTGGCCTATGAGGGGACTTTCCGCGATGCGGTCATCGAGGTTGATTTCCGCTTCCATAAGGAGGAAGGAAGATGGGGCGGCTGCCGGATCTCAGCCACGAACTCGGAACTGAACCCGCGGGCGTACGCCGCGTCCGTCTGGGCCAACTCCGATGGTAGTGGCCATGATCGAGGGCGGCCTCAAGGCATTCTCCTCGAGCACGATGAATGGAGTGCGGGGCCCGAGTGGGTCGCCCACAAAACGGCAGCGTTCGCATCGAATACGTGGTACACCCTCCGCCTGGAGCTGATCGGCGACAAGGCCCAGGCCACCTGCCATGGTGTCACGGTCTACGGGACCCACGAGAAATTCGGCCTGCTGCCGAAGACCTCCCTGTGGCTGGGCGTCGGGACCTGCGCGCACGAATTGCGCCATCTGCGCGTCTATGAAGCGACGCTGAATCCGAGGTGGAAGGCGCCGGTCTCCACTCCGGTCGCCAAGCCGGCAAAACCGGCTCCGAAGACGGGAGCTTCCTCCGTCGCCAAGACCTCTGCTCCCGCGGCCAAGACGGACGATCTGACTGCCGGCTGGACGCCGGTGCCGTTGAAGTTCGATATCCAGAAGGCGTGGGACGTGGATGTCAATGACCGCCATCGGTACGATGCCGTTACAGGCACGCATACCCTTTGGATTCTCAAAGGCGACAAACCGCATGCCCCGCCGCCGAACCGCACGGGACCACGGGCGGAGCTGCGCTTCCGCAACGATTATCTCACTGGCGAGCATATGTTTGATGCCGACGTGTACGTCGTGCGCGGCACCACGGATGCGTGTGTGATGCAAATCTGGGGTTCCGGCCTCAGCGCCACCACCATGATGATCCACGTCCGGCAAGGCGGCCGACTCGAAGGTGGCGGCGGCGTGACTCTGAAAGAAGACGCTTATGACAAGTGGTTTAACCTCAAAGTCATGCATAACCCCGCGGGAGCCGGCGCAGTCAAGATCTACATCGACAACGTTCCGGTCGGCACCCGGCCCGGACGCGGCTTTCGCAAGGACGGGGGCGGCTTCTATTTCAAATGCGGTGTCTATGGCTTGAAGGGAGACCGGGCCGAAGCCCGATTCCGAAACATCAAGCTGTGGGAGAGACCCGCCTCCAACCCAATCGAATGAGGAGATCGTTTCGGCGTTGCAGGGACGCAATCCCGGTACTTCTCGGTCTGAGCAAGAAGTATTTGACACCCTCCGGGAGATGATAGAATACCACAATGAGCGTGTAGGCTGCCTCATCGGCCGAGCAGCCTGCTGAACAGAAGCCAGTTGCTCGGCGACAATTCAAACTGGAGAACTCCAATGTCAGAAATTACCAGCAAGGAAAGTGGCGGCTCGGGAGCCTTATCAATGGATCGTCGCGACTTCCTCAAGGGCGCCGCCGGCGCGGCGGGCACTGTGATGGCGGCATCGGCAGGTGCAACGGTGCGAGCGGCTCCGGTATCCAGGTCGGACACACCGTGGAGTCCCGACAGCCGGATGGGCATTGGCATCAACCTCGAATATGTCCGGCACGCCGACAAGAGCCTTGCGTATGGCGTCAAGCGGGCAGGTCAGATAGGCTACAAGTGGGTCGAGCCCTGCTTCCTGGACGGCCGTTGCCTGCTCTCCAACGCCGGGTATTGCCACGTGACGAGCATGGACACGGACCCAAAGATCATCAAAGACCTGTGCGCGGAGGCCGGCGTGAAGATCAGCGGGCTGTCGTCGCATTCGGACCTGCTCAATCCTGAATACGGCGTGCTCTATGCCCGGCGCGGCATTCGCTACGCCCGCGCGCTGGGTGTGAATGTCGTCCAAATCTGCGAGGACATGCACCCCCCCAGTTGGATTGACGAATCTGAGGCTTACAACATCATGCGCGTCGCACTGCGGGCCATCGCCGAGACATGCGCAGAGAACGGCGTGTACATCGCCGTCGAGCAGCACGGGCCCTACACCGGGAAAATCGATCGCATGAAGCGCATCCTCTCGCTGGTGGATTCCCCCTGGATCAAATGCAACTTCGATTGCGGCAACACCTTCCTCGCCGGCTCGGACCCCTACGAGATGCTCGAAGCGGTCATTGACAAGGTAGTGCACGTGCATGCGAAGGACATCTCCGTCAAGCAGGCTGAGACGGAGCGGGGCAAGGTCACCGGCACGGCCGTCGGCTGCGCGTGCGGCGACGGTGTCATCGATTGGAGGAGGCTCGTTGGGCGGCTGAAGAAGGCCGGCTATCGGGGCGTGCTCTCCGTCGAGTGCGGCACCGATGAGGAGGCAGTTCGCTCGCACGCGCACCTGACAAAAGCGCTGGACGAACTGCAGGCGTAAGCAGGAAGGTGCGGCAGACTGCCCCCGGCGACCCGATCCGGCGACCCAAAAGAACGTGGTGATCGGTTCCATGCCGCCGGCCAGACCGGGGGAGATCAAGGCCATACGCGTCATCGTGGGATTTGGCATCCTTGACAAGAACTCCAAGAAACACAAGAGCACCGTCCTCGACATGTTGCAGATGACCTTGGGTTCCAACAGCAACGGCGGCAACAGTCATGAGCAGAAACGCATCCTCGGCGTCGTCCCGGTGGAGCCGGACGGCTCGTTCAGTGCCGAGGTCCCGGCGGACACCATCCTCTTCCTCCAAACCCTCGATGAGAATCAGATGGCGCTCGAAAACCAGTTGACCTGGACGTGGGTGCGGCCCGGGGAGAACCGCATGTGCGTCGGCTGTCATGAGGCCCGGGACACGGGCCTGTCCAACCGCGACCCGCAGACCCTCCGTACCCGAGCCTACTTTGCCGCCCCTGAGCCCAATGCCAGACCCACCGTGGACTTCCGGCGGGACCTCATGCCGATCATTGAAAGCAAGTGCTCCAGTTGTCACAAGGCTGACGACCCCGCCGGCGGGCTGGATCTGCGGCCCGGCTTTGAGCTGGTCTTCCATCGCAAGGGCCGTTCGGGCTACACCATCAATGCGGCCTGTTTCAATCACGCCTATGAGAGTCTCCTACAGGCGCCGGACAATCGCATCGGGACCCTAGTCATTCCCGGCGCCGCGCGTCACAGCCCCTTGATCTGGTGTCTTTACGGCCGGAAGCTGGCTTGGACCGATGCGCGGAATCCCTACCCCAAGGAGCGGGTACCGCTCATGCCGCCCGGAAAGCCGTTGAGCGACGCGGAGAAGATGCTGTTCGTGCAGTGGGTGGATCTCGGCGCTCAGTGGGACAACATTCCGGGCGAGGACAGCCTTCCGGGCTATGACGCCGATCAGAGCGCCCGTCTGGCCGCACAAGCCCAAGCCGAGCTGGCCAAGCCCATCGCCGACCCGCAGCAGGCCTACGCCGCGCGCTGCTGGGAGTGCCACGACAACAGCCGGCTCGCCAAGCTGAGTACGTACACCGACGCCGAGATCCCCGGCTTGGTCCAACGGATGGCCGACAAAAAGAAAGGCTGGATCTTCCCGGAAGAGATCGCTCGGATCACCCAGTTCATAGTCGACAGGTAGGTCGAGCGCTCTCGTACGGCGCCGAGAATCATCCGGAGGAACTCCGGGGACGCCTGCGCCTGTCAAGCGGCAGTGAGACCGGCTTGGAGCGACCAAACTCGGCGTGAAGACGGTTTCTGGGAACGGCACGTGTGGGACCGGGGTGACAGGGGTAGGTGGTCTTGCTGTCCCAGGCTGGCTGGGAGGAGGGAGTTGTAGCTCTTCGTCCGGGATATTGGCAGACTCGGCACACGGCGAGAGCGGGGGGCGTGCGCAAGTCAGCGGACTCGGAACGAGCCGGCGTTAGGCTTCGATCTTCAGGCAGTCATCCCTGAAACAACAGGCGGCGTGGGGACACGTGCCGTTGGCGATTGACAGGTACACCTTGTCCCTCGCACGTCATTGCGAGCGAAGCGAAACAATCTCCAGACGCACGATTGAGATTGGTTCATCGCGGCGCTCGCCGCCATGACATGACAATGCTCTGTCCAATTCTATTATTGCTTTGTCTTGTTTTTGGCCCGACGTTTTGCCGCCTTGTCTTTCACGGCGGCGGCCGGCACGATCTTCTCCAGGAACGTCGGACAGGGGTCGTCGAACTGTCTCTGGGCCTGGACCAACAGGAAGCGAAGCCGCTTGAGCAACTCCGCCTGCTCTGGATCGGCGGCCCGATTGCGCAGCTCGTCGGGGTCGTTGTGCAGGTCGAAAAGTTGCGTGTTACGCGCCCCGCCCGCGTTGTATTCGAGAAGCTTCCAACGCTCGTCGCGAATCATCCGCTGGCAGTCCCGGTAGGCGCCGAGGAGCCAATCCCGCACCCGGGGCTGCGTGCCCAGGATCACCGGCAGCAGGCTCCGGCCCTCGACCACGGACGGGACCTTCGCACCCGCCAGATCGCAGATCGTGGGAAACAGGTCGTAGAGATAAACAAGCGCATCGGACCGCCCGCAAGGGATTCCGGGCCCAGCAAAGATCAGCGGCGGTTTGACGTGTTCGTAGAGGTTCTGCTTGCCCATCAGCCCGTGCCGGCCCCCGACGGCCAGGCCCTGATCGCTGGAATAGATGACGACGGTATTGTCCGCCCAGCCGCGCTCTTTCACGGCCGCGAGAATGCGCCCAACCTCGTAGTCCAGGTGCGAGACCGTGGCGTAATAGTCGGCAAGGTGCTGGCGCATTTCCTCGGGAGTGCGGGGATGGGCCGCCAGCATCTCATCGCGAACCTTCAACTCGCCATTGTCGAACGGATGCTCCGGCAGGAAGTTCTTCGACAGCGTGATCTTCCCGGGGTCATAGAGCTTGACGAACTCGGGCGGTGCCAGACGTGGATCGTGCGGTACCGGCGGCGCGAGATAGATGAAGAAAGGCTTGCCTCCGTCATGGGCTCGCAGGAATCGGATCACATTATCCGCATGCTCGGTCGCCGACTGGGCGTCGCGGGTGCGGGTCTCGATATTCGTATGGAAGGCTGCGTTGCTGAAGGTGCAGGCGTTGCCCGCCTTGCCGGAGTGAAAGGTCTCGTAGCCCGCCTCGTTCAGCAACACCGGCAGCAGGGGCACGCCGTTGGGAGGCGTCTGGGCCCGCGGGTTCTTCGGGATATGCCAGAGCGAGCGGCCCGTTGCGAGCATCGTGCGGCTCGGCAGGCACACGGCCTCGATCATGGAGCCCATACAATAGGCGTTGGTAAAGTGGAAACCCTGGGTCACGAGCCGGTCCAGGTTGGGCGTGTGAATCTCCGGATTGCCCAGCGCCCGGATGGTGTCCCAGCGCTGATCGTCGGTGAGGATGAAGACGATGTTGGGCTTGGCGGGGGCTGGATTGTCGGCTGCCGGGAGGGACGCTCCGAGCCGGTCAGCCAAGAGCGTCGCCGGGCCGGCGGTGCAGGCTTTCAGGAATTCACGGCGTGGAAGCTTCATAGGATAAGATCTCCTTGTGGGCCAGTCGCGCGGTGTCCTACTTCAGTGCTGCACTGATGTTCAGCATGTCTTTCTCCTGGTGGACCGTATTTCATGGCACGCCCCAGAACGCGAAGAGCGGGCTGCAGCATGATAGCACTGCGGCGCATCCTGTGAACAGGAAATCTCTCTTCGCGAGATGTTGAGGCACAGGGCAACTGCGATGGGTAGTCTTGGCTTCAACAGAGAGACTCATCCCTCAAAGCCGCATAAGGCGGTTCGCCGCTATCGCTCCAGGCTCACCTAACCATATAGGGCTGTGGCCTTGTCAGGCACGGGATTCGGGATAGTACGGACACACAGGTTCAGCGGCCGTTCCTGCGTCACTTTCCCCGCTGAACAAACGGGTTGGAATCAAGATTGAACATTTGAAAGCGGGGTTCGGCTCGAGGAGAGGCGGGGAGGGACGCTTTGGAGTGATGGACGCGTGGGACGAAGCCATGGCCAGCGAGGGTGTCTACCGGACGCCGGCAGCCCGCAAAACGGCCGGGAGCTACGGCTCGAGCGGCGCAGGAACATGATGAAGCCGGAGGGGGCGCTCTGTTCGTGTTGAATGCCTGTCGGCAGGTCATTCGCACAGTGCCCGTGCTGCCTCGCGACGGGAACAGCGTGCCGAGGTGAGGCTATTGGAGCGTGATGTTGTCGAAGACGACGTCGGTCACGGAGCCGCCGATGTCAAAGCCCAGGCGGGCCTGGCTGTCCGTCGGATAGTTCATGATGAAGGAATAAGTGTACGTCCGCTTGATCGCGGTCAGCGAGAAGATCTGACTGCCGCTGTAGACGGTCCAGGGACTGGAGTTTCTGCCGACGAGAGCCGAGATTGTTCGGGGCGCGGCGGCGTAGGCATCGAAGGTCACCGTGTATCGTTTGCCCTGTTCGATCAACAGGCCGGCTTGTCCCACGTTGATGTCCCAGACGTTCACACCTCCATGACTGATCGAGACCACGTATTCCCCGGTGCGCACTGTCGCCGTGGCCTGCGCGGGCCAGAGGGTGCTGAAGGTCCAGCCGGCGTCCCCCTCGGAGAAATCGCCGTTGCGAATCTGGGTCGCGGGGACCAACTCCAACACCGTCAGGGCCAGGTCGTCAAACCAGTAGTGGCCGGTGTGCCCGCCCAGGTTCAGGTGGAAGGAAGCCAGGGTAGTCGACGGGGCGACGAAGTCCAGATAGTATTGCCGCCACGTGTCCGTCAACGCCATCGTCTTGCTTGCATACTGGGCAAAGGTCGCCGCATTGACGACGGCGAGACTGACGTCGCTCGGCGCCTGGGCAGTCCTGGCAAAGAAGCTGGCCCGATAGCGTTTCCCCGCTTCGAGGAGCAAGTCGCGCTGGGACAACTGGGCATCCCAGGGATTCACTCCCGGGGTCTGGACCTCGACCGACAAGAACTGACGGCCGGAACGCACCCCTTCGGACCTCAGGGTGAACTCGGCCTGGGCGGGAAACGGGCCCGTCTTGTGCCAGTACTTGACCCCTTTCTCGAAGCCGGGGTTCCGCAGATAATTGGGCGATACGATCACCGGGGCTGCCAGGAGGTACGAGCTGCTGCGTGAGGAAGCCTGGGCGACCACGTCTCCGCTGAGCGTGCCCCAATCGACCGCGATGCGCGAGGTACCCTGGCCCGACGTGATCCGGGCGTCTGGGGGGACGCTCCAGGTGACACGGGCGCCCCCCAGGTTGGGGGCTGAGTAGAAAACGCTCGTGCTGTACTGGGGAACGAAATCGGCGCCGCAGATGGCCGCATCCTTCATGTCCTGGTAGACCCGCACATAATCGACTTCCATGACGGCCGGAAAGACACTTGTGGCGTCGGGCTCTCCCACCCACCCGCCACCGACGCCCATGCTGAGAATCAGATAGAAGGGCCGATCGAAGGGCCACGCCGCCGAGCCGCTGTGGTTGTTCGCAAAGGTGAAGTACTTCTGCTCATCAACATAGAAGTCCATCGTATCCGGGGTCCACTCGATGGCATAGATATGAAAGGCCGTTTCCGCGTCCGGGATGCGGATGCTGGCACCCTGCGGCGCGAAGCCTGTAAACGCGTTGTAGGCGCCGGTGTGCACCGTCCCGAAGATTGTGTCGACCTGATTGGTCGGGTGTTCCATGATATCGATCTCACCGCTTCGGGGCCACCAGCCGTAGAGGTCGTCTTCTGGCATCATCCAGAACGCAGGAACAAAGCCATTGGTGCGCGGGAGCTTGATCCGCGCCTCGATCCGGCCGTAGCGCCAGTACGCCGCACGACTTGTCTTGAGGAGGGCCGCTGTGTAGCTGTATCCGTTGTAGGGTTCCCGGCGGGCGCTGATCCGCAGCGTGCCATCCTGCACGCGCGCATTTTCGGGGCGATCCGTGAAATAGTGGGCGCAGTCATTGCTCGGCCCGTAATCGAAACTCCAGGTGGAACGATCGATGGCAATCCCGTAGAACTCATCGCCCCAGACCTGCTGGCGAGTCTGGGCCGACGACCCGCCTGCACAGAAGAGCAACAGGAGAAAACCGCAGACTACGGGATTGTTCCGATGCGTGGCAGTATCCACAGCAACTCCTCCACCTCTCCGAGTCCGACCATTCCCATTCCGGCTGGTTCGGCGGTCTTCGCTATCCGTGCTCCTGCGTACCGTCTGCTTCATCCGACAGTTCCCATTTGGCCTCGTCCGGCTACGCCACCGAGCCGCATTACGTCATTATACCAGCGGCCCCCGCTGCGCCTGCCCCGCTGTCGAGGATCTTCCTATTTCTCCACAGCAATGAGAGACGCTGGCTTGGGCAGCAAGCAAACGGCGGCTTTTGGGCCTCGTTTCTTGCGATCGGCCGAGGGTGGAGACCGGAGCTCTCAGGCGGGGTGAAGCGCGACAAATGACGTGGAATTCCTACTGCACCAGGGGGGGGGTATTAGCCCAAGTTACGCTGTTTGGGAGGTGAATAGGCATTCTTGATAGCGCCAGGGGCGTTTTTTGGAGAAAGTCTTCACTACATTTGTATGAACTCGTCG
>JALORE010000348.1 GCA_025459125.1 Planctomycetota bacterium | reverse complement strand
TCGCCGTCGATATCATAGACGACCATGTCCGCGCAATCGGGGCGGAAGTCCGCCCGGTGGAACGTCCAGCCGGCCTGCGTGCGGTCCGCGGGCGCTTCCCACCAGCCCTGCATGACGAGGACATCGTTGCGGCCGTCGCCGTTGAGGTCGCCGACGCCGAGACCGTGATCGTAGCGCTCGCTGCCCGGCGCCTTCGGTCCCGCGATGATGTGCATGTCCCACAGCTTCGCGGGATCTTCCGGCAGACTGAACCAGGCGATGTAGCCTTCCGGCTGGACGCCCCAGATCGCCACGGGTTGGCCGTTGCCCAGCAGGTCCGCGAAGACCGGCGTCTCGTTGCACGCGCTGCGGGTCCCGGTATGAACCTTCCAGTGGCCCGGCCGGTTCTGCGGGTTCTCGTACCACAGGGACGGCTCGCCCATCATCGTCGTGATGACGGAATCGACCCAGCCATCGCGATTGACGTCGCAGGCGAAATTCGCGAAGGTCTTGCTGTAACCTTTCGAGCCGTCGTACGCACCGGGCGGCTGCAGCTCGTGCATCTGCCAGTCCGGCGCTTCATACCAGAGCTCTCCGGCCAGGACATCAAGTTTGCCGTCGCGGTTGACATCGCCCACCGCGACGCCTTCCGAGCGAAATGTCTTGTCGAGCACCACCTTGGTAAAACCCACCGGCTGGGCCCACGCAGTTCCGATAATCAGCAGGCAGATCGACAACGACAGGAGACAAAACCATCTTCTTGGGTCGCGCTGGGACATGCGGTCCACCTCCTTACGGGTAACGAATGATCGGCGAATCGTGAAATACCATCGCCAATAATCATTGCCGCCCGCCGACAAATAATCAATAATCATTCATCAAGAATCAATCGTTGGTGTATCTTGGCCATGAGAAGAACTGCGATCCTGATCGTGCCAATGCTGGCGGCGGCCCTGCTGCTGTCGTGTCGCAAGAGCGGACCGAACGTGGCCGCAGGCCCACGGCCCTATACCATTGCGACCATCGTCAAGCTGGACGGCATCGCCTGGTTCGAGCGGATGCGCGAAGGGGTCCAGCGGTTCGGGCGCGAGACCGGTCACAAGTGCTTCCTGCTGGGGCCGGCCCAGGCGGATGCGGCCCTGCAGGTCCAGATCATCGAGGACGTGATCGCCCAGGGGGTCGACGCGATCTGCGTGGTACCGTTCTCCGTCGAGGCGCTCGAGCCGGTCCTCCGCAAGGCGCGGAGCCAGGGCATTGTCGTCGTGTCGCACGAGGCCTCCAACCAGGTCAACACCGATGCGATCATCGAGCCGTTCGACAACCTCGCCTACGGGGCCCACCTGATGGACCACCTGGCCCACCACATGGGCGCATCCGGCCAATACGCCGTCTTCGTCGGGAGCCTGACCTCGAAGTCGCACAACGAATGGATCGACGGCGCCATCGCACGGCAGAAGGGAAAGTACCCGCAGATGGAGCTCGTGACCGAGCGGATCGAGGAGTACGACAATCAGAACACGGCGTACGAGAAGACCAAGGAGCTGATCCGGGCCTATCCCGAGCTCAAGGGCATTCAGGGCAGCGCCTCGACAACCGCCGCCGGCGCGGGACTGGCGGTGGAGGAGAAAGGGCTCCAGGAGAAACTCGCCGTAGTCGGCTCGGGACTCGTCTCGCAGTGCCGTCAGTATCTCGTCAGCGGCAGCACCAAGCTGATCAGTTTCTGGGACCCGGCCGATGCGGGTTACGTGATGAACAAGATTGCCGTGATGCTGCTCGAAGGCAAGAGGCCGTCCGACGGCCTGGATCTCGGCGTGCCCGGCTACACCCAGCTCCGCCAGGACACGGAGAAACCCAACCTCTTCTACGGCTCGGCCTGGGTGGACGTGACCAGGCAGAACATGGACGCCTACAACTTCTGATCCGTGGGCTCCGCATGCGGCCAGCGATTGTTGCAGCCAGGAACATCAGCAAGTCCTTCGGGGGTGTGCAGGCGCTGCGGGAGGTCTCGGTCGCACTGCACCGCGGCGAGATTCGCGGCCTGGTGGGCGAGAACGGCAGCGGGAAATCGACGCTGATCCAGATCCTCGCCGGGGTTCTGGGGCCGGATGCCGGCGAAATCGTCGTTGACGGGAAGACCCATGCCCACCTGGACCCGAGGGAGGCCATCCGCGCGGGCATCCAGGTCATCTACCAGGACTTCTCTCTCTTTCCCAACCTCACCGTGGCGGAGAACCTGGCGCTCAATACCGAGCTGGAGCACGGCACCAGGTTCGTGAGCCGGCGCCGCCGGCGGCGAATCGCGACGGCGGCCCTGGCCCGGCTCGGGCGGGACATCGACCTGACCCAAACCGTCGCCGAATTGTCCGTGGCGGACAAGCAGCTCGTCGCCATTGCCAGGGCCCTGCTCCACAACGCCCGGGTGATCATCATGGATGAGCCGACGACGGCCCTGACGCAGCGGGAGGTGCAGACCCTCTTCGGCATCGTCGCGGACCTCAAGGCCCAGGGAATGTCTCTCCTGTTCGTCGGTCACAAGCTCCAGGAAGTCCTGGCGCTCTGCGATGCGATCACCGTGCTGCGAAATGGCCGGAACGTCGCGGAAGGCGAGGCCGCCCAATTCAGTCCCGGCGACCTGGTCCGGCATATGACAGGCCGACACTTGCAGGGCCGGCCGCGTGCGACCACCGTCAGCGAGGACGAGGACCTGCTCAAGGTGACGGACTTGAGCAAGGCGGGCGCCTTCGCGCACGTCAGCTTCGCAGCGGGTGCGGGCGAGGTCGTCGGGATCACGGGGCTGCTGGGCTCCGGCCGCACGGAGCTGGCATTGTCCCTGTTCGGCCTGGCGCCCGCAGACTCGGGCACGATCGAGATCGCGGAACAAGCCGTGCGCATCCGGAGTGTCCCGGATGCGCTGCGTGCGGGAATCGCCTACGTACCCGAGGACCGGCTCACGGAGGGTGTCTTCGCGGAGCAGTCGATCGAGAGGAATCTCGCGATCTCGGGTCTGTCCGCCTGGGCCCATCCGGCCGGATGGATCAGCCCGGCACGTCTGCGTCGTGTCGTCGCTCCATGGCTGGGCCGCCTTCGCATCCAGACTCCCTCCGCACGGATGCCCGTCGCCGGCCTCTCCGGCGGCAACCAGCAGAAAGTGGTCCTCGGCCGCTGGCTGGCCACGCAGGCCAGGGTCCTGATCCTCAACGGGCCGACGGTCGGTGTCGACGTCGGCGCCAAGGCGGACATTCACGCGCAGATCCGGGAGCTGGTCGGCCACGGGCTGACCGCACTGCTCATTTCCGACGACCTGCGCGAGCTGGCGGAGGTCTGCGACCGCATCCTGGTGATGCATCGCGGCCGGATCGTCAGAGAAATCCCGGCCGCCGGCTGCGACGAGAACGCGTTGGCCCGGGAGCTGGGGAGGCTGGAATAGCCGGGGACAAGACCCTATGAGAGCCCTGCTGCACCGACATGAGTTCTACCTCGCGGCGCTCACGCTGGCGCTGAGCGCGGGAATCGCACTGGCCAATCCCGCCTTCTGCAGCGTGGCCAACCTCTTCGACCTGTGCCAGGGCAGCACGGTGATGGGGTTGTTCGCCCTGGGCGTGTTGATTGTCCTCGTCTCCGGGGGGATCGACGTATCCTTTGCCGCCATCGGGGCGTTCAGCATGTACGTCACCAGCAAAGTACTGCTGGGCCTGGATTTCCAGGGCTCGGCGGCGGTCGCGCTCGTGCTGGGCGGCGCGATCGGCACGTTACTGGGCCTCTTCAACGCCTTCTTCATTGGCTTCCTGCGGCTGCCGACGCTGATTGTGACGCTGGGCTCAGCCAGCCTTTTCCGCGGCTTTCTGCTGGCCTTCATCGGCACCGCGATCGTCAACACTCTGCCGGCGGGCATGGTGCGATTCTCGAAGCTCACCCTCTGGGAGATGCGCCTGGCGGACGGGACGATCGCGGGGCTGCCGGCTTCTTTCCTGCTGTTGGTTGTGGCCGCCCTGCTCGTGGGCTGCGTGCTCCAAGGGACGATGCTGGGTCGAGGCATCTACGCGCTGGGCGGCAATCCGGTGGCCGCCGCACGGGCCGGCTTCAACCTGCGCGGCCGCCAGCTCTTCATCTACGGCGGCACGGGACTGCTGTCGGGTCTGGCGGGCGTGGTGCATGCCTGTATGATGCGCAACGCCAACCCGTTCGACCTCGTCGGCATGGAGTTGAACGTTCTGGCCGCGGTTGTGCTCGGCGGCGCCGGCATCACCGGCGGACGCGGCACGGTCCTGGGCACCCTGCTGGGCGTGGGGCTGATCGTGACCATCAACAACAGCCTCATCCTGCTGGATGTCCCCTCCTATTGGCAGAAGGTGGTCGTCGGCGCGGTCATCCTCGTCAGCACCGGCATTACCGCCCGTACGGGGTGGGCACGGGCTCGGGGGGCCGGTTTATGCTGAGACGACTCGCCCAGAGCCGGGCAAGCGGTGGAGTCAGGCTCCTGGCCGTCACGCTGGGGGTCTTCGTGCTGATGACCATCCTCAACGGCGACCGCTTTCTCTCCGGGCGCAATCTCGCCTCCATGTGTTTTCAGTTCCCCGAGCTGGGCCTATTCGCGCTGGCGATCATGCTCGCGCTGATCACCGGCGGTATCGACCTGTCCATCATCAGCATCGCCAACCTGGCCGGCTTGTCCGCGGGCCTGGTCCTCGCCCAAAGCACAGCGAGCGGCCTCCACGTCATCCTGGCCATCTTCCTGGCCCTGGGCGTGAGCATCGCCTGCGGCCTCCTCAACGGCTGGCTCATCGGCTATGCGGGCCTTACGCCCATCCTCGCGACGCTCGGCACCATGCAATTGCTCATGGGACTGGCGTTCGCCCTGACGAAAGGCCACGCGGTGGCGGGCTATCCCGAGGCCTTCCAGACACTCGGCAACGGCACCCTCGCGCACGTACCGGTCCCGCTGCTGGTGTTCCTCCTGGGCGCGATCGTGCTGCAGGTCCTGCTGAGCCGGACGGCCCTCGGGATACGTCTCTCCCTGCTGGGCACAAACCCGACCGCCGCGGTCTTCGCGGGCTTGCACGTCCGACGGCTGCAACTGGCGACGTACGCCCTCAGTGGACTCTTGGCCGGGATTGCCGGTCTCATCGTCATCGCACGCACCAATTCGGCCAAGGCCGACTACGGCACTTCCTATCTGCTGCAGGCGGTTCTCGTCGCCATGCTGGCCGGCGTCGATCCGCGCGGCGGCTTCGGCACGGTCTGGGGCATCCTCCTGGCGGTCCTGTCGCTCCAGTTCCTGTCCAGCGGCCTGAACCTCCTGCGTTTCCACGAAGCCGTTGGCCCCTATATCAACAACTTCACCAAGGAATTCACCTGGGGCGCGCTGCTGCTGCTCGTGATGGTCCTGCACTGCGCGAAGAACCAGCACCCGCGCTGAGCGACACCCATCAGAATTCCCGAACATGACCCGCCCGGAAGATCCGCCCCGACGTGAAAAATCTCGGCTCGGGGACGGTGTTCTTGTACCTGACAAGAAACCTCTATGGATGGCCCCGGGCCTTCCCCTGACGCCCGCCCGGGCGGGCACAATGTGGAATGTGTTGGTGCGACCCCCCGACCCCTTGGATTGCGATTCCCAGGTTTGGTCCCCGAGCATGTGGTCGTGGGAACCTCCGCGGGGTTGGAAGAGACGGTTCAGGGGAGTGGGATCGCGTTGGGACTCCTTCTGTGCTCCGGATGCTTCGTGTAGTGTGCCTCTCCGCGGGCCAAGAGACGGTTCGTGGCCGGAACGATGAGGAGACCGGCCACCGGCGGAAGGAGACTGGTTGGAGGGCCTGGGGTGAGTTCCAACCTCGCGCCCGAGGCGTCCGCTTGTGGGCGGTCCTGCCATCGTTCCGCCCACGCAAGACGTCGCGTCGCGTGTCGGACGGGGGGTAGATTGCTCCGAGGCTTTCCGGGAGGACGTGGTTGCGATGACTCCCCTGAACCGCCTCTTCTTCTTCGCTGGGTCTGACTCCGGGTGGAGGGAGTCGAACTGCGGGGGGGGCGTCTTACATGACTATGTGGAGGTACAATTAACAGTTATGACGTGATCCCGATTCTCCGCCCCGAGTCCCTCCGCCAAGGACATGGACCGCCTGCGGCATACGCTGCGGAATAACGAGCAATGAAGACGTTCCCGGCCTTCTTATTTTAGGCTCCGACCCCGGCCCTCGTCAACTGCGTGAATCACGTATTCAGAGAAATGCTCTGGCAAGATACCCTCGTTGTCTAGTTGAATCGCCGCTTTCATGGTTGTGATAGTGCGGTACTGTGACCATGCCAGAAGGAAGATGAGGTTATCCACATCATGAATGATATGCTGAACCAAATCCGGATGTTGCTCCGTCACGAGCAAATGTGGATGGCGTTTAGTATAAACACGAGTCGAGTTGTTTTCCCACACGGTCGCAGTAATCGGTTTCTTGCTGGCCGGGTCCAGCAGTGTTCTTCTGACCATGACCTGTGTCTCTATCCAAATGGCGTTAAGCACTTGAGGGTCGT
>JALORE010000347.1 GCA_025459125.1 Planctomycetota bacterium | reverse complement strand
AAGATGTTCGACTGATCGCCGCCGTAGGCGGCTCCTAAACAATCCGCTTTGAGCGGTTCACATTACAAGCCTCCAGCTCTGCTGGAGGTACTTGACTCATGAATCAAAAGGGGTGCTATGGCAAAGCAACTGACGATCTTTGTCGAGAACCGGCCCGGCCGGCTGCAGTCGATCGCGGAGAACCTCCAGAAGAGCCATATCGATATCCGCGCTTTCACCATCCAGGACCGGGGCGACTACGGCTTGTTGCGGCTCATCGTCAATCGGCCCAACGATGCGTACCTGGCGCTGGCCGATGTCGGCTGTGCCTGCGCCCTGAAGGATGTCCTGGCGGTCTCCGTGCCGGACCAGCCGGGTAATTTCTACAAGCTGACCGCGGCCCTGGCGGCCAGTCAAATCAACGTGCTCGACGCCTACGGGTTTGTCCTGCAGCCGCACAAGACCGGCGTGTGCTGCATGGAGATCGACAAGCCCCAGATGGCCAAAGCCGAAGACGTTGTCCGGCGGGCCGGGTTCGCGGTCCTGGAAGATGAAGAGCTCTACGGCTTGTAAGACGCATCCGATGCCGGTCCTCGGTCTCCGGAAAACGCGAGGGAATCTGCCATGCGAATGACTGCTATCCTTGTCTCGCTCGGTCTGGCCGCCGTAGGTCTGTCGTCATGTTCGCACGTCCCGGAGCGGGAGCGCCCGGCCGGCCCGGCCCAGCCGGCGCCGGCGGCCCAGAGGCTCCCGGCCCCGTTCGCCTGGCCCGCCGGCATCCGCGCCGCGGTGAGTCTCTCGTTCGACGATGCCCGCGAGAGCCAGTTGGACTTCGGCCTGCCGATCTTCGATGCCGCGAGTATCAAGGCGACGTTCTACGTGTCCTTCGCCTCTCTCAAGAAGCGGCTCCCCGACTGGGAGGCCGCCCTGAAGGCCGGCCACGAGATCGGCAACCACTCGGTCCGCCACGCGTGCACCGCGAATTTCCCCTTTGCCAAAGGCCGGGCCCTCGAGGACTACACGCTGCCGCAGATGGAGGCGGAGCTGGACGAGGCCAGTGCCGAGATCCAAATGCTGCTGGGCGTCCAACCGCTGACGTTCGCTTATCCCTGCGGCCAGAAGTACGTGGGCCGGGGCCGGAACGTCCGGAGCTACGTGCCCGCGGTGGCGGCGCGATATCTCGCGGGGCGCGGCTGGCGCGACGAGGCGGCCAACGATCCGGCCCTCTGCGACCCGGCCCAGTTGATGTGCATGGAGCTGGATGGCCTGACCTGGGAAGAGCTCAGGGTCCTGGTTGAGCAGGCGCAGAAGAACGGTTCCTGGCTCGTGCTCTGCGGCCACGACATCCGAGAGGAAGGACGCCAGACGACGCGCACCGATACGTTGCGCAGCTTCTGCGAATACGCCCGGGACCCGAAAAACGGCCTTTGGGTCGACACTGTGGCCAACGTCGCGCGTTACGTCGTCGAGCAGAGAACGGCGGCGCCGCGGCGCTAGAGCCGGCGCCGCGCCGGGTGGCCGCGGCAGTGTTTCTGCCGATTCTCGGGTGGCATCGTCAAGCCTGCGAGGCCTGGCGATGGTTGCACCGGTTGTGTCGAGCCACCCCCGGGCTGCGCTGGAGGGTGCCACCCGGTGTCTGCTTGCCATTTGGAGAGAGAGTCCCATGTCTACGATGTCTCTTGCTCGTCGTTTGTTATGGTGCGGAACGATGCTGTCCCTGTGGGTGGGGACATCGACAGGCGCAGAGAAGCCACCGCTCTATCGGGATGCCTCCCAGCCGATCGAGGTGCGCCTCGACGATCTGCTGAGTCGCCTGACGCTGGCCGAGAAGATCGGGCAGATCAATATGCCCTGCGTTTACGAGGGCCGGCTCGGCCGGGACGTACAGGCCAAGACCCAAGGATGCTGCCAGTTCACCCTCGGCCGCAGCGAGCCGGGCGTCGGGCCGGGCGGCGGCTTCTTCACGCTGGCGAATACCATTCTCCACGAAGGCCCCGCCCAGCAGGCCCGGTTCTTCAACGAGCTTCAGCAACTGGCGCTGAAAGAGACCCGCCTCGGCATTCCGCTGCTGCAGACGGAGGAGGGCACCCACGGCCTGATGTGCTCGCTCGGCACGATCTTCCCGGAAGGGCCGGGCCTGGGCAGCATGTGGAACCTGGACCTGGTGCGGGAGCTCTACGCCGCCGCGGCGCGCGAAGCGCGGGCCGTCGGGATTCACCAGTTGTGCACGCTGGTCGTCGAGCCGATCCGCGATCCGCGCCTGGGCCGCAATCAGGAGGCCTACAGCGAGGACCCGTTCTTCTGCGGCCGCATGGCCCGGGCGATCGTCGGCGCGGTGCAGGGCCACGACCTCCAGTCGCCCGAGCACGTCGTCGCCGTCCTGTGCCATTACCCGGGCCAGAGCCAGCCGGTCAGCGGCCTGGAACGCGGCGCGATGGAAATCTCCGAGCGGACGCTGCGGAGCGTCTTTCTCGTACCCTGGATGGCCGGCATCAAGCACAGCGGCGCCCTGGGCGTGATGGCGACCTACCCCGCGATCGACGGCGTGCCGACCCACGGCTCCGAGTGGATCCTCACGCAGATCCTCCGGGAGGAGATGGGCTTCGACGGCCTGGTCCTCAGTGAAGGCGGCGGCCTCGGGACGCTCCGCTACGAAGGCCTGGCGCGCAATGACCAGGAGGTGGGGGCCCTGGCCCTGCGGGCCGGCGTCGACGTGGGCATCTCGTATGAGTCCGCCTATATGCAGGACATGGCCAAGGCGATCGAGCAGGGATTGGTCCCGGAGGCACTGCTGGACCGCGCCGTCCGGCGCATCCTCAAAACCAAGTTCCGGCTCGGCCTCTTCGAGAACCCGCTGGTCGATGTCGCCCGAGCCGAGAAGGTGGTCCACAACCCCGAGCACCAGAAACTCGCTCTGCAGGCCGCCCGCGAGAGCATTGTGCTGCTCGAGAACAAGGACAACCTCCTCCCGCTGAAGAAGAACGTCGAATCCATCGCGGTCATCGGCCCGAACGCCGACCACGCGAAGAACCAGTTGGGCGACTACGTCTCGCTGACCGTGCCGCAGGACGTGGTGACGGTCCTCGACGGGATCAAGGCCGCCGTCGGGCCGCAGACAAAAGTCGCGTACGTCAAAGGCTGCGACGTGGTCGGCACGAGTCTGAACGAAATCGGCCAAGCGCAAGAGGCGGCGAAACGGGCGAAGGTCGCGGTCGTGGTCGTCGGCGAAAACGAATGGCGTTCCGCGCAGAAGACCGGGACCGACGGCGAAGGCTATGATGTCGCGACGCTGGAGCTGACCGGCCTGCAGCTCGATCTCGTCCAAGCCGTCCAGGCGACCGGCACGCCGACGGTCGTGGTCCTGATCAACGGCCGGCCGCTGGCGGTCCGCTGGATCGCCGAGAATATCCCGGCGGTGGTCGAGGCCTGGCTCCCCGGCGAGAAGGGCGGCCAGGCGGTGGCCGAGGTCCTTTTCGGCGACTATAACCCCACCGGCCGTCTGACCGTCACCGTCCCGCGCCACGTGGGTCAACTGCCGGTCTACTACAACCACAAGCCCTCGAAGACCTACTGGCTGGAACACGCCTGGGGCAAGCCCTACGCCGATCTGGACCCCTGGCCCTTGTACGAGTTCGGCCACGGCCTGAGCTACACGGATTTCGCATACAGCAACCTCCAGATCGAGCCCGCCACGATCGGCCCCGGCGGCACCGTCCGCATCCGCGCCGACATCAAGAACAAAGGTCCCCGCCCCGGCGCCGAAGTCGTACAGCTTTACCTGCACGACCTGATTGGTACCGTCGTAACCCCGGTGAAGGAACTCCGCGGCTTCGAGAGAACCCACCTCCAGCCCGGCGAGACGAAGACGGTCACCTTCACCCTCACCCCCGAGCACATGGCCCTCCTGAACCGCCACCTGGAATGGGTCGTCGAGCCCGGCACGTTCGAGGTCATGGTCGGCCACTCCTCCAAGGACATCCGCCTCAGAGGCACCTTCGAGGTCACCACCCAGTAACCGCCCCGGGGCAAACGCAAAGTCGGCCAGCGCCCCGGGTGGCATCGTCAGGCGCAGCCCTTCATGGGCCTCCGGTCCGCCGCAACAGCGTGACAGAACAGGCACGAAGGAAAGAGAAGAGGCGGTTCAGGGGCGTGGGGGGGCGGCTGTTCCCGCTCCCGGCGGCCGTGGGCGGTGGACGTTCGGGTACGGCCCGGAGGTCCGAAAGAACCAAGAACACCGTGCCCGGAACCACCAAGAGACCGGGCACAGGCGGATGAGACCCAGAGTCAGGCAGGCGAAGCCGACAATTCCGATCCTTCCGGAAGGACTCCGCTTGTCGCCCGTCGACAAACGTCTTTCGGGTGATGAACCGCCGCCGGATGAGCCAGCTATATCCAAAGCTCGGCCCCGTCTTCCTCCCTGCGGGTTGGCGACGTGGAGCGTGTCCGATCCCGTCCATTCTGACTTGCCTGCTAGCAGGATGATGGGTATCATCAGACCCGTTGCCCGCGGGAATCATCATGAAGCCCTTATTCTCGGATTGTCACAGGGAGGCCGATTCGATGAAGCGAGTGAGTGTCTTCATAAGCTACAGCCACGACAGCCAGGAACACCGGAAACGCGTTCTTGAGGAGATCGCGAACAAGCTCTGCTACGACAACATTGATTCCGTTCTGGACCAATACACCGAGCACAAGCCGCCCAGGAGTTGGCCGGCGTGGATGAGACTCGGGATAGAACGGGCCGATTACGTCCTTGTCGTCTGCACGGAGAAGTATCAAGCCCGGTTCGAGGGCAGGGAACCGCGGGGACGAGGTCAAGGGGCCAAGTGGGAGGGTGCGATCATTGAGCTGGAGATGTACCAGGATGAGTTGGGCTGCGGCGAGAATGAGGAATGCAGGTTCATCCCGGTCGGTTTCTGCCCGCGAAGCGCCGCCCCGGTCCCGCGCATCTTGTCCGGGACCTCGTTCTACAACGTCGCTGACCCGGACGAATATGCGGCACTGCTGCGACGTCTCAAGGGCATACCCACCGCGGTCAAACCGGTCGTACGCCGGGGGACGTCGCGGAATTCAGTCAAGGCTGCCCGCCGACATTCCTCGAAGAGGCGAGTGACGTTGAGTTCGGCGGAAGAGCGTTATTCTGCTCTCTTGCGGGATGAACTAGGGATGATCCGGATGATGGGATCGCCGGACATCCCCAATCTGCCGGTGGAAACCCTGGATACGTTCGTTCATCTGAACATCTCCACCGCCTGGCACAGTGAAGATCGTTTTCGCCTGGATCCGCGCGAGACGAGGGGCGAGGCTCCGCAGGATCTGACGCCCGATGCGGTCCTGCGTCTGGCGTTCGAGAAAAGCCGGACCCTGTTGATTATCGGCGACCCCGGCTCCGGCAAGACCACCCTGATGAAGTATTATGCCATGTCGTGTCTGTCGACGGACGGTTGGCGGCGCTTCGGGTTCGAGGAAGCGCCGCTCCCGATCTATCTGCCCCTGCGCGACATTCCGTTCGACCGCGATGGGCGTCCCCTCTCCTTGGCCGAGAGTATCGCGGCTTGGCCGCAGAAGCACGATCTGGACCTCGCGCCGGGCCAGTTCGAGCGGTGGCTGCGGAGCCGGCGCACGCTTCTGCTGCTGGATGGTTTGGACGAAATCCGCTCCCTGGAGAACCGGCGCAGCGTGTGCCAGTGGATCGGGCAGAATGCGACGGATTTGCGTCTCAAGAACGCCCTGTATGTCGTAACCTCCCGCTGGACCGGCTACCGCAAGCTGGATCAAATCGAACTGGCGTGCTCCCACCTTCGCGCCGACGTCCGGGATTTCTCCCGGCCGCAGCAGGACGAGTTTCTGACCAACTGGTTCACCGCGGCGTTTCTGCGCGAGCCTCGGCCGGCGGGCGAGCCTCTCGCCGCGTGGAGACAGGACCGGAAGAAGGAGGCCCTGTGGCACGCCCAGCAGATCATGAACTACCTGGATCTGGACAGGAACAAGTCCATTCGCGACCTGGCGGCCGTTCCGCTGCTGCTTCAGATCATCGCGGTGATCTGGAAGGAGCGGGGCATTCGCCCGCGTACCCGCCTGGATCTATACAGTGTGGTCATGAGCTATCTCCTGGAGTATCGCGACGCGAACCGGGATCTCGAACCCTTGTTTTCGGTCGAGGAGTCCCTGCGGGTGCTCATGCCTGCCGCGTTGTGGATGCAGGAAGACCTGCAGATGGACGAGGTGGAAAAGGGACGCCTGCACGAGAAGATGCAGCCTAAGATTCACAGCATCGACCCCCATCTGTCCGCCCGCCGGCTCTTCGAGAACCTGCGCGACCGTGCCGGGATCATTGCGGACTACAGCACGACCGCCTACATCTTTCGCCACAAGTCATTCCGGGAGTACCTGGCCGGGCGGGAGATTGCCGCACGCCGTCTCACGCCGGCGCGGCTCCGCCGACTGGCGGGCCATCTCGGGGATGACTGGTGGGAAGAGACGCTCCGATTCTTCATCGGCCGCGCAGATGAGCAGCAGTTTGACG
>JALORE010000346.1 GCA_025459125.1 Planctomycetota bacterium | reverse complement strand
GCCGTACAGGAGCAAGGCCATGGCACAGCGTGTTGCAGTACGCCGTAGAGAACCCAGCGCCGTTGCGGTGCCCGGTCGCCGGGGGGGCAGCATCGTCGCCGGCGCGGTCTGGATGTTCGTGATTTCGCTGCTATTGTTCTGCCTGCCGGTGGTCGGGCCGCTGCTTGCCGGCATTGTCGGGGGTAAGAAGGCCGGCGGCGTCGGGCCCGCCATCGCGGCGGTCTTCCTGCCGGCGGTCTTTGTGGGGATTCTGCTGTTCGTGTTGGGCACGGCCGTGGGTCTGCCGTTCATCGGGGCGCTCACCGGCGGCATCGCCTTCCTGACGGTCGCGGCCACCATGATCGGACCGCTCCTGATCGGCGCCCTTATCGGCGGCGTCCTGGCCTGAGCGGTCCCCGTTGGGAGTGCCGCCTTTCGCCGGGTAGACAGTCGGGACCTTCTCTTCTCTTGGGCAATCGCGGGGCGTGGAATTGGCTGCGCCGGCGGGCGCTTGGACCCGCCGGAACGCGGGACTCCGAACGCCGCCCGAAGGTGGCACTCCGAACCGGAACCTGCATGATGTCCCCACGGGTGGTCCGCCAGGTGGTCGAACGTACCTCTGTTTGCACCAGCGAAAACGGGGCTTGGCCCTTCAGAGACGGCCCTGACGAGACTCCATTGTCTGGTGTCCCCCAATGGTCCCCGGCACGACGAGGGTCACGGCCCAGGTGCCTGCCGGGCGGGGTGACAGATTCCGCTGCCAAACACCTGGTTTGCGCTATTGACAAAGTCCGGTCAGAAGGTAAGATAATATGGATAGTGAAATGCGAAGACGCCGTGTGGTTGGCAGGCTTCTCCGACAACGCGCAAGGACCGATCGATAACATGGAGTGGGGAGATCTACTATGAGAAGGGGCTTTCTTCTACTAGCGGCAATCGTTCTGGTGGGACGGAGTCAACTGGTTCAGGCCGACATGAATCCCTTTGCCATCGACATTGACGATCCCGGCAACCCCCAGTTTAACGCCAATCCCTTGACCTCGCAGCGATACCAGCAGGTGTACGCCAGCTCGCTTTTCGGAGCTTACGCGAGTCCCCTGTCTATCCAGCGGATTTCCTTCCGGCCGGATCAGGCCCTGGGCGGCGCCTTTACCGCGACCCTCTCCGACATTCAGATCAACCTGTCGACGACGCGACAGACCATGGCGGAACTGACGAACAGGTTTGCCGACAACGTCGGCAGTGACGACACGATCGTGGTAAACCGATCGTCGTTGACCTTGTCGAGCAGTTTCACCGGCCCGGCGGGCGGGCCGAAGGATTTCGATATTCACGTCGACCTGGACACGCCTTTTCTGTATGACCCGAGTCAGGGCAATCTTCTGATGGATGTGCGGAACTATGGCGGTGTGGACGGGGACCCGCCTTTGACCATGGTCTTCGACGCCGAATGGATGGATGAGGACATCTATCGCATATACTCCTGCCATCCAAGTCTCGCCGGTGTCGACGATGAGTTTGCGTGGTTTGACCCGGGCGCCATGGGGCTGGTGACGCAGTTCACGTTCACTTCCTCCGATGTCGTCCCTATTCCCGTCCCGGGCGCGGCTCTGCTCGGTGTGGTCGGCCTGAGTTGTGCCGGGTGGCGGATGAGACGCGGGCACAGGCAGGGCACGTAGCGGCTGCGGCGGACCGGGAAGACGCCCGCGAAAGACAATACAAAGGTGACGGCGCTAATACTGATGAGGTCGCGGCGACCACGATCGGACCGCTGCTGATTGGCGCCCTTTCGGTGGCGTCCTGGCCTGAGACGTCGAGTCCCGATCAATTCCCCGCCGATTTTCTCCGGCCGGCAGCACCAGAGAAGTTGACCGTGTACCCGCGCAATTCACCCATGGATGCGGATTCCCGACGAGATGAACGTCATGCCCCCCTGGCCATCGCTCACAAAACCTGGAGGCACCGTAAAGAGTGAGCGCAGACTGGCTCCATCCCCGCTTCGGCGCATGGCAGCGGATCAGGAGGTGACCTTCGAGCTGGCCGGCCCGGCGGTCATCCTGGGCCTCGGCAACGCGGACCTGAACAGCCCCGACAGCTACCAGGACCGGGTCCACAAGACCTACCATGGCCGAGGCCTGGCCATCCTGCAAGCCACGACAGTCCCAGGATCGATCCATCTGAAGGCCGCCGCACCGGGCCTGGAGCCCGGGACTTTGGCATTGGTCAGTCGCTGACGCTCAACAGGGAGCCAAGGTCCCCGGCGTGCCGGGGACTTTGCGTCTGCCCTGCGCTGCGGCGCCCAGGCCCTTGAAACCGACGCAAGCTGACGGTATCGTGGGGGCTATGGAACATCCAGGAACACGTGGCACTTTCGGAGACCCGCACATGAGAAGCCGTTCTGCATTCAATCCGTGGGTACAAGCATTCCTGGCCCTGGTCTTTTGGGTGGGTGTGGTTCAAGCGCAGGGGGACGACCCGGCGGCTCTGGCCCGCCAGATCCTCGATCAAAGCGGTGTCCAGGGCGGGATCGTTGTCCATCTGGGGTGCGGCAGTGGGCAATTGACGGCGGCCCTGCGGGCCGGCGACTGTTACACGGTCCAGGGTCTGGAGACCGATCCGGCCCAGGTGGCGCGCGCACGCACCTATCTCAAGGATAAGGGACTCTACGGTCCCGTCTGCGTTGAGGCCTTCTCCGGAGCGACGCTGCCGTATACGGACAATCTCATCAACCTCGTCGTCGTTCAGGACCCCGGCAAGGTCCCGATGGCGGAGGTGACCCGGGTCCTGGTCCCCGGGGGCGTGGTGTGCGTGGCGCGGGACGGCACGTGGTCCGTGACACGCAAGCCCTGGCCGGACAATATCGACCAGTGGGGCCATTTCCTGCATGATGCAAGCAACAATGCGGTCGCCCGCGACGCGGTCGTCGGACCGCCCCGGCATCTGCAATGGGTGGCGCCGCCCTTGTGGCTGCGGACCCATGAGACGCCCTCCGGGATTCAGGCGTGCGTCTCCGCCGGCGGGCGGCTCTTCTACCTCTTTGACGAAGGGCTGATCGGAATCGCGGATGAGCGGCTGCCGGACCGCTGGTCGCTCATTTGCCGCGATGCCTTCAACGGCAAGCAGCTCTGGCGGCGCGCGATCCAGCCCTGGGGCTGGCGCCAGTGGGGCCTGGAACGATTCCAGGGCAAGGACTGGACCGTGCTGAGCGGGGCCCGGACCAACGTTCCGAACGAGAACCAGCGGCGGGTCGTGGCCGACGGCGACCGGCTCTATGCCACGCTCGGGTATCAGGCGCCGATGTCGATTCTCAACGCCGCCACCGGCGCGACCCTCACCACGGTCGAAGCGACCCGCAATACCCAGGAGATCCTGGTGAGTGACGGCGTGGTAGTCGTGTGGGCCGCACGCGAGAAGCCCGAAGCCGAGGCGGCGGTCCTGGTGGCGGTCGACGGCCGCCAGGGCGAGGTACTCTGGGAAAAACCGGTCGGCCGGCTGCGTGCGCTGTCGTGGGCGATTCAGAATGGACGCGTGATCTACCTGGGCGCCAGGCAACTCGCGGCGCTCGACTTGAAGACCGGCGACAGCGTGTGGTCCGTCCGGCCCGAGGTGAATGCCCCCCGAACACTGGTCGTGGCCGAGGATGTCGTCGTGATGCAGGACGCCAGGTCCGTCGCGGCGCACGATGCCAAAGACGGCAGGCTGCTCTGGAGCAAGACGGTGCCGCCCATCGGGGGAGGCGAGGGCGAGGACCTGTTCGTCGTGGACCATCTGGTGTGGCGCGGCATCCTTTGCGTGAATGAGGAGGGCCAGCCCGTCAACAAGAGCGCCAACGCCCTGGCGCTCGGCTGGGACCTGCGCACGGGCGAAGAGAAGAAGCGCATCCTGGTCAAGAACCTGCGGAGCCCCGAGCATCATCATCGCTGCTACCGCAACAAGGCGACCACGCATTATCTCATCAGTTCCTACGAAGGGGCCGAGTTCCTCGACTTCCAGGGGGACAATCACGGCCAGAACAACTGGGTCCGCGGTGCGTGCAAGTACGGCATGATGCCCTGCAACGGCCTGTTGTATGCTCCGCCCGACCAGTGCTTCTGCGAGCCCGGAGGCAAGCTGTTGGGCTATGCCGCCCTGAAGGCGGGACCGGGAGTGGCTCTGGAGATCGTCCCCGATGACAAACGGCTTGAAAAGGGGCCCGCTTATGGCGAGATCTCCGTAGGCGAGCCGGGTGACGGGGATTGGCCGACGTACCGGCACGATGCCGCCCGCAGCGGTGCGACGCGTGCGGCGGTGACAGCGCAGGTGCAGGTCGGCTGGACGGCGTCTCTCGGTGGTCCGCTAACGACTCCGGTCGCCGCCGCCGGCAGGGTGTTCGTCGCCCGGTCCGACATCCACACGCTGTACGCGTTGGAGGCGTCGAGCGGCAAGCAACTGTGGGAGTTCACGACGGGCGGACGGATTGACTCGCCCCCGACCATCCACAAAGGACTCGTGCTGCTGGGGTCCAAAGACGGTCGCGTGTACTGCCTGCGCAGCTCCGACGGCCAATTGGTGTGGCGGTTCCTCGCAGCGCCGGCCGATCGATGCGTCGGCGGCTTCGATCAAATCGAGTCGGCCTGGCCGGTCCACGGCAGCGTTCTAGTGGACAATGACACCGCCTACTGCACCGCGGGCCGCTCGACGTACTTGGATGGCGGCATTCGCGTCTGGGCCCTGGAGCCGGCCACCGGCCGGATTCTCCACCAGACCGTGCTGGCCGGGCCGCACCACAATACGGCGGCCGGCGCGCGGGACCTGGCCTTCTTTGTCCCCGGTGCCAATTCCGACGTTCTCGTCAGCGAAGGCGGGTTCCTCTACATGCGCCAGAAGAAGCTGACCCGGGACCTGAAGGAGATCAAGCCCGAGGTCCTGTCGCCCAAGGGTGAGGCGGATGTCGGGCTGCACGTCTTCTCGACGGCCGGGCTGCTCGACGCCTCGTGGTACAACCGCACGTTCTGGATGTACTCGAAGCGCTGGCCCGGCTTCCAGTTGGCCAACCAGGCCCCGAAATCCGGCCAGCTCCTGGTCACGGACGACGAGAAGACGTACGCGGTCAGCGTCTTCTATCGGCGAAACGTCCACAGCCCGATGTTCTTCCCCGCCAAGGAGGGTTACCTGCTGTTCGCGGACCTCAATACGAACGAGCCGCAGATCGTCGGCGAGCCGGGCGCCCGCCGGCCCCTGCCCTGGCTGCCGCAGTCGGACTACGAGCGTGGAGGAGGCCGGGGCATCTGGAAGCTGGAGCAGGAGGCGTTCGGGCTCGACAAGATGATCGGCTACACCCGCGCGGAGCCCCCGGTCTGGATGGACTGGCTGCCGGTGCGGATTCGCGCGATGGTCAAGGCCGGGGATGCCCTCTTTGTCGCGGGGGCGCCGGACGTGCTCGATCCCCAGGACCCCTATGCCGCCTTCGAGGGCCGCAAGGGGGCCAGGCTCGTCGCGGTCTCCGCGCAAGATGGTCAGAAATTGTCCGAGGCGTCGCTCGACAGTCCCCCGGTCTTCGACGGCCTGATCGCCGCCGGGGGGCGGCTGTTCGCGTCTTTGGAGGACGGCCGGCTGGTGTGCCTGGCCGGGAAATGACGTCCATGGGGCGTACCATTGGGGTCCGAAACGATCGTCAAATGATTGCGGTTGCGGTGGGTGGCAGCGGCAAGCGGAGTCTGCGGAGCTTGCCGCTGGCGCCGGGTATAAGCACAAGCCATCGGCAAGCTGGCGCTTGCCGCTGCCACCCGGATGGACCAATGCCGCAGGGGCGAATGGTTCTTCGCCTCCACACGCGGCCGAGAGAGACGGGTGACAACGCCGTAGGGGCGAATGATCATTCGTCCCCACAGACGGACCATGGACTCTGGAGTCTGACTATGAGACAGGTGCAGGCGGGTTACATGATCGTGACAGGTCTATTGCTGACATTGGCGGGCGCCGCGTTCGCGGCGGGGCCGGATCTGATCGTCTTTGACGGCAAGATCGTCACGGTCGATGCCGGTTTCTCGGTGCACCAGGCGATGGCCATCGAGAGCAACCGCATCGTGGCCCTCGGACGCAATGACGAGATCGTCAAGCTCAAGACCGATCGGACTCAAATGCTGCCGCTCGGCGGCAAGATGGTCCTGCCCGGCCTGTTCGATTCGCACGTCCACTGCGTGGGCGCCGCGATGATCGAATTCGACCATCCCATCCCCGACATGGAGACCGTGCAGGACGTGCTCGACTACTTCAAGAAGCGCGCGGACGTTCTGGAAGACGGCGCGTGGATCGTTCTGCAGCAGGTGTTCATCACCCGCCTGCGCGAGCAGCGGTATCCGACGCGGGCCGAGCTCGACCAGGTGGCCCCGAAGAATCCGGCGGTCTTTCGGACGGGTCCCGATGCCTCCGTCAACACGCTGGCCCTGCAGCTCAGTGGCATCGATCGGGATTTCCGCGTCACCGACGGCGGACCCGGCTACGCCGAGAGGGACTCGAAGACCGGCGAGCCGACCGGCATCCTGCGCAGTCTCTCCCGGTATCTCAAGACCCGCGACGCCGGACGCAAAGCAACGGAGCGCGACCGCTATGAGAGAGTGCTGGCCCTGTTCAAGGACTACAGCTCCGTGGGCATCACCGGCATCTGTGATGGCGATGTGAGCCAGGGCAACCTGGACCTCTACAACCAAATGCTGCAGAAGGGCGAGTTGCCCGTCCGCATCTCGGCCCAGTACCACGTGGACACGATCGGCCCGATCGAGCAGATCCAGGAGAATATCCGCAAGGTGGGGCAGCATCCGCTGCGGCAGGGGGGCCCGATGCTCCGCGTCATTGGCGTCAAGACCTACCTGGATGGCGGCATGTTGACCGGCAGCGCCTACATGAGCCGCCCGTGGGGCGTCAGCAAGACGTACGCCATCGAGGACCCGAATTACCGGGGCGTTCTGTTCATCCCCCGGGAGCGGCTCTTGCCGATCGTGCGGACCGCCACCGAGTGCGGCCTCCAGTTCACCGCCCACACCGTCGGCGATGGGGCGGTCGAGACCCTGCTCGATGTCTATGACGAGGTGAATAAGACCATCCCCATTCGCGACGTGCGGCACTGCATCACGCACTCCAACTTCATGAGCCCCGAGAGTGTGGCGAAGATGGCCCGGCTGCACGTGTTCCCGCTGGTGCAGCCGGCGTGGTTGTACCTGGACACCCGGACCCTGGTCGGCCATTTCGGCTATGACCGGCTCCGCTGGTTCCAGCCGCTCCACAGCCTCTACGAGGCGGGCGCCATTCCGGCCGGCGGCTCCGACCACATGCAGAAGATCGGCTCGCTCCGCTCGAACAATCCCTATGACCCGTTCCTGGCGCTGTGGACCGCCGTCACCCGCCGGGCTCGCTGGTACGAGGGACAATTGCATGCGGAAGAGGCCCTCACGCGCGAGCAGGCGCTGCGGTTCTACACGATCAACTGCGCCCGAGCCCTGTTCCAGGACC
>JALORE010000089.1 GCA_025459125.1 Planctomycetota bacterium | reverse complement strand
GCCGTCGCGTGGCAATGTTCAACCCCACCAGTGTCTTGCCCGCGCCCGGCACACCGGTGATAAAGCAGATCATCTTGCGACCGTGCGCTTTTGCCTCATCCACCAACTGCTCAATGCGCCCGGACGTGACACGCAGATTCTGTGCCCCGGCGTCGTGGCGGGCAATCGCTTCGACAGAATGCTGGGCATAGAGAGCGCGAGCCGCCTCTACAATCGTGGGTGTCGGGAGATAGGGGGCCTGCGGCCAGCGTTCCTGATCGAGCGGCCCTCCCGTCACAGTCCGCAGCGCAAAGTCTATCGTATTACGAAGGTTCGCCGGATGCGCCAAGATCGGCCGATAGACCCCATCTTCGTCCGCCTGCAATCCGAACGAGGGCGATCTGGTTGCTTCGGTGGCGATGAGAACTGGCACAATCGCGGCCGAATGACTGGCTTCGTGGAAGTTCTTTAGATCCAGGGCATAGTCCCACACCTGATCGATGGCCGCCCGATCAAATTGGCTCTCGCCTACCTTGAACTCGATCACAAATACGAGCGGGCCGATCAGCAGCACGGCATCCACCCGTCGGCCCATTCGCGGGATGTTGAATTCCAGGAACAACGAACCTTTCAAGTCGGTGAGGTGGGTTTGCAGGAGGCTGATCTCTGCCAACCAAGCATCTTTCTGTGTCGCCAGGAGAGCGAAGTCGCTGTGCCTTGCCAGTCGTCCCACGACTAAGTCGGGCTGCGTCCGAAGGAACTCAGTAATCGAATCGCCGTACCACGCGCGGGATGGCACCGCGGCAGTACGCATTGGTTCAGAAGGTGTCTTCGGCCAGGTTCTCCTGCAGCCAGCGGGGCCAGGCGTGCCAGGGGAGGGCGGTGACGCGGTCCGGCAGGGGGGTCGGTTCGCGAACGTTGCAGACCAGCACGAGGGAACCGACCTTGTTCTCTCCCACCAGGTTGCGGAAACGGCGCAGGCTGCGGAGGTGGTGCAGTGACGGTGTGGCGGTCTGTTTGATCTCGATGGCGTGCAGGCGACCGCGGGACTCGATCATCAGGTCCACCTCCAACCCGCCCTGCGAGCGCCAGAAATAGAGGTCTGGCCGTAGCGCGCGGGCCTTTTGAAACTTGATCGCCTCCGTTACGACCCAGCCTTCGAAGAACGCTCCTCCCATGGAACTTGTCCACAAGGTCTCGGCCGACGGCTGGCGGGTCAATTCGGCGGCCAGCGCTGAGTCCAGGAAGTAGAGCTTGGGGGACTTGATCACGCGTTTGCCGAGGTTGCTGTAGTACGGCGGCACCAAGTGTACGACGTAGGAAGCCGTCAAGACGCTCAGCCACTGGCGGGCGCCGGGCATACTGATGCCACAGTCCCGCCCCAGGCGCGCCAGATTGAGCTCCTGGCCGTGCGCCGCGGCACAGAGCGTGAGAAAGGACTGGAATTGCCCCAGGTCGCGGATGTTCTGAAGCTGGCGCACGTCCCGCTCCAGGTACGTGGATAGATAGCTCCGCAGCCACAGTTCCCGTGCCTCCGGATTCAGAACGACCGGCGGGTATCCGCCGCGCCAGATCTGCTCGGCGGCAGTGGACGCGGCCCGGTCGCCCAATTCCTCCAGAGCAAAGGGCAGCAGCTCGAGGACTGCGATTCGACCGGCGAGGGAGTCACTGACATTCCTCATCATCTGAAACTGCTGCGAGCCGGTCAGGATGAAGCGGCCGTGGCTGGCCCGGTCCGCGTCGATCCGCATCTTGAGGTACGAGAAGAGCCCCGGCACGTACTGGACCTCGTCCAGCACGAGAAGCTGGTTCGCGAAGCCGTCCAGGAAGCCGTTCGGGTCCGCCCGGGCGAATTCCCGCGTAACAGGATCGTCGAAGCTGACGAAAGCATACCCCAACGGGCCGAGTTCCTCCTGCAGGAGGGTGGTCTTGCCTGATTGCCGTGGCCCTGTTACCAGTACCGCCGGAAACTGGCGGCACGCCCGGAGAAGAACAGGGGTGAGCGCACGCTTGATGTACATATGACCCAAATTAAACTTGGAGTTCAGTTTCGTCAAGCCCCGCGCGACCGCATGGGCTGAAGCCCATCCTACCGGCTTCTAATGTAAGTCCAGGTCCGAAAAGGACATAGAAACAACGAATGGCACGAATCACACGAATCCAGAGGCAAGAACACGCCGGGCAAATTCGTGCGATTCGTGTGGATTCGTTGTTGAAAAACACTCTGGCTACGGCCGCAGGCCGCCCCAGGCGAGACAGGGTTTCTCCCGTTTCGGCGACGAAGATGCTATTACGAGCACACTACAAACGGGGTTGGACCGTCAGTTTGCCGATGCGATAACGGTGGTGGCCGTCGTCGTCGGGCAGGGGCAGGGCGATCTTGGGCGTGCCGGTGGGCGTTCCGACGGAGACGAATACGTCGTAGGTGCCGGGCTTGAGCAGTCGGGTCCGCTCGTCGGAGGCCAGGGGCAGGCCGAACTCGGCTTGGTGGCTCTCGGTGGGCGCCTGGCCGGGTTCCGCCACGCGGAGGGTTCGCATATTCATGCCCTCATCCACGAAGACGCTCACGATGCCGCCTTGGGCGTCCTTGATGGTCAGGGCGGGGTGGCCGCCCGTGTAGCAGGGGGCGACGCCGGCGTTGCGCCAAGTGGTCTGGAACCGGAAGGTCGAGTCGATGGCGATCGCGCTGGGCCAGGAGGCTTCCACGAGCTGGAGACGATAGCCCAGGCGCAGGTTGATCCGGCGAACCAGGTCCTCGTTGGCCGCCAGGAACTCACGCGGCCACCAGTGGACGGTGGCGTAGCTGGCGTGGTACTTCTCGACGGCTTCGAGGTACTGACCGCCATCCTTCCAGTTGCCGCGTTTTTCGGAGGGGCCGTAGTGCTCGCTTTCGAGGATGACCGGGACCTTCTCCCAGAACAGCGGCGCGAAATCGGCGCTGAGATAGGCCTTGGCGCCGCCCTGGACGAGGATGCTGTCGTCGCGGAGACCCAGGCCCTGTTTCGCGGCGTATTCGATGGTCGCCCGGCCGCGGTCGTGCAGGGCGAAGTCGTCGTTGGCCGCCAGCAGGGTCTTCTGGAAGTGCTTCGTGTGCAGGTCGATGTGCGTGCGGATCGTAGCGACGGTATAGGGCTTGCGCGTGCTGGCGAAGGTGTGGCCTTCGCCCCAGACTCCCACGGAGCCCACATCGATGAAGGCCACCTCGGGGTTGCCGTCGTAGCGTTTCGCCAGGGCGGCCAGGAAATGGTCCAGCTTCTCGAGAAACACCGGGTCGTCGTAGTCCGGCTCCCAGTAGGGACCGTTGGGATCGAGGCCTTTGCCGGGACGGAAGTTGTACCCCTTCGCCCCGGCCTGCTCGACCCACTGGGGCGTGGCGTACCGCAGGAACGACTCGCTGCACGAGATCCGCAGAGCGATCTGCTTTCCTTTGTCCAACCAGCGTTGGGCGGGCGTGTCGAGGACGGACCAATTGAACCGGCCTTCCTCCGGCTCGAGGTAGGACCAGGCGAGCCGCAGGTAGACGACCGTGACACCGGGGAAATCGTCGACGGTATCGGACGGTTCGAGCTTGCCGCCGTAGTTGAAGACAATGTTGTCGTAGTGGTGCAGGACCCAGCCCATGCCGGGATTGGCCAGGGCGGCACCGGTATCCGGAGGCCGGACGGCCACCGTCTTCTCCTCGGCTGCCCAGCTTGTTCCCGTCGCCAACGCCACCACCACGGCTGCCGCGAACACGCTCTTCTTCCACTTGCTCATAATCCCACTCCAGAATCACCGACCGCCCTTTTGCCCACGGCCTGGATGCGTGTTATGCTTGAATATTCGGAGTTGCCTCCGGATCTTCAAGGCAGGTGGCACGCCCAAGCGCAGCCGGAGCGCGTCTTCCCGCGGATCGTAGCGCATCCAGGCGAGCACGGTCAAACGAAGTCTGGCCGTGCCACCCAACGCGTCGCCGACACGCCAAACATGTGCTTCGTCCTTGACGATGCCACCCGAATCACCGCCATTTTAACTGACCTGGGGCGAGTGAACAGCCGATAATCGATACGTGCGTTGGTTTTTCGCCGGAGGTTGCATGAGAGCGTTTCTGCCGGTACGATAAGGGTTTACGGAAGGCCCCGGGAATACATGGAAGATACGGTCAAGACAACCAGGCCCACTGGACAGCTCCAACTGTCCATCGTGGTGCCGCTGCTGGATGAAGAGGAGAACCTCCCGGCTTTGTATGAGCAGATCCAGCGGGCGGTGGAGGGGCGGTACGAGTACGAGATCATCTTCGTCGATGACGGCAGCACGGACGGCAGCTTTCGGATTCTCCAGGGTTTCCACGCCGCGGACCCGCGGGTCCGGGTCATCCGGTTCCGCCGGAACTTCGGCCAGACCGCGGCCCTGAGCGCGGGGTTCGCCCGCGCCCGGGGGGACCTGGTCATCGCGATGGACGCCGATCTGCAGAACGATCCGGCGGATATCCCGATGCTCCTGGCCAAGCTTGATGAGGGTTACGATGTGGTCAGCGGCTGGCGGAAGAAGCGCCAGGACAAGGCCCTGACCCGCCGACTGCCCTCCAAGATGGCCAACTGGCTGATCTCCCGCATTACCGAGGTCCGGCTGCACGACTACGGCTGCACGCTCAAGGCCTATCGCCGGGAGGTGCTGGCCGAGACGCGGCTGTATGGCGAGATGCACCGCTTCATCCCGGCCCTGGCCAGTTGGAGCGGCGCGAAGGTCGCGGAGTGCGTGGTCAATCACCGGCCGCGCACGGCGGGCCGGGCGAAATACGGCCTGGAGCGCACCGTCAAGGTCGTGCTCGACCTGATCACGATCAAGTTCCTGGGCTCGTTCTCCACCAAGCCCATCTACGTCTTCGGCGGCCTCGGCTTGTTCACGACAGGGCTGGCGTTTCTCTTCGGCTTGCTCGTCATCTATGACAAGCTGGCCATCGGGACAGACATGAGCGGCAACCCCTTGTTGATCCTGACCGCGGTCCTGATGATCACGACGGTGCAGTTCATCCTGATGGGTCTGCTGGCGGAGTTGCTGGTGCGCACCTATCACGAATCGCAGAACCGTGCGACGTATGTAATCAAGGAGGTCCTGGAGAGTCGGGATTTATGATTCACGATTTGCGATTTACGATATTGCGATCTGCCCCGGGAGATATCCGATGAGCACTGCGCCGCGAAGAAGACACGGCAAACATCCGGAGACGCCGCCCGCTTCCCGCCTCGCGCCTCCCGCCCTTCCTCGGCAGGCCGTTCTGGTGGCCTGCGCCTTGGCGATCTTTGCCGGGATTCCGTTCGCTCTGGGCAAGTACTTCGAGTTCAAGCAGCCGGACGCGTTCGACAGCGGCTCGTACGTCTACTCGGCTCAGCATGTCCTTTCGGGGGCCCGGGTCGGCTACGAAGAAAAGCCCAGCGCCCAGGCCGGCACGCTCCTGGTCAATATGCTGGGTGTGAAGCTCACGGGCTTCAACGAGACCGGCTCCAAGGTGCTCCAGGGCCTGTTCCAGGCGGCGGCGCTGACCCTGATGTTCATCACGATCCGGCGGCTCTTCGGGTCGCTGGCGGCGGTCATCGGCGTGACCGTCGCGGCTGTCTACCTGTCCGCGCCGGTCATCGCCAAGTATGGCAACGTCAAAGAGCAGTTCATGATCGCCCTGATGATCTCGGGCATCTGCTGCTTCGTCTGGTATCGGCTCACCGGGAAGTGGTGGTGGCTCCTGCTGACCGGGGCCCTGCTGGTCGGCGGGCCGCTGTTCAAGCAGACCGGTGTTTCCGCCGTCGCGGCGGTCGGACTGTTCGTGCTGGCGCAGCCGATCCTGCACCGCTACGGGTGGAAGCAGGCCGGCAGGGACATCGCGCTGCTCGTGGCCGGCGCCCTGATCACGCTGACACCGATCTGTGCCTGGTACGCGAGTATGGGCACGCCTTTGTACTACTGGCCCTACTCGTTCGCCCTGGGACCGGTGTTCAAGCTGGCGGGCGCCGACCTGAAGTACGTGGCGGATACCGGGCAGGCCGAGACCAAGCCGGTCGCCCAAACTCCGGAGGTTCGTAAGACCGACGACAGCCTGATTCTCCGGCTCCTGCCGGGCTACGTCAGCGACAGTTGGCGCATGCTCGATGCCGCCGAGAGGAAGGAGGCTTTGCGCCGGGTATTTCGCTACTACGCCGTGCTGATTCTGCCGATCTCCCTGGCCCTCGGGTCACTCGTGGCTCGCCTCATCGTCGTCCTGCGGGGCCACCGCGCGCGGACGAAAGTGGCGGGGGACGAAGATCCGGGGCGCTTCGTCCTGCTGTTCGGCCTGTGGTGGTTCTTCGACATGGCCTTCTGCTTCATCAGCCCGCACTCCTACGAGCAATACTACCTCCCCCTGAACGGCTCCAGCGCCATGCTGGGCAGTCATCTGGCGGGCCTCTATGCGTACAAGCTCCGCGCCGAGCGCGAGACGCCCCGCTGGATCGTCCTCGGCCTGCTCGGTTTGCTGGTCATGATCGTCATGTCGTGGCACATCTTCTTCGGACTGACCCAGTATCCGCACAACGGCGGTCCCTGCGTCGACCGCAGGACAGGGCTCGCAGGGCGCGACAAGGGCTACCGCCAGAAGTGGCAGGAGATCCGCGCCAACCCCAAGTACGGCTGGGCCGCCATCGGTGACTATATCCGCCAGAACTCGCAGCCGACGGACCCCGTCTACGTCTGGGGCTGGTTCCCCGGCATCTACGTGCAGGCGCAGCGGATGAGCCCGGCGCCCAAGGCGTTCGAGGGCATGATGCACACGCTGCCGCCGCCCCAATTGGCCGAGCGGGTCCAGGAGATCCTCCGGGCGTTTGAAAAGAGCCCGCCCAAGTTCATCGTGGACACCAAGAAGCTGCACTTCCCCTGGACGCGGCCGCCGCTCGAATTGTGGCCCACCATCGGCAATGGCGTCCGCCTGATTCCCGGTCTGCCGCAGGACCGGCAGAAAGCGTTGAACCTGATCCTGTGGACTCTCAACGTCCAAGGCGACGACTTGACCCAAACGGGGTATCTGCGCGCCGACCGGCCGGACGGCATCCGCCGGCACGATGCGGCCTTCGCCAAGGTGTTGCGCGAGAGGGTGGAGCCGGATGAGGCCCTGCGCTACGAAGCGATGCAGCCGCTTCGTGCGTACGTCATGACGAATTACCAGATCGCGGGCGATTTCGGCGGCCAGGTCCTGTTCCGGCGCAAGTAGAAGGAGGCACGTCGGTGCCCGAGCTCACGGACGAACAACTGAGAGATCAGCAGTCCTTCTACGATACCGGTTGGCGCAGCGAGTTGGAGCGCGGCCGGGAGCAGCGGGGCAATCACCAGGCGAACCTGGATTTCCTGGCCCGGACGAAGCTCCTCAAGCCGGACGACAAGATCCTGGAAATCGGCTGCGGGATCGGCACGGTCGTCTATGAGCTCACGAAACAGGGCTACGACGTGACCGGCACCGACATCTCCCGGGTGGCGATTGAGTACGGCCGGACCAAGTACGCCAACACCCGCCTGGAAGTGCAGCCGGCCGAGGGCTTGACCTATCCGGACAGTGCGTTCGACGTGGTGCTGAGTTTCGATCTCTTCGAGCACATCGCCCGGATCGACCGACACGTCAGTGAAGTGCAGCGCGTTCTCAAGCCCGGCGGCCATTACCTGTTCCAGACGCCGAACAAGCTCAGCAGCGCCATTTCCGAGACCCTGGCCCACAAGTCGCTGAAATGGCGCCGGGCGCATCCGTCGCTGCACACGCCCGGGCAGTTGCGGCGCCGGCTGACCCGGCAGGGATTCGACGTCCGGTTTGTCAAAATGGACCAGAGGGACGAATACACTCTGGCGAAACTCCAGCGGCTCGGTCCCCTGGCTTCCCTGGTGAACCGGATCGACTTTGCGAAGCTGCCGCTGGCCCTGCAGATCAACCTGTACGTGATCGCTCGGAAGAGAAAGGAAGGAAATCATGGAATGGTGGAATAATGGAATGATGGAATAGTGGGCGCCGAAGGCAGCGCTCTTCCAACATTCCAACATTCCAGCATCCCAATTCCCATGAAGATCCTGATGCTCAATTACGAGTTCCCGCCGATCGGCGGCGGGGGCGGCCAGGCGCATCTGGCGCTGCTGCAGCGGTATGCCGGCCGACGCGACCTGGAGGTGGATGTGCTGACCTCGCTGGCGAAGCCCGGCTTCACCATCGAGTCCTTCGCGTCCAACATCCGGATCTGCAAGGTCGGTGTCCGCAAGAAGAATCTGCACGTGTGGCGCCGCAGCGAAATCATCGAATGGCTGATGAAAGCCAAGCCACGTTACCGCCGGCTGATCCGCCAGGGGAACTACGATCTGGTCCACGCCTTCTTCGGCTTCCCCACGGGCTGGTTGTGTTACCGTACCGCGCGGCGGCTGCCCTACGTGGTTTCGCTGCGCGGGTCCGATGTCCCGGGCGCCAACGCGCGACTCAAGCTGGACTACCAGATTCTCGGGCCGCTGGTCTTCAAACCGATCTGGCGCCGGGCTGCCGCCCTGGTCGCGTGCAGCGCAGGATTGAAGGCCCGGGCGCTGCAGTTCCTGCCCTCCGCCCGCATCGACGTCATTCCCAACGGCATCGATCTGGAGCGTTTCCATCCCACGGAACGCCAAGAGAATTCCGACGTGCTCCGGCTGCTGACGGTGGGACGGCTCGCCGTGACGAAGCGGTTACCCCTGTTGCTGGAGACGGTGGAGTTGCTGCACGGCCAAGGCCGTGCCGTGCACCTGACCGTCGTTGGCGGGGGAGCACTGGAGGCGGAGCTCCGCCGGCAACTGGGCCAGCGGAATGTCCGCGGCAGCGTCACCCTCACCGGCCCGCGCGAGGCCGACGAGATGCCGGACCTCTATCGTCAGCACGACGTCTTTGTCAGTGCGAGCATGCAGGAGGGGATGAGCAACGCCATGCTCGAAGCGATGGCCAGCGGCCTGCCCATCGTGACGACCCGCTGCGAGGGCGTCGACGAGCTGATCGGCGCTAACGGCATCGTCGTCGAGGAGGCGCAGGCGAGCGCATTGGCGGCGGCAGTGGTGAAGCTGGCCGGAGATCGGGCGGCCCGGGGAGCCATGTCCCGCGCAGCGAGAGAGAAAGCGGAAGGCTTCGGCTGGGACAAGGTGGCCGAGGCGTATCTGCAGCTCTATGCGAGGGTGGGATGAAGATACGCGTCCTGCACGTGATCGATCACCTGGGTTACGGCGGCGCGCCCTTTGTCGTGAAGGGTCTCGTCGAGCGGATGCCGGCGGACCGTATCGAGAGCCTGGTCTACGCCCTGCGGCCGAATCCCAAGCCGATTCCGCTCGCTGTCCCTGTAATCACGCTGACGAGCCATAAATACAGCCCGACCGCGGTCTGGTCGCTCGCGCGTCTTTGCAGGACGCGGCAGATCGACATCATCCACGCCCACTTGCAGAAAGCGTTCCTCAGCAGCCTGCTGGCGACGTACCTGGGCTCCAGCCGGCTCGTATTGCACGAGCATGGGCCGATCTTTCGGGGCGGCACCGGATGTCTGTACCGCGCGTTCTTGCGGTGGTTCGGTCCACGCGCGAACGTGATCATCGCCAACTCCGAGGCGGCCCAGGTAGCGGTCTGCCGCAGCCTGCGGCGGCCGGAGGTCCCCGTCGAAGTCGTTCCCAACTTCATCGATGCGGTCCAGTTCGATCCCGACCGCTATGACCGGCACGCGGCCCGGGAATCGCTGGGCCTGGGGCCGGAACAGTTCGCTGTCGGCTTCGTCGGGCGGCTGGACCGGGCCAAGGGCGCGGACCTGCTGGTCGAGGCCGCGGCTCTGCTGCGGTACGAGCCGAGTTCGTATCGGTTCATCATTGTGGGGGACGGTCCCGAGCGATCCTCCCTCCAGGCTCGAATGCGCCAGCTCGGTCTCGACCGGATGGTCAGGTTGGCCGGGCTGCAGGAGAACCCGGCGGCGGTCATGCGGGCCTTCGACGCAGGTGTCGTGCCCAGCCGGCGCGAGGCGTTCGGCATCGCGGCCCTGGAGCTGATGCGGATGAAGGTGCCGGTGATTGTCTCCCGCGTCGGCGGGCTGCCGGAGTTGGTCCGGGACGGCCAAACGGGTATCGTTCTTCCGCAACTCCTCCCGCAGGCGCTGGCCGAGTCCATTCGCCGGCTCCGAGAGGACCGTGCCTTGCGGGAGAGACTGGGGCAGAGTGCTTTTGTGCATGCCTCCTCGTTCGATGGGCGCGCGGCCGTGGCGCAGGTGGTTGCGATCTATGAACGCCTGAGGGCACAAGGACAGACACGTGGAACCTGAATACTACCAGGGCGCCGATGCGGCGGTCTACGAGCACGCGCACGGCGACATCTTCAACTCGATCGAGCAGCAGCGGCTCTACGGCATGTTGCGCGAAGCGGTGCAGTCGGTGCAGACGAGCGCCCGCCCGATGCGTGCTCTCGACTTCGGCTGTGGCTCGGGCAATCTCACGCGGCACCTGATCGCCCAGGGTGTCCGCACCGTCTCGGCGGACGTATCCGACGACTTTCTCGCCGACGTCCGCCGCAAGTACGCCGCGACTGGCCTGTCCGAGACGCTCAAGCTCAACGGGACCGACTTGTCCAACGTACCCGATGCCCACTTCGATCTGGTGGCCAGCTACTCGGTCCTGCATCACGTGCCGGACTATCTGGCCATGGTGCAGGAGCTGTGCCGGGTCGTGAAGCCGCTCGGTGTCCTCTACCTCGACCATGAAGTCACGGAGGCGTACTACAAGAAGCCGCCGCTCTACCTGGAGTTCCTGAGCAAGGCGCGCCCGCGCGTGGACTGGCGGCGCCTGTTCTCGCTGGTTTTCGACGTCCGGGGCTACCGGCACATCCTCCGGCGCCTGGCCAATCCCCGTTACAAGCGGGAAGGCGACATTCACGTCTGGCCGGATGACCACATCGAGTGGGAGAAGATCGAGCGGATCCTGCGGGAGCAGGGCTTCGAAGTCGTACTGAAACATGATTATCTGCTCTACAAGGCCGTCTACAAATTGCAGGTCTATCATGAGTACAAAGACCGTTGTGCCGACGAGCGTGTCCTGATCGCGAGGAAGAAACATGGTGGATGAACAGAAGACGACGGACGCATTCTTTGACCACCTGCGCAAGGCCCAGCAGCCGACCGCCGTGGGACTGCGGTTCGTCCGCCGGGCCGCGGCGCACGTGCTCGCGTTCGCCGCGGTGCCGCCGGGCAGCCGGGTCCTGGAGATCGGGCCGGGACGGGGCGAGCTCGCCGAGTTGTGCCTGGCGCGGAAGATGGAGTACCACGCGATCGAGCCCAACGCCGGTCTGGCGGACGCGCTGCGGCAGAAGGGGGCGACCGTCACTTGCGCCCGGGTCCCGCCCTTGCCCGCCCTGGAGGGCACGTTCGACCTGGTCGCCATGGTCAACGTGATGGAGCACATGAGCGGCCTGGAGCAGGCCCTCGACATTTCCTGTCAGATCCGCCAGGTCCTGAAACCCGGGGGCAAGTTCCTGATCCATTCGCCCGACTACTTAAGCTGGCGGAAGCAGTTCTTCAACTGCGATTTCTCGCACAACTACGTCACGACGCGCCGCCGGCTCGATCAGCTCTTGGTGAACGCGGGATACGAGGACATTCGCAGCGGTTACATGAGCGGTCCCTTCTCCGGCGCGGGCGCGGTGCTGCTGGCGGCGTTCGCCGCGCGCCTGCCGTTCGGGGCGTTGGAGGCGCTGTTCCCCTCCTGTCCGGTCTGCAGCCGCCTGTACAAGCTGCAACTGACCCTGTCCCGGCGGGTCCTGATTGTGGGACAACGGACAATGGTTGATGGGTGATGTATGATTGCGGATTCTCGATCCATGACCGGCGATGACGGATCCTCAAATCAAGAACCATACATTGCCCTTCATACCTAGCGAAGAGTGGCCATGCCCATCCGTACGAAGCAGATTCTCAAGTTCCTGGCCAAGGCCTCCGTGGCAGTCATTCTGCTGGCGTGGGTCTTCTCGACGGTGGGTCTGGAGTCCTTCCGCGAGACGCTCCGGGCCGCGCGCTGGCATTATCTCGGAGGAGTGTGGCTGGCCACGGTCCTGTTCTCTCTTCTGCAAGCCTGCGCGCTGCGGATCATCCTGCGCAAACAAGCGTGCGAGGTGGGCCTGCACGCGCTCTTTGCCACGACGTGCGTCACGGCCTTCTACAGTCTGTTCCTGCCCGGCATCATGAGCACGGGCGTCAAGTGGTACCTCCTCAAACGCTCCACCGGCAAGGGCATGAATGTCCTGAGCAGCATGTTGTACAACCAGGCGACGCTGGCCGTGGTTATGGTCGTCGCGGGGCTGCTGGCCTTGGCGGTGACCGGCCCGACGCGGGCCGCGGGGCCGGAGGTCGGACGCTCGCCTTATCTGGCACTCTTGTGCCTCGGCCTGGCGCTCCTCGTCGTCGTATTGTCCGTCCTGGTCCTGAACGAACGCACGGGTGGGCCTGCCCTGCGCCTGCTGCTGGCCGCTCTGCGACCGTTGCCCCGCCGGGCGCAGGAGAAGGGTCGGACGATGCTGGAGCAGATTGCGGTCTTCCAGACCGCCGGCCGGCGGTTCCATGCGGGGATTGCTCTGATCAATGTCGTCGACGGGCTGCTCGTGGGTCTGTTGCTCTATTTCCTGGCCGCACGGGCGGCGGATGTGGCGGTGCCGCTCGGCGCGCTGATTTGGCTTTGTGCCGTCGTCTTCGTTCTCGGCAAGATCCCGATCACGATCGCCAACCTGGGGGTGCGTGAAGTCACGGTCGTGGGTCTGCTGGGTTTGTACGGCGTCGCCCAGTCCGCGGCCTTGCTGATGTCCATGGTGATGTTCTCGGGCCTGATCTTCCTGGGCCTGCTGGGGGCCGCCTACCAACTGTACTGGAGCATGAGACGGTAAGGCCGCGCCTCACGCGTAGAGGGTCATCTCCAGTTTGCTGCCCAACACCAGGCCGGACCAGTAATACGCGCGAACCGCCACACGATGCTTCCAGGAAGGCATCCGTCCGGAAGGGTCGTGGCGGGACCGCTCTGCGGCCGGCCGCTCCAACCGGTGCTTGCGCCAGAGGCTCCACAGGCCCGGCAGGCCATAGGACCGAACGCGATGCCGAAGTCCCAGTCTATCCGCGACCAACGTCAGGTCCCGGGCCCGGAAGAAGTTGCAGTGATAGGGCTTGTCCTGCGACCGGAGCCGCTCGGGAATGCACAGCGATTCGAGACCCCCGTAGTTGGGGACTGTGAAATAGGCGATTCCGCCAGGGCTCAAGCGGGTCGCAAGGTCCGCCACGAACTCCAGGGGGTGGGGCACGTGCTCGAGGGTACCGAGGCAGGTCACAACCTGATAGGATTTACCGGGCACGTCGGACCATTTTGGGTAGACCCGGAAGCCTTGCTCCTGCGCCCAGGGCGAGGGGTCGAAACCCTCCGCGGCAAAGCCAAGCTGACGGGCCGCCCGCAGCAAAGTGCCGTTACCGCAGCCCACGTCGAGAAGATGCGAGCCGCGTTTCTGGAACGAACGGAGGACCCATTCGAAGTACGCGCCGTCCAGGGCCGACTGCAACCGGGCATACCGCTCGGCCTGCTCGACGCCACAGACGTTGGCGGCCAGAATGTCGGAGTCGGACACCCCGAGATGGCTGAAGCCGCACGTTTGACATCGGACGACAACCAAGCTCGGAGGGTTCACACCCGCGCGCTTGGATGTACCGCCGCACAAAGGGCAAGGTTTCCATTCGCCTCGGTTCCCCGAGGGGGCGGCCGACGTATTTCCGACTCGTTCAGATCGATCAACCATGGGATGCCACGATAGCGGATTCCCTTGGCGAAGACAAGGCAATGATCCGTATCAGAGGCTCCACGCCGCCCGGGACGGACGCCAGCGCATCCGGTTGGCCGCGTCGTCGCCGACGAACTCCTCCTTGGCCGGGTCCCACCGCAGCGGACGCTTGAGCAACATCGCAATATTGCCCAGGTGACACAAGGTGGAGGAGCGATGGCCGACCTCGACGTTGGCGATCGGCTGCTGGCGGCTCTTGATGCAGTCGAGGAAGTTCTGATGGTGGTTACGGCTCTCGTACAGGCGCGTCTCATTGGCGCCGATGGTCTGGGTCATCAGGGAGGCGGGCTCGGTCTCGAGCTTGCCCCGCTTGACATCCACCCAGCCCTTGGTCCCTTCGAACCGCGTGCCGGAGCCGCCGGTCTTGCAGATGAGCTTGACGCCGCTGGCGTAGGTCATCTCGAAATGGACTCTCGTGGCGGTCGTGAACAGGCCGGTCGTGGGGAACTCGCCCGCGCCGACGATCTGGACCGGCCCGGTGTCGTCCGTGCCGAGACCCCACTGGGCGATGTCGAGATGGTGGGCGCCCCAGTTGGTGACCTGGCCGCCGGAGTAGTCGAGGAGGAAGCGGAACTCGTAGTGGCACCGCTGGACGTGGTAGGGGGCCCACTCGGCCGGTCCCAGCCACATGTCGTAGTTGAAGCCCTCCGGCACCGGCTGCGGCTGCCACGTCGGCTCGCACTTGCGATTGTTGCCCGGCAGACCGGCGCTGACCGTCTTGACCTCGCCGATGTAGCCGTTGCGGACCAGCTCGCAGGCCTTGCGGAACTCCGCGCCCGAGCGCTGCTGCGAGCCCGTCTGCAGGATGCGCCCGTAGCGTTTGACCTCGTTCGCCAGCGTGCGGCCTTCGAGGATGGTCAACGTCAACGGCTTCTCGCAGTACACGTCCTTGCCCGCGTGAACCGCGGCCAGGCAGATGGGCACATGCCAATGGTCCGGCGTGACCACCGTCACCGCATCGATGTCCGGCCGCGCCAGCAACTCGCGAAAGTCGCCATAGCAGGACCCGGCGTCGATCCCCGCCAGCTTGCGGGCCTCCGCCAGCCGCTGGGCGTCCACCTCGCACACCGCCACCACCTGGGCGTTCGCATTGCTCTTGAACGCCTTGAGGTCGCTCGAGCCCATATTGCCGACGCCGATGCACCCGATCGTGATTCGCTCGGACGGCGCCGCCCCCCCGAACACGGACGAGGGCACCAGGGTGGGAAGGGCGATGGTCCCCGCCGCCAGGGCGGACGACCGCAGAAGACTTCGACGGCTGATCATGCGAACGGGCCGATGGTGCTGACTCATGACGAGGCTCCTCACTGCTGCTGTGTTTCTACCCGGACTGTCACTCATAATCCCGCATCGTAACGCGCCCCGACCGCTCCTGCAAGGCTCCGGTTTCCTGCACCATCTTTACAGGCTGGTGATATGCGTCCCACAGACCGGGTGCCATGCCTACGGCTCTGCGTGGGCATGCCTTGGCCATAGGCCGAGCATGTCCGCGAGGCGCCGGTTTGGCATGCGGCGTCAACTCGCCCGCGGAGCGTTGCGATCCGCGGAGACGGTGCGCGATGCGCACCCTACGGACTCAACCCAGGTGCGGCCGGAATGCGCCGCGGATCTTGCTGTCTTCGTAGGGCGAGCGTCCCCGCTCGCCGCTGTTCAAGGTCGATCCGATCAAGATCCCGATCCTGATCGGCCACGGCGCCAACGACCCGCGCGTCAAGCAGGCGGAACCGGAGCAGATCGTTGCGGCCATGAAAAAAAAAGGGCCTCCCCTGCGAGTACCTCGTCTTTCCCGAAGAAGGTCACGCCTTCGCCAAGCCCGAGAACCGCCTGAAGTTCTACGCCATCGCCGAGCAGTTCCTGGCCCAGCACCTCGGCGGCCGCTACGAAGCCGGCCCGCCGGCCTCCAGCAACTGACAAGTGCCGCCCCGGGAAACGAAGTGAACGATGCCCTCTTTTCGTCCTATTGCGGCCAGGTAGCAGAGGCCGAAGGCCTTGGCGATGGCTTTGCGCAGGCAACCCGATCAGGGGCTAAGGCAGATGTTCCAGGTCCGCCAAGTCCTGGTGGCGGCCGGATGCCTTCTTGTTGCGCTTGAGGTCTTCCAAGCCGATCAGACTCACGGGAACTCCGTCGAGCGTGTCCTCCGCGCGTTGAGCGTAACATGAGGCAAAGTCGACCCCGGAGATGGTGGTAGAAATCTCGATGCGGACCGGCGGCACGCCGAGGCGGACGATCTGCCACTCGCGCAGGAACAGCTCCGGCGACAGGTCGGGAAGGTCGAAGCCAAATTCCTTCAGGGCGGCGACCACGCGGTCGGCGTTCGTCGGATGGACCGCGATCCAGATGTCCATGTCGGCGGTCGCACGCGGGTACCCGTAGTAGTTGACCGCATAGCCGCCGATGAGCAGGTACTCAACGTGGTGGGCGTTGAGCAATCTCAAGAACTCTTTGAAGTCGCGTGGTAGATGGATCGTAGCCATAGACAATCTGACGCATCAATTCGGCCGCCTGGAGACGCTCGTGGGGTGTCTTGGAGAGCCAGTAGGCCTTCTCGTCCGACGGCTCCCGGACCGGCCCGACGGAAAGGGCCTTTCTATCGATCCTTACAGAATCAAGTCCATTCATAACTTCATTCTACCGGCCACGAAGGAGGGTGTAAACATCCCTCGTGTCATGACCGGTTGCCCAACCAGGATGAAGTCGGCCCGGGTAATCCCCGGCGGCCGAAAGAAACGATGGGCCTTCTCGTCACAGACCCCACCCCCGCAGACACTCCGATTGCGGCAGGCGAGATCTGGTCAAGGGACAGCCCGGTCGTGATAGAAATGCGCTGTCCTCCGCCTTTTCCACCACGAACTGGGCCGGCCTCTCGACCAGGGCCAGGATCTCCGCATCCGAAAGACTCGGCGTGAGAACCGACTGGAAGGTCCTGCTATCCCGGTCCCAGGCCAGCCGGACCTGTGTCTTGAGGGTATACACATCCTGCCGCGGGTCTTCCTGGGCCGTGGTGCCGGGCGGATCGCCGGGAACGTACTCGACGTAGAAGCTCATCCCGAGTTCCGGCCAAGTCTGCGCCAGGTCGGTGATTTCGCAGCGGTAGCCGTAGCCGCAGGGCCCCTGACCGATCGCCCACCCATGATCATCCGTCTTGAGGAGTCGGGTCGCCGACGCGGGGTCAAGGCGATACAGGGTCCAGGCGGTTCCGTGGGTCCCGGTGCCGTGGCTGTTGCGGTAGGAGACCTCCAGGAACTCCAGATCCGGCTCGATCTCGGTCAGCCTGGCGCTGCCTCGATCCGCCCAGCCGCCGTCCTCGGCCGTAAACGCATAGGCGAACCGAAAGGAGCGAACGCCGTCCCGCTCCTGCGGCCGGAACACCAGGACCTGCGTGGGATCGAATTCCCCGGAGATCGAGATCACCTTGGCCCGGGCGCCCTCGCTGAAATGGCAACTGACCCGGCACTTCTGCCCGCGTCGGGCCCCGGAGGCGTACTCGCTCGACAGCAGGCTCCGCGGGTCGTGTCGCAGCGTCCACGAAAGGCTGGTCGGGCTCCAGTCCCGCGCCTTGCGGAACGGCCGGGGACTGATCCCCAATTCCTTCCATAAGGCCCACAACTCCACTTCATAGGGCTCATCCCATCCGGCGCTCTTTCTCACGAAACGATTGGCGACCTGCTCATAGGGAACCGGGCGATAATGTGACACCGATTCGCGGTGAGCCCGGACGGCGCACCAGCCGACCGCTAGCCCCACGATCAGGACTGCCACTCGCCCGTATCCTTTACCCGGTATCATCGGGTCTCCTTGGCGTTGAAGAAACGACCCACATCTTCTGCCTATCCATCGACCGGCAGTCTGTCCGAGCATGAGCGGTTATGTCGGGTGGCATCGTTAAAGCCGGAGGCCTTGGCGATGGTCCCTGGCACAGGCCATCCGCCCTCGCCAAGCTCCGCAGGCTCCGCTTGACGATGCCACCCGGAGCCCACGATTCCAGGATGAGCACAGGACTATCGCCTCAGGACAATTGACTTTCCGGATGGGTGGCAGCGGCAAGCGCAGCTTGCCGATGGTTCACCTATCCGCCCTCGGCAAGCTCCGAGGACTCCGCTTGCCGCTGCCACCCACCGTTTCTGCCCGGAGGTGCAATTGGCATGAGGCACTAGCGTGCCCCGGCTTCCCGCAGGGCGTTTTGCAGGTGCTGTAAGGCCTGCCGGTAATCCTCCGGTCCGACGTATTCCAGGATGAGCGGCGCCTTCGGCGTACGCTCCAGCGCCAGGGCAACGAACCGGCGATAATCCAGGTCGCCCTTGCCGGCGGCGACGCCCTGGTCCACGTGCAGCTTGCGGTCCTTCGCGTGAATACAGTCGATCCACGGCGTCAGTTGCTCGAACATCTCTTCGAGGTCGTCCACCTCCAGCAGATTGGCGGGATCGAGCAGGGCCCGAATCCGGGGCGAATTGATCTCCTGCAGAAACGCGCGGGTCCGTTTGGCACTGGCAAAGAAACTGGCGAAAGATGGTTCCAGCAGCACCGTGGCCTCATGTCGCTCGGCCAGGTCCGCCAGTTGCCGGACGGTGGCCAGCATCTGCGTCCACACCTGTGCCCGGAAGTGATAGGGCAAACCCGGCGACGGCGGGGTCGGCTCCCAATGCCCCGACTCGGTGATGAACGTCCGGATCCCCATCTGGCTCCCCAGCCTCATCATGTTCTCGAAATAGGCCAGGCACGCCTGCCGTTCGGCGGCGTCCCCGTGAATCAGGTTGGTGTACACGCCCAGGCTGTGGATGGCGATGCCCGCCGACCGATAGGTCCGGGCGATCGCGTCACAGCGGGCCGCCGTCAGGTCCGACAGGTCGGAGCGTCCGTTGTACTTCCAGTAGCGGCTGTCGGCCTGGTTGAAGAACAACTGAATCGTGCGGATGTCCCGCGGCGCCAGCTCTTCGGCCAATTCGGCATTCGTGTACTTGGGAAAACCCCAGGTAGAGACGCCGATCGCGGGGCTTGTCCCCGGGACGGTGCCCTGGCTGCCGGAGGTGTATGACAGGCCCAGGACCGGCAAGGCAGCCCCCGTGGCCTGGAGGAGTCTTCGACGCGTCACGCGTGCAGTAAACATCATCTTCTCCTTTCCGAGAATGGTCGTCGGACCGCCGCGAATTCGTTCTTGCCGGTGATTATACCTTCTTGCCTGCAGGATGCTGAATTTACCCGGGAATGGTGGTATATCTACAGATTAGGAGACGCGGTCCTGCCGGACGAAGTCACCTGGGAAACGCGAGGTCACCATAATGGGCGCGCGGCGGATTCGGCCGACGGAGGGAGATGACATACGCCGGTAAGTGAGAAGTCCTACAACGCCGGCCCGGGCGAGGGTCTGGCAGACGTGCAGGCACATCGAGACCCAGCCGATCTGGGTCCGGTCCTCTTCGTACCCTTGATCGATGAAGCTGACGAGCCGGGCGCTCGTCAGGGAGTCTTTCGTGGCGAAGAGAATGATGTTCTTCCGACCCCGGGCGACCAGGCCTTCCGTGACATTGCCGGCCACCGTCTCCCACGCGCCGTACGCCCGCGGCGGCGTCCGTCACGCCACCGGCGCCAGAATGGCGATACGCTGATCCCGAATGTCCATGACTTACGGTGTACCATTTATGAGCGGCGCTTGCCTATCATCAATTCTCAGGCCCCGCCTCCGAAACCTTGAAATCCTCGGCATTTGTGGCAGAATGGAGGGGTCAGAGGCCCGGGACGGCGGGGAGTCGGCATGAATAACGTCACACGTATCTTGAACGCGATCGAACGGGGGGACGCGGGGGCTACGGAGGAACTGTTGCCCCTGGTCTACGAGGAACTCCGCCTGCTGGCCGCCCAGAAGCTGTCCCACGAGGCTCCCGGCCAGACGCTCCAGGCCACGGCCCTGGTCCATGAAGCCTATCTCCGCCTCGTGGGAGATGCGCCGCAAAGCTGGCAGAACCGCGGCCACTTCTTCGCCGCCGCCGCGGAAGCCATGCGCCGCATCCTGGTCGATCGCGCCCGACGGAAGAAGAGTCAGAAACGCGGGGGCGCCCGCCAACGGGTGGATTTGGAGGGCCTGGACGCCGCCTCCGATGAGCCGCCGGAATATCTCCTGCGGCTGGACGAGGCCCTGACGAAGCTGTCGCAGCAGGATCCCCAAGTCGCCGAGCTGGTGCAGCTCCGCTACTTCGGGGGGTTGACGCTGGAGCAGGCCGCCGAGCTCCAGGGCATTTCGCGTCGCACCGCCGGCCGGTATTGGAACTACGCGCGTCTCTGGTTGTACCGGGAGGTCACGGCCGAGGACCGGGCGGACTCGTAGGGGCAGGCCCCCGTGCCTGCCCCTGGCCGCGCAGCGGCCCTTCGGGACGGGGAGGGCGGCCACGGGGGGCCGCCCCTACGAAGCTGCGTGGTTCGCCGGCGCCTCCGGCCGCGTGGGCCCGTGCTGGCCGCATGATTTTGCGTTCGCCCATTTTTTTCTGTCCCATTTTTCGCCCGAATTCCGCATGGAGAAATAGAGGGCGATCCTCAAGGAGTTGTCCCGTGGTGGAACAACCGAAAGACATCAAGTTGATCGTCGCCGAGGTGCTGGAAAGGGAAACCGCCGCCCAGCGCGCGGCGTACCTGGCCGCCGCCTGTGGGGACGACGTATCGCTGCGGCAGGAAGTCGAATCCCTGCTGCGCCTGGAGCCGCAGATGGGCGATTTCCTCGAGGTCCCGGTCTTTGGCTCCGGCGTAATCCCGGGCGAGCCGCCCGTGGCCGAAGGCTCCGGCACCGTGATCGGCCGTTACCAGCTCCTGGAGAAGATCGGCGAAGGCGGCATGGCAGTGGTCTATATGGCCGAGCAGGAGCAGCCCCTCCGCCGCAAGGTGGCCCTCAAGATCATCAAACTGGGCATGGACACCCGCCAGGTCATCGCCCGTTTCGAGGCCGAGAGGCAAGCCCTGGCCCTGATGGATCACCCCAGTATCGCCAAGGTCCTCGACGCCGGAGCTACCGAGACCGGAAGACCCTACTTCGTCATGGAACTGGTCCAGGGCGTTTCCATCACGGAATACTGCGACCAGAACAATCTGAGCACGAAGGATCGGCTGGTTCTCTTCCTTCAGGTCTGCCAGGCGGTCCAGCACGCGCACCAGAAGGGCATCATCCATAGAGACATCAAACCCTCGAACGTCATGGTGACGCACCATGACGGTAAGCCGGTGCCCAAGGTGATCGACTTCGGCATTGCCAAGGCCATCAACCAGAAATTGACGGAGAAGACGCTCTTCACCCGCTACGCCCACCTGATCGGCACCCCAGCCTACATGAGCCCCGAGCAGGCGGAACTGAGCGATCTGGACATCGATACCCGCTCGGACATCTACTCGTTGGGTGTATTGCTCTATGAACTGCTCACGGGGACCACGCCCTTCAGCGAAGAGGAACTCCGCAAGGCGGGTTACCTGGAGATGCAGCGGGTGATCCGAGAGCAGGAGCCGGTCAAGCCCTCCACGCGGATCAAGACCGCTCTTCGTAGGGCGAGCGTCCCCGCTCGCCTTGAGACGTCGTGCGGGGACGCACGACCTGTAGGGGCAGGCCCCCGTGCCTGCCCAACGTCGGGCGGCCACGGGGGGCCGCCCCTACGGGAGGTCCGGGGTGATCTGGACTGGATCGTGATGAAGTCCCTGGAGAAGGACCGCGCCCGGCGCTACGAGACCGCCAGCGGCCTGGCCGAAGACATCCGCCGGCATCTGGAACACGAGCCGGTCCTGGCCCGGGGCCCTGGCGCCGCGTACCGCCTGCGGAAGCTCCTCCGCCGCCACCGCTCCCAGGCCGTAGCCGTGTTGACGTTTGGAGTGCTGCTGATCACAGTAGGCATGGTTCTGTCTATCTGGAATCGGGACCGACTCCAACTCGCTGAGGCCGAAGTGTTTCGGGATCGGGGCTTCCTCTCCCAGGCCCGCGAGCAGTATGCCAAGGGTGAGCGAGAAGCGGCCCTGGAGACTATCAAGCCCATCCTTCAGAGCGCACACGTGGGCCCCGAAGCGCAGCTTCTCCAGGCCGGCATCCTGGTCGATAACCGGCGGTCCGAGGAGGCGGTGACAATCCTGAACGGCCTATCCGACGAGCGTCCGGCGATCGCCGGGGCCGCCCACGCGCTGCTGGCCCGTATTCTCTGGGAGAATGGATCGCCGAATGCCCAACAACTCCAGGAAATCGAGGCGCACCGCGGCTTGGCCGAGGCCCTGCTGCCGGAAACGGCGGAAGCCTACTTCCTCCGGGCGATGACCGCCCTGACGATCAAAGAGCAACTCGCCGCGCTGGACAAGGCGTTGAAGCTCGATCCCGGTCACTACGAGGCCCGCCGCCTTCAAGTCTTCACGCA
>JALORE010000345.1 GCA_025459125.1 Planctomycetota bacterium | reverse complement strand
CAGATCGAGACCCGGCAACTCAGCAGAGACGATAATCTCCTTGTCCTCTTCTTTCACGTCCACCTTGGGGACGAATCCGCCGCCCTGGCGGCTGAGTTCTGCCAACGGCGTCAGCCAGAAGTCCTCCATCATACGCCTCATTTCCTCGAAGCGGCGCATCAGGCTCTCCGGCTCCCGCCGGCGCAGTGACCCGCGATGGGGTCTGAGAAGTTCCGGCAATGCCATAGCTCACTCCTTTCTTCCCCGGGAAAGAGCGCAGCGCGAAGGCTCCGCGTCTCTCTCTTGCCTTGCCTTGGAGCTTCCTGCTCTCCGAGCAGCAATACACCGGTTGCGGGTGGATGCCTATTGGCCGAATCCTCAACGGACGGTCTCCAAATGCGTAGTGCCCCCTACCGGAATGTACGCAGGGTCAAGGCCGTTGCTCTGTCGTTGCCCCCAACTGAACCGGCTTCGTGCCGGCGGTCTCCCCGACGAACTGCTTGAGGACAACCGCGCCATCAGGTATCCTGACCTGAGGCTGGCCTGTGCCCGGTCCGCAAGACTTGGTCGTCTGAAGGATGGTCTATGAAGCTACGGCGTTACGAAGGCAACCCGATCCTGTCGCCCCACCCGGATCACCCCTGGGAAGACCTGGCGGTCTTCAACCCGGCCGCCTGGTACGATGAGACGACCCGCGAGGTCCTGCTTCTCTACCGGGCCGCGGAGTCGGGACCAGAGTACAAGTGCTGCTTCGGCCTGGCCAGGAGCCGGGATGGTTACCATTTCGAGCGGGTCTCCGACCAGCCGGTGCTCAGCCCGAGCATCGAGGGCTTCGACGGGGCGACTATCCAGGACCCACGCATGATCAAGACGGGCGACTGGTTCTTTATCACGTATGCCTGCCGGCATTACCCGTTCGGGCAGTTCTGGGTGCCCGGTGGACGCGACAAATACCTGAAGCCCGCGGAATGCACCGACAGTTTCCCTCGCTATCTGCGGATTAACGCCACACTGACGGGTCTTTTGCTCACGCGAGACTTCCAGACTTGGATTCGAGCCGGCTGGTTGACCGATCCCTTGCTGGATGACCGGGATGTGGTCCTGTTTCCGGAGAAGGTGGGCGGCAAGTTCGTCATGCTGCACCGGCCACTGGAGTGGGTCGGGCCGCAGTATGGCGTCAAAGAGGCCAGCGCGTGGATTTCCTTTGCCGACGACCTCATGGGCTTTCGCGAGAGCAAGCTCCTGATCACGAACAAATACCCGTGGGAGACCGCCAAGTTGGGCGTCAACACCCCGCCGATCAAGACGGAGCACGGCTGGCTGACCATTTACCACGCGGTCGGGCCGGACAAGTACTACCGGCTCGGCGCCGTCCTTCTGGACCTCAAGGACCCAAGCATCGTCCGGCACCGCACGCCCGACTGGCTGATGCAGCCGGAGAGGGACTACGAGATCGAGGGCTATTACCGTGGCGTTTGCTTTCCCTGCGGGGCGGTGGTGATCGATGGGACGCTCTTCGTCTACTACGGCGGCGGCGACAAGTACTGCGCCGTCGCGACCTGCAATCTTGAGGAACTGGTGCAGCATTTGCTCCGCTGCCCCGCGTGAGCGCCCGCCTGGGTCCTGCTTGTCCGGTGGGTCTCACAGGTCCTGTTGAGCTTTGTCCTTTGCTGCAAGGAGAGTCTGATGCACGCTGTGGACCTTGCCATCATCATCCTGTACTTCCTCCTGATGATCGCCGTCGGCTGGGTCGTCGCGAAGATGGCGGCGCGGAACCCGGAGTCGTATTTTCTGGCGGGCAAGAGCCTGCCGTGGTGGCTGATCGGTATCGCCCACGGCTCCAGCGGCGTCGACATCTCCGGCACGATGTGGTTCGTCATGGTACTGTTTGTCTACGGCGTCAAAGGGGTGTGGCTGCTGTGGGTGTGGCCCTTGTTCAACGTGATCTTTCGCATGGTGTACCTCGGGACCTGGGTCCGCCGGTCCAACGTCCTGACCGGTGCCGAGTGGATGCGCACCCGCTTCGGCTACGGCCGGGGCGCCGAATTGGCGTATATCAGCATCGTCGCCTATGCGATCGTGAGCGTGATCCCCTTCCTGTGCCTGGCCTTCAAAGGCATCGGTAAATTCGTTGACTGGTTCATTCCGGTGGAGCTGCTGGGCCTGTCCGCCTCGGCCCTGCCCTGGGGCATGACGTCGGAGAGCTTCTGGGCGATCATCGTGATGTCCGTAACGGGCGTCTACTGCGTCGTCGGCGGCATGTACAGCGTCGTGATGAACGACCTGATCCAGTTCACCCTGATCGTGGTCGCTGCGATTGTCATCGGCATCGTCGCGATCACCTCGACCACGCCGGCGCAGATCGCCGCCGCCGTGCCGGCCGGGTGGGACCAGATGTTCTTCGGCTGGAAGCTCGACCTCGACTGGTCCACCGTGAACCTCCCCGCCCTGAACGAGAAGCTCTACGCCCCCTTCGGCCACGGCGGTGACGGCTACTCACTCTTTGGCGTCTTCGTGCTCGTGCTGCTCTTCAAGGGCATCCTCGTCAGCATGGCCGGCCCCACCCCCAACTACGCCATCCAGCACGTCCTCTCGACGCGCAGCCCGCGCGAGGCGGCCCTGGAAAACATGATGATGGCCATCTGCTCGCTCGCGCCGCGTTTTCTACTTATTGGCGGCATCGCCGTGCTGGGGATCGCCTTCTTCGGCAGCGATCTCCAGGCCATCACCCAGGGCAAAATGGACCGCGAGGAGATCCTGCCCCGGGTGGTTTCCGGCTATGTCCCGATCGGCTGCAAGGGTCTCATTCTCGCGGGTCTGCTGGCAGCCTTCATGAGCACGTTCGTCTCGACAGTCAACTCGGGCAGCGCTTACGTCGTCAACGACATCTACAAGCGGTATATCAATCCGCACGCCCCAGCCAAACAGTACGTCAAGCTCGGCTATCTCTGCTCCGTCCTGCTCATCCTCCTGGGCATTGCGTTCGGCCTGATCACCGATTCCGTGCACTCGATCACCCAGATCCTGGTCTCCGCCATCGTGCCGGCCTTCGTCGTCCCGAACGTCCTCAAGTGGCACTGGTGGCGGTTCAACGGGTATGGCTTCTTCGCCGGCATGGTCGCAGGCACCGGTCCGGCCCTGATCCTGCTCTTGCTGAACAAGAAGGAGTTCATGACCTCCCTCGGGCTGGCCCCGCTGAACCTGCATCCGGACTACGTGATCTTCCCGATCATCGTCGGCCTGAGCCTGCTCGCCTCGGTGATCGTTTGCCTTCTGACGCGTCCGGAGAAGGAGGACGTACTCAAGAGTTTCTACCGCACCGTGCGTCCCTGGGGCTTCTGGCGGCCGATCGACGAGAAGTGCCGGGCCGAACAGCCCGACTTCCAGCGCAATCGCAACGCCGTGCGGGACTGGTTCAACGTGACTATCGGGATCGTCTGGGAGTTGGCCATGGTGGCCGCGCCCATCTTCCTGGTGCTCCAGCAATATGGGCGGATGCTCCTGGCGACGGCGGTCTTCGCCGTCACGTCCGTGATCCTGAAGTTCACCTGGTATGACAAGATTGAGCCGAAGGAAAGCTCGATCCCGCGACGCGGTCAGGCCATCGGCCTCGCTCCCGGCCCCACGACACCGTGAGACCGGACCTGAGGGGCTAGCGGGGTGAGGATGCGCAGCAATGGCGCAGCTCGGCGACGGTCTCGAAGAGGACACGGATCTTGTCGTCCGTCACGGTGTCGTCCATATTGATGCAACAAACCCCCGTCAGGTAGGGATTGCCCGACGCCGCGACGAGCCGGACGATTGTGGTACGTATTTCGTCCGCGGATTGCCGGACAATCTCGACAGGGCTCAAGCGCAGGTTCAGGAACGTGTTCGGGAGGAATCGGCGCAGGCGCGCCACGTCGCCGCCCCAGCCGACATCCAAGAAATCCAGGTAGGGCAGTTGGGCGAACAGCTCGGCGTATCGATGAGGATCCGAGCCACAATAGTGAATGCCGAACGGCCGGTGACGCCAGCTCCAGGCGACATCCAGAGGCAGCAGGAACCTCTCATAGAACGCCTCAGAGATCATCGTATGGGAACACTCCGAGTGCAGGAACACCGCCCGGGCGAAGTGCCTGACATTGCGGTTCACGGAAATGCTGCTCGTGCCGGTCCGGCTCTGGACCCCCGCGACGAAGCGCTCGATCACTCCGGCGATTTGGCAGAAGCCCTGGTGGACCTCCTCGGGCCGGGTATACATGTCCACGAAAAGGTCCTGGCCTCTCAGATCCAGGGCGATATTGAGGATGCCGCTCCAGTTCACATCGCCGCACACCCGGCCATACCGACTCTTCAACGACTCCACCAGATTCTGGAAGTCCCGGGAGGCCGCGCTGTCGAAGGCTTTCTCCGGCTCCACGACGAGCTTGTCTGCGCCGCGAGGCAAGACCTGCGGGGGATGATCTTCCCCGTAGCGAACCTCGCAACCCAGCATTTGCGAGATCAGGTAGCCGGCGGCCAAGTGCACCGCACCCACTTCCGGCCTGACTTCCCCTTGGTCCGCACCCAGGCCGAACCGGCCCCACTTCTCGTGGAGCACCCGCTCCATCTTCTGCTCATCCTCGACCCGCCGGGCCGGATGGAAGAAGAAATCCCGATCGAAACAGATCCCCGCGTGCTTGTGCCACCATTGGGGGGCGAAGACCACCTCCACCGGCAACAGCAAGTCCGTCAGTGACGGATCTCTCGCCCGGCGTGGGTCTTCCCTTCGACCGGCCGTCATGTTCATACCGGGGCCGGCTCGCGCGAAGGCGCGGGCCCCTGCGCTTCCCGGGCGATCTCCAACGGGGTGACGGGGTCCATGAAGAGCCAGCACAGACCACCCAGGAAGTAGATGGCCGAGGAAAGCCAGAAGGTGAGCTCCCAGTTGCGATCCGTGAATTGCAGTACACACCCGACAACGAACGGCCCGGCCATGCCGCCGAAGTTGCCCATCATATTCATGCTTCCCGAGAGCGTGCCGGCGAAGCGCCCGCCCACGTCCATGCATGTGCTCCAGGCCCCCGGCAGCGTCAGGTCGTTGGCAAAACCCGCCAGTCCCATCGAAAGCATCGCCAACTCGGGGTTCTTGATGTAAGCCGACCAGAGCAAGAGCCCCGCCGCGGCGGTGCACCCGACGAACCCCAGCAATCGACGAGCCGCCCCCACGCTGACCGAGCGACGCACCAGCCAGCCCAGCAGGAAGCCCGCCAACAGACACCCGATCCCCCCGAGAAACAGCGGCGCGCCCGCCAGCAGGGCCGGCTTCCACCCGCTCGTCTGCGGGGTCATGCCCCGCGCATCCTTCAAGTACGTCGGCAGCCAGGTGACATAGAAATACCAGCCGTAGCTGATGCAGAAATACTGCCCCCACAGCATCCAGACGGTCGGGGACGTAACCAGCTTGCCCCACGGAACCTTGGCATGCCCGACGATGTTCCGCTCGTTCTCCTTGAGCAGCTCCAACTCGGCGGCATTCACGCCGGGATGGTCGCGGGGCCGGTCGCGAAACCAGAGGCAGAAAATCACGGCCCACACGACGCCCAGCAAACCAAATACGGCAAACGCATTACGCCAGGACACCAGTGAGATTGTCCAGACAACCAATAACGGCGTGAACGCCCCGCCCCAGCGGGCACTCATCCACATGATGCCCTGGGCACGGCTGCGCTCCGTCCGCGGCAACCACAGCGTGAAGATCTTGGTCAGATTGGGGAACGCCCCGGCCTCGCCGGCGCCGAACAGAAACCGCGTGACGCACAGGGAGAGAAGACTCCAAGCCCGGCCGGTGGCCGCCGTGAAGAACGACCACCAGAGGACGATCCGTATCAACACCGTGCGGGGACCCAGCTTGTCGCCCCACGCGCCCGTCGGGATCTCGAACAGCGCGTAGGCCAATCCGAAGGCCAGGAACACCGTGCCCTTCTGAATGTCATCCAGGCCGAGGTCGTCCTGAATGTGCGGCATCGCCTGGGAAATACAGACCCGATCGATGTAGGTGATGATGGCCAACGTCATGGCAAACACGATCACCCAGTGGCGGGTGCGGGTGGGACGTAAGGCGGGGCCGGCTACGGTCGATTTGGGATCCAGGTCGTCGCGTGCCATGAGTGTTGCGTATGCCTCCGGAAACGGGAGTTAGCATCGTCGTACGCCGACACTATAGCAAATGCCTTGGAGCGGAACAAGACGGCAGTATAATACGTGGACAAGTTTGTTGGGACGCCCCTGCTGCGAAGAAAGGAGCAATGCGACTATGCATTCCAGGAGGATCGGATTGGTCGTGCTGGCGGTACTGTCTCTGGTGGGCTTGCACCCGGTGCAGGCCGAGCTGCGAGTCGGGGTCGCGACGGCGAAGATCACGCCGCCGGGCGGTACGCCCATGGCGGGCTACTACTATGCCCGGGGCAGCGCGGAGGTGCTCGATGACCTCTATGCCAAGGCCGCCGTGCTGGACGATGGCCGCACGAAGGTGGTCCTGGTGGTCTGCGACCTCATCAGCCTGCCCCGCGGGACGGTGCTCGACACCCGCCAGCTCGTTGAGAAGCAGACCGG
>JALORE010000088.1 GCA_025459125.1 Planctomycetota bacterium | reverse complement strand
GCCGCCCCGCCGGAAGGCCCTTGACTCCGGTCCGGACCGAGTCGCACCGGAGTCCCCGGCTGTTGTGCCCAGCCAACCGCCAAGAACCGGCAAGCGCGGCGAGCCCAGAAGCGGAGAGCCACTCCTGCCCCTTCCTAAGCAACGATCCGCTCCACGGCCAACGGGATGGGGAAAAGGGGACATTCTACTTTTTCAGTCCGCCCCGACAGCGAAAAGGATGAAAAAGTAGAATGTCCCTTTTCCTCTTCCCGGAAGCAGAAGAGACCAAGAAGAAGTCTGCTGTGTGAAGTGTGCAGTGTGAAGTCAGACGCGTCCGCGCCTCTGCAACTCACACAGCGAAAATCCACCATTACGCCTCATACTATGGGCCGTCTTCAAAAGGGGTTCGGCCCATGAACCGTCTCCGGGGAAGGTCGGAACTGGACGCGAGGTTGTTAGGATGCGGGACAGGCGGCGAGCACGGGCGTACGTCCACGCCCCCTGAACCGCTCTCTTTGGGGCTGATACGGGGACGGCGCCCGGGAGTGTGAGGCGTCGCTGGGATCTGTGCAGCAGGGAGGGCAAAGCCCTCGTTGTGCTACACATCCGGGAGGCGCAGCTCCGAGATATGTAGAACAACGAGGCACGAGCGCCCATGCAGCATCGGCGGGACGCCGATGCCACAGAACCCCGCAGGTAGGATGCCTGCGAGGGTTCTCATACGCGTTCTTCGAGGGCCTCGTGCTTCATGACAATTGAACCTCCGGGTAGAGAGGTGGTGGGTGGCAGCGGCAAGCGGAGTCTTCGGAGCTTGCCGATGGCGGATAGGCAGACCATCGGCAAGCTGCGCTTGCCGCTGCCACCCGTCGCGCAGGCCGGAATCCACCTACACCGACGCTCCGTGGACCCCCACCCCCGATCAGGTCGGGGACAGGCTCTGCGCGGGGGTGACAACGGGCGGGAGCCTTGCTCATCTGGTTGCAGGGTCTACCGCTCAGTTCCGGCGTATCCCGCACGGCGGGCGTCACGGCTCATCTCTTCCTGGAACAGGATCGCCAGGCCGCGGAGCTGGCGCTGGAGGGCCCCGGCGCGGACGGGCTTGGATTCGCCGGGGTCGGCCTCCAGGTCGAACAGTTGCAGCGTGGGACTGAGCGTCAGCTTCCACCGGCCCGAGCGCACCGCGGCCAGTTGGCCTTCGCTGCCGTGATAGAAGAAGGCGTTGAGGTACTCGTCCTGTGTGACCAAAGGGGCCCACTCGCCCGGCGGATGCCAGGGACGGCGCAGCGGCACCGCGGCGTTCAGCGATCGGCCGGCTCGCGCGGAGGGAATCGTGTCCGTCTCCCCGGCCAGCAGGGGGGTGAGGTCGCGACCATCCAGGATCCGTCCCTCGGGCACCCGTACGCCGGCGAGCGTGGCGAGCGTGGGATACCAGTCCATGGCGTGGACGATGGCCGGCAACACGTGACCTGGCCGGATACCCGGTCCCGCCACGAGGCAGGGCACGCGGAGGCCGGCTTCATAGGTGGTGAGCTTATTGCCCCGCAAGGGCTGCGCCGCCCGGCGGCCCGGGCCCCGGCCGTTGTCGGAGGCGTAGACGACCACCGTGCGGTCGGCGAGATTCAGCCGCTTCAGGGCGTCGAGCAGGCGGCCGACGTGGAAGTCGAGCTCCTGAATCGCATCGCCGTACATGCCGAAGTGCGAGCGGCCCTGGAACTCGGGGCTCACGCCCAGCGGCTCGTGCAGCGTGGTGTGCGGCAGGTACAGGAAGAACGGCCGTTCGCGGTTCTTCTCGATGAAGGCGATGGCCTCGTCGGTATAGAGCTGCGTGAGTTCCGCGGGCTCGGCGGGGCGTTTCACGACTTCCCCGTTGCGCCACAGCGGCACGCCGCCCTGATCCTTGAAGTAGACAGTCTCGACCGGGTCGAGATTGTGCAGCAGGCCGAACGTATGCTCAAAGCCTTGCGCCTGCGGCAGGAACGGCGGCGCGAAACCCAGATGCCATTTGCCGATGCAGGCGGTCGCATAACCGTTCGCCCGCAGCAATTCGGCAATGGTCAGCTCATCAGGATGCAGCCCGCGCGGCGAGTCCGCGCGCTGCACCCAGGTCTCGAGGCCGACGCGGCGCGGATAGCAGCCGGTGAGCAGGCCCGCGCGGGAGGGGCTGCAGATCGGGGCCGCCGCGTAGTAATCGGTGAACCGTACGCCTGCCGCCGCCAGGGCGTCGATCCGCGGCGTGGCGAATTCCGTGGCGCCGTAGCAGCCCAAGTCGTAGTAACCCTGGTCGTCCACGAGGATCAAGATGAGGTTCGGTTTTCGCACCTCGGGCGCCGCGCGAGACGGCCCAGCTCCATCTTCGGCCCAAACTGACGTTGCGCTCAGGAACAGCATGAGGAGAGACATGAGTAGCTTCATAACAGATATGGTATGCCGCGGATCATTCCACCGCAAGGGAAGCTGGCAGCCGTCGTCCAGAGTCGTACACGGAATCGCGGGAATCCCCTAATGCAGGTGGCGCAGGGAGCCTTAGGATGCAGGGTGATTGCGAGCGCGGGGGGGGGGCAGACTCGCATCCTCATCTGCGGCACCGGTGGCTCGGCCGTCCCGGGATGCGAGCGTGCACCGATGTGATCGCGGCGGGCGCATCCGGACAGGGTCGGACACCGCCGGGGCAGGAACAGAGAACCATGCCGGGACGCGGCACGCAGGGCCAGGCGACGACGCCGGCGGAAGATCTGACGGCGCAACATGGCGCGGCCAGCCGGCTCCCGTTGCGGCGGCGGAACCGAAACCGTAAGGTCATCCGGGCAGGGTGAACCTGGGTCCGGGTCCCCGGGTGCGCTACCCCGCACGCGGGGACCCTTCCCGCAACGCGATTCATCGCGGTAGGTGGCTACCTCGTGTGCCGTGTTCCGGGTGGCATCGTCACGCGGAGCCGGGACCCGAATCGCGATACGTCGCGATGGGGGTCCCTCTGCGGAGCCTGGCGATGGTCGATTGCCTGTGCTCTGGACCATCCCCAAGGTCTTCGGCCTTGAGGCTGCCGTCCGACACGACTGTCTCACAACCTTTCTCCAGGCACCACTTCAGCTTGGACAAAGTAGCAGGGTGCGTACCACCTGCGGCGATCCCTTCTTCGGGTGCCGGTGCTCGTACCTCGTCTGCGAAGATAACGTCTTACGGCGTCACTACGAACGGGCTTGCCAGTGGGCAGCGCGGGGCGGATAATGGCGGCGCGCAGGTTGGATGGCTTTAGGATGTAAGATATGGATATCTCGCGCAGGAAGCTGTTGGGGACATCGGTACTGGCCGGGATGGCGTGTTCGGGGGTGACGGCGGCGGGGTGGGGCGCCCCGGGCGCAGCGCGACTGAGCACGAGTCGCAAGCGGCTGCTGCTGCGGCATACGTGGACTATCGCGCGGAACTCGAGTGACTTCAAGGAGAACGTGTTCGTCCGCCTGGAGCGCGACGGCGTGGTGGGTTGGGGCGAGGCGGCGCCGAACGTCCGCTACCAGCAAAGTGCGGACGAAACGCTCGCGGCGCTCGCGCGAGTGCGGAGCTTGATTGAGGCGGGGGACTGGTTCCAGTATGTGAGCCTGCGCCAGCAGTGGGAGCGGGCGATCCCGGAGGAGAGCTGTGCCTGTGCGGCGCTGGACATGGCGGTCCTCGACTGGGTGGGCCGAAAGTTGAACGTCCCGCTGTACCGGCTGTTGGGTTTGGATGCGGCGCAAGCACCCGTGACGACGTTCTCCATCGGCCTCGACACGCCGGAGATGATCAAGCAGAAGGTAAAGGAAGCGGGGGACTTCCCCGTTCTGAAGATCAAGGTGGGTACGGCCAACGATGAGCAGATCGTTGGCGCGGTGCGGGAGGTGACGGATAAGCCCCTGCGCGTGGACGCCAACGAGGGCTGGCACGACAAGGAGCAGGCCCTGGAGAAGATCCGCTGGCTGCAACGGATGGGGGTCGAACTGATCGAGCAGCCGTTGCCGGCGGCCAGGCTGGAGGAGACCGCCTGGCTGCGCGAGCGGGTGGAGATGCCGATCCTCGCCGATGAGGCGGTCACGCGGGCGGCGGACATCCCCCGGCTGGCGACGGCCTACGACGGGATCAACATCAAGCTGATGAAGGCCGGTGGTCTCCAGGAGGCCCTGCGGATGATCCACATCGCCCGCGCCCTGGGACTCAAGATCATGCTGGGCTGCATGATCGAGAGCTCGGTCGCCATCTCCGCGGCCGCCCAGATCAGTCCCCTGGTGGACTACGCCGACCTGGATGGGAATCTGCTGGTCTCGAACGATCCGTTCGCCGGGGTGACCGTGGACCGCGGCAGACTGATCCTCCCGGATCGGGCGGGACTGGGGGTCAGCGAGCGGGCCGCGGGCTGACGGAAGGCCAAATCCCGGATTCCGAGACGACGACAACGCCGGCGGCGTCAGGCTTGCTGGTCGCCCGTGTCGGTGCGGAGCTCGTGGGGGTGAGCCTGGCCCATTTTCATGCCGGGGGGCATGGTCACGCCGCCGCGGCCCTGCTTTTCCTTGAACTCCACGACGATGCGGACGGCCGCGTCGGGATCGTCCTGGACCGTGAAGACATCGAGGTCCTCGGGCGAGATGAAGCCGTTCTCGTGGAGCATCTTCTCCTTGACCCAGTTGATCAGGCCGTTCCAGTAGTCGCTGACCATCAGGATGACCGGGAACTGCGCCTGGCGGAGGGTCTGGATCAGGACGGCGGCCTCGAAGAACTCGTCCATGGTCCCGTAGCCGCCCGGGAAGGCGATGAAACCGTGGGCGTACTTCAGGAACATCACCTTGCGCACGAAGAAGTACCTGAAGTGCAGGGGGAGGTTCTGGTAGGGGTTCGGAACCTGCTCCTCGGGGATTTCGATGTTCAGGCCGACGCTGGCGCCGCCGGCATCAGCCGCACCCTTGTTGGCGGCTTCCATGATGCCGCCGCCGCCGCCGGTGATGACGGCGAAGCCGGCCTTGGTGAACTTGCTCGCGGTGGCTTCTGCGAGCCGGTAATACGGATGGGTAGGGGAGGTCCGGGCCGAGCCGAAGATCGAGACGGCCGGACCGACCGAGGCCAACTCCTCGAAGCCTTCGGTGAACTCCGCCATGATGCGGAAGATCCGCCAGAGGTCTCGTACGGGGTTCTCCAAGCCTTCCAACATGTGGTTTCTTCTGGAGCGCATCGTTCCTCGATCTATGAATTATGAATTACGATTCATGATTTGTAAGCTTTCGCCAGAGCCGCGGGGGCTGACCCGAGATCTATGATCCGCTGCCATGAGACAGTGGCGATACCACCAAATCATAAATCGTAAATCATAAATCATAGATCCAGCTACCAGCGGTCGGGCCGATTGGCGGCCGGGCAGCACGCGGCGACGGGACACCCGGGACAATTGGGCTTGCGCGCCGTGCAGATATTCCGGCCGTGAAAGATCAGCAGGTGGCTGAACAGGGTCCAGTCCTTTTTTGGGACTATATCGGCCAGATCGAACTCTAACTTTACCGGATCGCTGTTCGCGGACAATTGCAGCCGGCGGGACAGCCGGATGACGTGCGTGTCGCAGGCGATGGCGGGGACTCCGAAAGCATTGCCCAGCACGACATTCGCGGTCTTTCGACCCACGCCCGGCAGGGTCACCAGCTCGTCCATCGTACGCGGGACCTCGCCCTGGAAGTCCCCGACGAGGCGCCGCGTCGCGCCCTGAATGCTGACGGCCTTGTTGTGGTAGAAGCCGCAGGACTTGATGTCCTTCTCGAGCTCCTTGAGGTCCGCATTGGCCCAGTCGGCTGCCGACCGGTACTTCTGGAACAGGTCCTTGGTCACCAGGTTGACACGGACGTCCGTGCACTGCGCCGACAGGATCGTCGCGACCAACAGCTCCAGCGGGTTGGAGAAATGCAGCGCGATGGTGGCGTCCGGATAGGTCCTCTTCAGGAGGGGCAGGATCTTCTTGACCCGCTCGGCCGCGGCGGCCTTGTCGAAGGCACCTGATTCACTGCTTTCGCGCTGGACCGCCCGGGGTGTCCTGGGCGAGCTCTTCTTCCCTGCCATGGGCTCCGGCCTCCGGTAACCTCTCGAGAATCTGAATCAACTGCTCTTTATCAAAGATGCCGCGCAGCTTCGTCGGCGATTCGCCCGGCCGCAGAACGATCGTCACCGGAACGTTGCCCGCTTCGCCGTAAACCTGCCTGAAATCGGCGGTCGCCGGGTAGTCGATGAGGGTGGTGTCGGCCTTGATCGCCAGCACGTCCTTTTGCGGAAGGAGCCGGGCGACCTGCGGGTCCTGGTAGACGCGTTTGTCCACGATCTTGCAGTTGGTGCACCAGTCGGCGGTGAAATCCAGCAGGACGGGCCGGTTCCGCGCGACCGCTTCCTGCACGAGCCGGGCGTGGTAAGGCTGCCAGTCGATCGTCACGCCGGCGGGCCGGCCCGGCATCGGCAGCAACCACAGCGCGCCCACAATCGCGGTGGCGACCGCGGTCAGCCGAACGGTCCATTTCTTCGGGCTCGGCGTCGTAAAGTCCACCCATTTGCCCCACATCCACGCGCAGAAGCTGAAGACGATCCCATAGGTCAGGACGTTGAGCAGCTTGTCTTTGGGCAGGGCCGCCAGCGTCAGCTTCACCGCGATGAAGAACAGCAGGAAGGCGGTAGATTTCTTGAAGATCTCCATCCAATAGCCGGGCTTCGGGAGGCGGTCAATCAACGAAGGCGCCAGAGCCAGGATCGCATAGGGCAGGGCCATGCCCACGCCCATGAGCAGGATGGCGATGCTGCTGACGAGCAGCGGCTGGGTCTGCGCCCAGACCAGGACGAAGCCGAGCAGAGCGCCGCTGCACGGCGTGCTGAGAATCCCCGCGAAAAAGCCCATTCCCACGGTCCCCAGCGTCCCGGAGCCCGCGCCTTGCCGGTTGGCGAGCGCGGCCGGCAGGGACAAGGCCACCACGTCCAGCATGACCAGGCCGAAGAAGACGATCGCCAGGAACAGCAGCACCACGGCGCTGGGATAGCGGAACAGACTGTTAAGGTCGAGCACGGCGCCCGTCGTCAGGTTGACGACGGCGGAAACCAGCGCGAAGACCGCGAAGAAACCGATGACGCCCGCCGAGAAGGCGAGGCCCGACGCGATCCGGCTACCACCCGCCCGTTTGGATTGATTGACCAGCCGCATGAGGATCAACGGCAGGACCGGCAGCACGCACGGCATGATGTTGATGGAAATGCCCGCGATGACCGCGAGCAGGTAATAGTAGATGGTCGTGCCGTATGGCGCCGCCGCTCGTTCGACGGCCGTCCCCGGCGGCGGCGCAATCTGTACCCAGGTCGCAGCACCGCCCAGGTCCAGCGTTGCCGTCAGGGTCTTATCGAAAGGTGGCAGGCAGAGCTGGCTGGTGCAGGCGAGGCCCCGAATCCGCACGGCAGCATCGGTCGGGCCGGGCGGATCGACCGCCGGATTGCGGATCGGGACAAAAACCCGAAAACCGCCGACATAAGCCTCCACGTTCTTTCCGGACGAATCGAGAAACGGCTGCCAGGGCGGGAATTCGGCCGGGCCGAACTCGACGCCGGCGGCGGCCGCTTCGACCTTCAGTTGCAGGCCGGGCGCGGGTGCCGTCTCCGACCGCGCGTAGTAGTGCAGGTCCGCGGTACCCTCGAAAATGACCAGCAGCCCGGGCCGATCATCCATCCGGACCGGCTCCAGCCGGGCGGACGAAGACTCGTTCTCATACCGAACAATCTCGGTGCCGCTGCCGGCGCCCTGCGCCAGGGTCGGCCACGCCCGGAGCGTCAGACCGATCAAACAGAACAGAAGGGGCTTCATCCCTGCCATCGCAGACTCCCGGCACAGGAAGAGAAAGGTGACCCTACCCGCCAACCGCCTGTTCCTGCTCCTGCTGTTCCCCATTCGTCGTTGTTTTGGCCTGCTCCGCGGCGAGCAGATCGCCCACGGTGGGCTTGTCCAGCCGGCCGCCGTCCAGGATGATCTTGACGTCCTCGGCATCGAGAGTCTCGTATTTGAGCAGGGCCTGGGCGACGCGCTCCAGCCGGTCCCGATTCGCCTCGATCAGGCTCTTGGCCTGTTTGTACGCCTCGTCCATGATCCGCTTGACTTCGGCGTCGATCGCCTCGGCCGTCTTCTCCGAGTACTCGCGCTCGCTCGGCATGAGATAGACCGCGTCCTTTACCCCCAGATCGGACCCGTAACTGATGGGGCCGAGGTTGTCGCTCATGCCCCAGGTCAGGACCATCTGCCGTGCGATCCGCGTGGCCTGCTCGATGTCCGACTGGGCGCCGCTGGAGATGTCCTCGCAGAACAGCTCCTCGGCGATCCGGCCGCTGAAGCAGACCTGCAGCAGGGCGACGCAGTAGCGCCGCGTGAACATCGTGCGATCCTTCTCGGGCAACGCGAAGGTGGCGCCGCCCATCGGCCCGCGGGGAATGATGCTCACCTTGTGCAGCGGATCGGCGTCCTTGATGAGGCACTGGACCAGCGTATGGCCGGCCTCGTGATAGGCGGTGATTTCCCGTTCCTTCTGGTCGATCGTACGGCTCTTCTTGGCGCGGCCCCAACGGACCTTGTCCCGGGCCTCTTCCAGATCGCTCAGCTCGATGCTGTCCTTGTTGGCCATGGTGGCCGCCAGGGCGGCCTCGTTGATGATGGCCGCCAGGTCCGCGCCGCTGAACATCGGTGTCCCGCGGGCCAGTCGCTCGAGCTTCGCGTTGGGACTGAGCTTGACCCGGCGGGCATGGACCTGGAGGATTTCCAGCCGGCCCTTGAGGTCGGGCAGCGGGACGACGACCTGGCGGTCGAACCGGCCGGGCCGGGTCAACGCGTGATCCAGGATGTCGGCGCGGTTCGTCGCCGCGATGACGATCACCTGGTCGTTCGTGTCGAAACCGTCCATCTCGACGAGGATGGCATTCAGCGTCTGCTCGCGCTCGTCATGGCCGCCGCCCACGAAGCTGGCGCCGCGCTTGCGGCCGATCGCGTCGATTTCATCGAGGAAGATGATGCACGGCGAATTGTCCTTGGCCTGCTTGAACAGGTCGCGGACGCGGGAGGCGCCGACGCCGACGAACATCTCGACGAAGTCACTGCCGGAGATGCTGAAGAACGGCACCTCCGCCTCGCCGGCGATGGCCTTGGCCAGCAGGGTCTTGCCGCAGCCCGGCGGGCCGATCAGCAGGACCCCGCGCGGAATGCGCCCGCCCAGCCGCTGAAAGCGGCGCGGATTACGGAGAAACTCGATGATCTCCGCCACCTCTTCCTGGGCCTCGTCAATGCCGGCCACGTCCTTGAAGGTGACCTTCACCCGATCCTTGCCCTGGACCCGGTGGCGGCTGCGGCCGAAGGACATCAGCATGCCGCCGGCCCCGCCCCGGAGGTTGCGGGCCACGAAGAAGTAAAAGAACCCGACCAGCAGCAGCACCGGCAGCAGCCAGTTCAGCAGCCACAGCATCCAGATCCGCTGCTGGGTGTACTCGTATTTGAGGTCGTCTCCCTTTTGCTTCAGGGAGTTGAGAATCTCGTTGAGACGCTCCTTGGCCCCGCCCTCCGGCCGGTAGTTCACCTTGAAGGCGACGGCCCCGGTCTCCCCGGCTGCCCGCGAGCCTTCTTTGAATTTGCCGGTAATCTCGGTCTCCCCGATGTCGATGCGGTCGATTTGGCCGCCCTCCTCGAGATACTGCGTAAACTGATCCCAGCGCAGGGTGTTGGTCACCAGCCCTTGCTGGAGCATCATCATCGCCGTCAGCAGAATCAGGGCGACAATCAGCCAACTGAACGGGCTCCGCTTGTAGGCAGGAAGGGCGGGTTTACGGGGCGGACGCTTGCCGGATGGCCGACGGGCGTCATTCTGCGGTTGATTCGCTGTATTCTTCATATTCTGAATGGCCTCGCGGAGGCGGCTCGGCGCGCGCGATCCCGACCGAGGCGCACCGTCCATCCTCTTCTCTTTACCACTGATTTTCCATCAACTGTACGATGCCCTGGGCCAGCTTGTTTGCCACCACCGTCGAGGCGTACGTGAAGTCCTGGCCCTGGAACTCGGAATACGTGGCGGTGGCGGACACGGAACGGCTGTTGATCATGAGTTTGCCGTCCTTCAGGTTCTTCCAGTTGACGACCGTAGTGACGGCGACGTCCTTCTCCAGCGCCCGGCCGAGGTTCCGCTCGATGGTGAGGATCGATTCGCTGGCGGTCACAATCTGCCCGCCGATCACGCTGTCGGCCTGATCCCGGTTCGATACGATCTTATAGGGCGTATTGGCTTCGATCCGCTTGGCCAGGGCGTCCGACAGGGTGAACTCGATCCCCCGGCGAAAGGTCCGATTGTCGAACATCTCCAGGTAGACGCTGTTCACGTCGGTCGGGAACAGCGACGCGTTCGTGTAGCCGGTCGAGGCGCCACAGCCGTCCAGCAGCAGGCCAGACAGAGGACAGAGGACCCAAGACAGCAGGCAGAACACCGAAGACGGAGTCAGGGACCGAGACGTCCCCGGTCCGCGGTCCGCGGTCTTTCCGCACTGCTCGTGTGTGGGGTGGGTTCTACTTGCCACCGGCCTGATTCCTCCCCAGGGCTTCACGGGCCAGGGCGCCGGCCTCGGTCCCAGGCCAGCTCCGCAGGACCATTTCGAAGTACAGGTTCGCCGCACGGTGTTCTCCGGTCCGACGGTAGAACTCGCCGATGAAGTACTGCTTATACGCGAACTCCTCATCGATGTGGCGGATCTTCTCCGGGACCTCCTCCTGTTTCGCGTCCTGCGGATACAGGGCCAGGAACTTGACATAATACGTCCGGGCCGTGGTCAGGCGCGAGGCATCGAAATGCGCCCTTTTGTCCTCCGGGCGGCGGTCGTAGGCAGCCAGATTGTCCTCCGCCATGCGATACAGGGCCCGCTTGCCGATGGGACCGGTCTCCCAGTAGGAGGCAATCTCCGACCACTTCTCGTAGGCCTCGATGTACTTCTCCGCGGCTTCGTAGTACTCCGCCACGACGATGGCGGCCCTCAGCCCGATGCCCTCCAACTCATCCAATCCGGCCCGATCGCTGATCTTCTCCATCAGCTCGATGCCGTCCTCGTAGGCCGACATCTTGAAGAGGCCCAGAACCGTCTTCTTGCGCCCTTCCAGGTAGGCTTGGGCGATGTCAAACTCGCGCTGCAGGGCCGGCGCGGAAAACTGGGTCCTCCGATAGTCCTTGAACATCTTCTCGAACTTCTTCACGGCCTTCCCATAGCGGTCCCGCCAGTAGTACCATTCCCCCCAGATGTACAGGTCCAGATCGGGCTCCACCTGATCGGGAAACTCTGCCTTGATCTGCCGCAAGGCCTCCTTGATATCGCCGGCGTCCCCCTCGCGCGCGAGCTGCTGCAATTGGGCCAGGGCCTGCTGAAAGCGATTCTGAGGGTCTCCCGCTGCGGATTCCCAGCGATCCCCATTCGTGAGCCGCAAGGTTTGTGCGGCGCCGCACCAGCCGGCGAAAGCGAGCACTGCGGCCAATCCCCAGAATCCGATTCCGTGTTTCGACATCGTTCCCTCGCACAAGCATGAACCGACGAGCTCCGAAGCCGCCTTCGGCACGGGCCTGATTATACCGGACTGCTCGGGTATTTCAACAAAACCCTAATTCTCGTCCCCCCGGCGCCCCGGGTGGCATCGTCCAGGGGTCCCCAACGCGATGAATCGCGTTGGGGGTCCCCGTGCGCAGCCTGCAATGGTGGCTCTGTCGTGCGCCAGACCGTCGCTAAGGCCTTCCGCCTTGACGATGCCACCCGCTTGCCGCTTTCCATGGAGTCATTCCCAGGACGTTGTGATCGCCCTGGATAGCGACCGGTCTTCTTGACAAGGGTTCGCGGGGCGGATACAAAGCAAGCGAGGCCCCTGGGGATACTCGAATAGGAAGACAAGGATGATCGCAACACTTGGTGCCAAGGCTGTCCAGGACGTCGTCAACGCCGGGCATTTCGGCCGGTTTGCCTGGCGGTCCGTGCTCACGTCCATGCGCAGTTGTACCGCCCGGCGGACCTATCCGCTCGTCTGGACCCAAATGAACCAGATCGGGGTGCGGAGCGTGCCTGTCATCATGATCACGGGGGCCTTCGTGGGCATGACCCTGGCGGTCCAGGCCTACGACCAGTTGGCCGGCATGGGTCTGGAAGAGCACCTGGGGGTGCTGATCAACATCTCGGTGGTCAAGGAGCTTGGTCCGGTGCTGGCGGCGGTGATGCTGGCCGGACGCATCGGCGGCGCCCTGACGGCAGAACTGGGAACGATGAACGTGACCGAGCAAATCGACGCGGTCCGCAGCATGGGAACCGACCCGATCCGCTACCTGGTCGCACCCCGTTTCCTGGCCTGTCTGCTGCTGACGCCCGTGCTGATCATCTATGCCGATCTTTTAGGTGTGGTCGGCGGCGCTCTGGTCAGCTTCCTCCAGCTTGGGATCAACAGCCGGGCCTACTGGGGTTTCAGCGCCTACGGCGTCGATCTGTGGGATGTCGCCATCGGCGTGGTCAAGGGCTTCTTCTTCGGCGGCGCCATTGCCGTGATCAGTTGCTACAAGGGCTTCACGTGCGAAGAAGGCGCCCAGGGTGTCGGCCGGGCCTGCACCGAGGCGTTCGTGGCCAGCTTCATCTCCATCCTGGCGCTGGATTTTGCGCTGGCGGTGGTCTCCAAGAACGTGTATGAGGTCTTCTGGCCGCTCAAGAGCCTGGTGGGCTGACGATCCGGGACGCTGAGCTGGACCGCTCTGGATTCTGGAGACCTGATGGTGGAACAGACGAAGAACGACAAGAAGCAGGAACCCGGCCCCGCTAGTCCCCCGGCCATCGTCGAGGTCCGGCATCTGACGAAACGCTTCGGCAAGAAGGTCGTGCTCGACGACATTTCCCTGTTCATCGCGAAGGGCCGGACGACCGTGGTGATCGGCCCCAGCGGCTGCGGCAAGACGGTCCTGATCAAGCACATGCTTGTGCTGCTGCGCCCGTCCGAGGGCGAGGTGCACTTCGAAGACCGGCGCATCGACGATCTGAGCGAGGCGGAGCTCAGCCGGGTGCGGACCCGCTTCGGATACCTGTTCCAGGAAGGCGCTCTCTTCGACAGTATGACCGTCGCGGAGAATATCTCGTTTCCGATTCGCCAGCACTACAAGGTGAAGGACTGGCGCGCGATCGAGGATGTCGTCAAGTCAAAGCTGGCGATGGTGGGGTTGGACGGCTTTCAGAATTCTTACCCCGCCAATCTCTCGGGCGGCCAGCGGAAGCGCGTCGCGCTGGCCCGCGCGATCGCGTTGAACCCGGAAGTGATCCTCTACGATGAGCCGACGACGGGCCTGGACCCGATCCGGTCCGATATCATCAACGAGCTGGTCCTCAAGCTCGAACGCGAGCTCGGGGTCACCAGCGTGGTCGTGACGCACGACATGAAGAGCGCCTACAAGGTGGGCGATCGCATCATCATGTTGCACAACGGCAAGGTCATCGCCGACGGGGATGCCGACTACATCCGCAACCACCCGCATCCGATCGTGCAGCAGTTCATCAACGGGCAGGTGAGCGAGGACGACCTGGCGGTTCTGCGCATGGCCGGCGCCGCCTCGGCCGCGCAGTTCCTGCCGCGGGATTTCGACTCGTAGCCGGGTGGGAGGATTGGTGCGGCCCAGATGCGGGTATTCTGGACGCGGCCGCGGTACGCTAGAACCGGAGGAACCGGATTTCGGATGTGCCCCTCGCGGGGTCTTTCAGGAACGTTGTGACCTATGGCAGGAAGAGAACCGTCCCAAATCGCCGCCGATCTGGCCCCGCTGGTGCAAGGGGACGTGTGGGCGGATATCATTCACCGGGTGGCCTTCAGCACGGACGCAAGCAGCTACCGGATCGTGCCGCAGTGCGTGGTGGCGCCCCGGGATGTGCGGGACATCGTCGCGGTCGTACGATACGCGGCGGACCAGGGACTGCCCGTGGCCGCCCGCGGCGCCGGCAGCGGGCTGGCGGGCGAGTCCCTGTGCGCCGGGATCGTGCTCGACACGGCCCGGTACATGAAGCGCATCCTGCGTCTGAATGACGAGACGGTCACCTGCGAGCCGGGCGTCGTGCTCGATGATCTGAACAAGCGGCTGGCGGAATCCGGCCGCAAGATCGGGCCGGATCCCTCCAGTGCGAATCGCGCCACGGTGGGGGGCGTCGTCGGCAATAACGCGACCGGCTCCCACTCCCTGCAGTACGGTCACACCGCGGCGTACGTGGAAGCCATCGAGGCGGTGCTGGCCGACGGCAACATCGTCGAGCTGCGCAACGCGGTCGAGGTGGAGCAGGCCCGGGACAGCCGCGCGGCCCGCCTGGCCCGGGAGTGCTGGTCTCTGCTGGCTTCCCATCAGACCGCCGACATCATCCGCAAGGCCCGGCCTTCGACGCCGCGCGATCGCTGCGGGTACCACATCGCCGGAGTCTGCCACGACCGGACGATCGACCAGGCGCGCCTGCTGGCCGGCTCCGAGGGAACGCTGGCGATCTTCACCAGCATCACCCTGCGCCCGGTGCCGCTGCCCGCGGCCAAGGGGCTGCTCCAGCTCGAATTCGATTCGCTCGACAGCATGGCCCGCGCCGTGCCGACGATCATCCAGACCCAGCCGACCGCCTGCGAGCTCATGGATCAGGCCCTGATCAACATGGCGATCGATCAGCTTCCCCAGTACCGGGACATTCTGCCCGCGGGGGCGGCGGCGGTGCTCCTGATCGAGCAGGTGGGCCAGTCCGCCGCGGAGGTTCGCGAGAAGATCGAAGTGACCGATGCGGCCGTGGGCCGGCGGGCGGCCGGGCGGACGACGATCATGGACGCCAAGGCCCAGGCCCGCGTCTGGAAATCCCGCAAGGACGCCGGCCCGCTGCTCTACCGCAAGCGCCGCCGCGAGCATCCGGCGGAGTTCATGGAAGACGTGAGCGTGGACCACACCCGTCTGGCCGACTACCTGGCGGGCCTGGACACGATCCAGAAGAAACACGGCATCACCATGTGCTTCTTCGGCCATGCCGGCGACGGCGAGCTGCACGTGCGTCCGTACATCGATCTGGGCAATCCCCGGGACCGGGAGAAGATGCGCGCCATCGCCGAAGATGTCTACACGCTGGCCTGGTCCCTCGGCGGCACGATCAGCGGTGAGCACGCGGTCGGCCTGATTCGCGCCGCGTTCGTCCGCCGCCAGTTCGGGGACGAGTACTACGAGGTGCTCCAGAAGGTCAAGGAGATCTTCGATCCCACGGGCCTCCTGAACCCGGGCAAGATCCTCAACGAAGACCCCGACGTGATGTTCCAGCACCTGCGCCGAGAGCCGCACGTCCGGCCCGAGCGGACCCAGTCCGAGTTGCTCTTCCGGGAGAACGAGCTGGAGCTGGAGCTGGAACAATGCTACGGGTGCGGGCTGTGCCTGAACCGCGAGCCGGCACTGCGCATGTGTCCCGTGTATCGGGCGACCGGCACGGAGCTGGGCAGCTCCCGCGCCAAGGCCAACCTGCTCCACTACTGGGCGACCGGTCAGCTCGCGGAGGCGGACTTCGAGTCGCCGGAATTCCGCCAGTTTCTCGACCTGTGCGCCAACTGCCGCATGTGCGCCCAGCAATGTCCCTCGGGCGTGGATGTCTCGCTGCTGATGGCGACCGCCCGCGCCCAGTACGTCGGCCGCCGGGGGCTGCGCCGGCCCGAATTCGTCCTGAGCCGTAACCGCCATCTCAGCCGGCTGGGCAGCACGTTCGCGCCCCTTTCGAACGTATTCATGCGCCTGCCCGTATCCAAGTGGCTCCTGGAGAAGGTCACGGGGATCGACCGGCGCCGCAGCCTGCCCCGGTTCGAGCGCGGGTCCTTCCTGAAGGCCGGCCGCAAATATCTGGCGGCGGCCGGGCCGGTCGCGGCCCCGGTCGATAAGGTCGCGTATTTCGTCGATACCTACGCCAACTGCAACGATCACGAGCTGGGCCTCGCGGTCGTGAAGGTGCTGCGCCACAACAGGGTCGAGGTCCTGTTGCCGAGCCAGCTTCCGGTGCCCTTGCCCGCCATCGTCTACGGCGCTGCCCGGATGGCCCGCCGCGATCTGTCGTACAGCGTGAAACATCTGGCCGAAGCGGTGCGCCGGGGCTATCGGATCGTCTGTTCCGAGCCCAGCGCCGCGTTGTGTCTGAAGGAGGAGCTGCGTCATTACGTCGCAGGCGAGGAGGCAACCCTGGTCTCCCGCAACACGTGGGAGCTGATGAACTACCTGCAGGAACTGCGCCGCCAGGGCAAGCTCCAGGCGCCGACGCAGGCGGTGACGGAGGCGTTCGCGTATCATCTGCCGTGCCATTTGTGCGCGGTCGGTGACGATACGGTGACTCTGCGCCTGTTGCAGGAGCACTTCCAGATCGACGTGGCGGACCTGCAGGCGGGCTGTTGCGGTCTGTCCGGCACGTTCGGCATGCAGCGCAAGAACCATGACCTGTCCACGCAGATCTCTGAAGGTCTCAAGAATGCCTTGAAGAAATCTCTCCGGCCGAACGTCCTGACCGAATGCGCCGCGTGCAAGATGCAGATCGAGCACCTCGGCTCGGCCGGCACGAGCCATCCGATCAAGCTCATGGCCCGGGCCTATGGGCTGTAACCGGCCGGCCCTGTGTTGAAAGGCCCGCCGGGTGGCAGCGGCAAGCGGAGTCCTCGGAGCTTGCCGATGGCGTTTGCGTCCATCCCATGAGCCGTCGGCAAGCTGCGCTTGCCGCTGCCACCTGGCGCCTCGGACGACGTTGCGCAGTCCCTGTGGGCTTGGCCGATTGCCATTTCCGGTTTGGGTCTTACAATGGGGGTGAAGAACCGGAGATCGGGAGGATACGCGATGGAATCGACGGAAGTCTTCAAAGAAGCCGTGCTCTGGGAGCCGGCGGGAGGGCAGAAGGTCCGGTGTCATTTGTGCGGGTGCCGCTGCCTGATCGGCACCGGCACACTGGGCCACTGCAACGTGCGCAAGAACCTTGGCGGTACGCTGTATTCGCTGAACTACCACAAGGTCTGCGCCGCCAACCCGGACCCCATCGAGAAGAAGCCCCTGTACCACTTCCAGCCGGGCAGCCGCAGCTTCTCCATCGCGGCGGTCGGCTGCAACTTCCGCTGCGAGTTCTGTCAAAACTGGCAGATCAGCCAGGCCGCCCTGGAGACCGGGCGGATCGCTGGGGAGAACCTGACGCCCGAGCAGATCGTCGAGGCGGCTGTCCGGACCGGCTGCCGGAGCATTGCCTATACGTACACCGAGCCGACCATCTTCATGGAGCTGTGCCACGCCTGCGCCGCGCCGGCCAAGGCGCGGGGGCTGGCCAACGTGTTCGTCAGCAACGGGTATATGACCCGGGAGGCGATCGATTTCGCCGCCCCCTGGCTCGACGGCATCAACGTGGACCTCAAGGCGTTCCGCGACGACTACTACGTGAGCTTGTGTGGGGCCCGGCTCCCGCCGGTGCTGGACACGATCGCCTACCTCGCGAAGCAGACGAACATCTGGATCGAGATCACGACCCTGCTGCTGCCCGGCCAGAACGACTCCGATGAAGAGCTCAAGCAACTCGCCGACTGGCTGGCGGCGCGGGCCGGCCCGGACGTGCCCTGGCACATCAGCCGCTTTCACCCGCAGTACAAGTACACGGATTCCGAGGCGACACCGTTGGAGTCCCTGCAACGGGCGGCCGAAATCGGCCAGGCCGCCGGTCTGCACTACGTCTACCTGGGCAACGTGCCCGGCGCGGATGGCGAGAACACCTACTGCCACCATTGCCATAAGAAGCTCATCGAGCGGCTCGGCTATCACATCGCCGCCAATCACGTCAAGGACTCGAAGTGCCCCAAGTGCGGCACGACGATCCCCGGTTTCGGAGTGTGAGATGACATGAAAATCGTTGCTGACGCCAATATTCCGTTCGTGTGCGAGTGCTTCTCCTCCGTGGGCGAGGTCGAGATTCTCAGCGGGCGGGACATCACGCCGCGGAAGATCGCCCACGCGGATGCGTTGCTGGTCCGCAGCATCACGCCCGTGGACGGACAACTGCTCCAGGGCAGTGCCGTGCGTTTCGTCGGGACGGCGACGATCGGCTTCGACCACGTTGTCGTCGACTACCTGCAGCGGCACGGCATCGGTTTCGCCTCGGCGCCGGGCTCGAACGCCAACTCCGCGGCGGAGTACATCCTGGCCGCCCTGCTGGAGATCGGACGCCGGCAGCACCTGCGGTTGGAGGGCAAGCGGATCGGCGTGATTGGCGTGGGCAACGTTGGCAGCCGGGTGGCCTGCAAATGCGAAGCGCTGGGCATGCAGGTGCTCCGCAACGACCCGCCGCTGCAACGCCGGACCGGCGATCCGCAGTACGTGCCGCTCGAGGCTCTGTACGACTGCGACTTCATCACGCTCCACACGCCGCTGACGCGCGAGGGCATCGACAAGACGTTCCATCTCGCGGATGCCGGGTTCTTCTCCGCCCTGAAGCCGGGAGCCGTCTTTCTCAACGCCTCCCGGGGAGCGGTCACGGACTCCGAGGCCTTGAAAGCCGCGCTGCAGGCCGAACGCCTGCGGGCCGTCGTGCTCGATGTCTGGGAGCACGAGCCCAACATCGACACCGGGCTGCTCGAGCGAGTCGATCTGGGCACGCCCCACATCGCCGGCTACTCTTTCGACGGCAAGGTCGCCGGGATGATCATGATCTACCGGGCTCTTTGCGAGCACTTTGGCCTGTCGCCCCAGCGCCAGATCGGGGATTTCCTGCCGGAGCCCCAGGTCCCCCGGATCCAGCTCGAGACCGTCGGGCTCGGCGATGAAGAGCTGCTCGCCCGCGCGCTGGACCAGATCTACAGCATCCGGCGCGACGACGAAAACCTGCGGCAGATCGTCGGTCAGCCAGCGGATGGTCGCGGCCGGTTCTTCGACGCCCTGCGGAAGAACTACGCCGTGCGCCGGGAGTCTCACAATACGACCGTCGTGCCCGACCCGCCCCGGGAGAGCCTGGCCCGGAAGCTCCGCGGCCTCGGCTTTCACGGTGAGTGCGGATTCGTGTCGGCTGCTCCTCTCCGGCCGGGATCCGGAACCCGAAATCCGAAATCGGAAGCGGCCGTGCTCCAGTGGCCGGGCGGGCGCCTGGACTTCTCTCGGGGGTGTCTGGTCATGGGCGTCCTGAACGTCACGCCGGACTCGTTCAGCGACGGTGGCCAGTTCCTCGATCCCGACCGGGCAGTCGAACACGGCCTGGAAATGGCAGCGCAAGGGGCCGCGCTGCTCGATGTGGGCGGCGAATCGACCCGGCCGGGCGCGCCATCCGTCCCGGCGGCCGAGCAGATCCGGCGTGTGATTCCCGTCATCGGCGCCCTGGCGGAGAAGACCGACATCCCCATCAGCATCGACACGCGTCACGTGGAAGTGGCCCGGGCGGCGTTGCTGGCCGGCGCGGCGCTGGTCAACGATGTCACGGCCCTGGCCGATGGGGGGATGGCCGAGCTGGTCGCGCAGCGGCGGGTGCCTGCGATCCTGATGCATATGCAGGGAACGCCCGCGACGATGCAGCTCGAGCCGCATTACGACGATGTCGTGACGGAAGTGCGCGACTTTCTGCTGGCACGCTGTGACCGGGCCCGCGGTCTGGGAATTCCGCCGGAACACCTGTTCATCGATCCCGGCATCGGCTTCGGGAAGACCCTGGAGCACAACCTGCTGCTGTTGCAGAATATCGACCGGTTGGTGGCCACCGGCTATCGCGTCTTGGTGGGCCCGAGCCGCAAAGCGTTCCTGGGCCGGATCACCGGCCGCGAGAGACCCGCCGAGCGTGTTTTCGGCACCGCCGCCACGGTCGCCCTCTGCGCCGCCGCCGGCGTGGCCGTCGTCCGGGTCCACGACGTTGCAGCCATGGCAGACGTTGTCAAAGTCGCGCAAGCGATCCGCCAGGCGATCTGACCCGGATTCGCAGAAACCGCTGCGCAGCACCGACTTTGTCATCCTGAGCGCCGCGAAGGATCTGGCCCACGAGTGAGAGAGATCTCTTCTTCGGCGCCCAGATCCTTCGGCTTCGCCCCAGGATGACAAGGGGATGCACGAATCAGTCCAAGCCGGTATCTGTCCGTGGCCGGGGGGATGGTCCGGTTGTGCTTGGCGTGCCCGGAGCTGGGCTACGTCCTGGTCCGGCGGGAGGTTCCCGGCCTTCCGGGGCGGCGTGCCCGGGACGGTCCATTCTGCGGGACCATCGCATCGAGGGCACTCGCCAGGACGTCATCGGTGTTCTCCACGAACGCCAGGCTCAGGCCCCGAATCGTCTCCGGCCGGATGTCGGCGATGTCCTTCTTGTTGCGCGCCGGCAGAATGACCCGCTTGATGCCCGCCTCCTTTGCGGCGAGCAGCTTCTCCTTGAGCCCGCCGATGGGCAGGACCAGGCCGCGCAGCGTGATCTCGCCGGTCATCGCCACATCGGGCCGGGTCGGCTTCTTGAGCAGCAGGCTCACGAGCGACGTGAACATCGCCACCCCGGCGCTGGGCCCATCCTTCGGCACCGCGCCCGCGGGGACGTGGATGTGATAATCGAACTTGCCGAACTGCTTCTCATCGATACGGAGCCGCCGGGCATTGGCCTTGACCACGGAAAACGCCGCCTGGGCACTTTCCTTCATGACGCCGCCGATCTGGCCGGTGAGCTGGAGGTGACCCTTGCCCGGCATGGCGGCCGACTCGACGAACAGCAGCTCCCCGCCGACGGGGGTGTACGCCAGCCCGGTGGCCACGCCCGGAATCCCCGAGCGCAGCGCCAACTCGGACTCGAACTGGGTCGGGCCCAGGATCCGCGTGAGGTCCTTGCGGCCGAGGCTGCGTTTCTTCTTGTCCCCACGGGCGATCTGGGTGGCGACGGCCCGGCAGAGGGAGGCGATGCTCCTTTCGAGGTTGCGCACGCCCGCCTCGCGCGTGTAGCTGGAAATCAGCGCCGCCAGGGCCTCGTCCTTGATGGTCAGTTGCCCCGCCCGCAGGCCGTGCTCCGCCAACTGCCGCGGCACCAGGTACTTCCGCGCGATATTCAGCTTTTCGCCCGTGGTATATCCGGGCAGCTCGATGATCTCCATGCGATCCTGGAGCGCCGGCGGAATCGGCTCGGCGTAGTTGGCCGTACCGATGAACATCACTGCGGACAGGTCGAACGGCTGGTCCAGGTAGTGGTCCGTGAAGGTGTTGTTCTGCTCGGGGTCCAGCACTTCGAGCAGGGCGCTGGCCGGATCGCCGCGGAAGTCCGCCCCGATCTTGTCCATCTCGTCGAGCATGAACACGGGGTTGCGGCTGTGGCACTTCCGCAGCTCCTGGAGAATCCGGCCGGGCAGGGCGCCGATATAGGTGCGGCGGTGCCCCCGGATGTCCGCCTCGTCGCGGATGCCGCCCAGCGAGATCCGGACGAACTTGCGCCCCAGCGAGCGCGCGATCGATTTGCCCAGCGACGTTTTGCCGACGCCGGGCGGACCGATAAAGCAGAGAATGGGGCTCTTGCCGGTCGGATTGAGCTTCCGCACCGCGAGAAACTCGAGAATCCGCCGCTTGATCTTGGCCAGGTCGTAATGGTCCCGGTTGAGAA
>JALORE010000344.1 GCA_025459125.1 Planctomycetota bacterium | reverse complement strand
CGCAAGAGCTTCATCGAAAGGATGTTCGGCTGGATGATGCCCCGCGGGGCGGACAAGACGACCCTGTCCAAGATGAACATGGCCGGCATGGGCACCGCCATGATCAAGGGTATCATGCGAAAGAAGAACGTCCTATCCCTGCCGGAGCTGATTACCGCTGCCAGGAATCACGGTGTGCGTCTCGTCGCCTGCACGATGACCATGGATCTAATGGGCATCAAGCGGGAAGAGCTCATCGAGGGCGTCGAAGAGGGCGGCGTGGCCATGTACCTGGACAAGGCCGGCTCCGCCAACGTGAACCTGTTCATCGGCTGATCGATCCGACCGCCTGACGAGTCTCGCCGAACAATCCCGGTAATGGCTGGGCGTGAGGTCCTCCTCGTAGGGCGAGCGTCCCCGCGCGCCCAGTACCTGGGGGAGAGAGAAAGGGAAGAGAAGAGGCGGTTCAGGGGATTGGCGGACGGTCGTCTCTACCTCCTCGAGAGCGGAGAGGCTTCGAGTGCTCGGTTGAATTCGCAGACTCTCAGACAAGAACTTCGTGGGCGGAAAGCCTGGAAGAGCTGCCCACAAGTGGATCTGAAGACGGTCCAACAAACAATCCGCCAGATTCTCTCTGCAAATAGTGCTGGTCGGAATTGTTGCTATACCCCGACAACCTTGGAAACGCTGAATATTGCCAGCGGCGGCAGCCAGCGCGACGCCCCAAGGTGGCGGTACTGCGCACGGTCAGAACGGCCGGTAGGGTTATGAGAAATCCAGCCGTAGGCTGTCCGTTTGTGCCCGGCTCCTCAAGGAGTACTCCGGGTACGCCGCCACAATCCTCCGCGGGAGCGGCGCGGGCGCCGCCGGGACACTTGGCGAACGCCTTCCGATCCGGGTCCGTGGGCTGGATCTTCTCCAGGCGGATGAGGTGCTCCCAGGAATCGCCGAAGTCATACAGATACTCGAAGGCATCTCCCTGGCGCCGGGCTACATCCCTGAGGATGGCCTGGTGTTCGTGCCTGCTCCGAATACTCATCCAGCCCGAAGGCGGGGTCGGAGTGGTACCGGTCGCCGATGCGGAAGTGGTGGAGATGGCTATTCGTCCATCCCATTGTTACCTGGATCACGGCGTGGAGAAGTCCCAGTGGAAAGTCGCCGCGCACCAGCACCTGCCGCCAGATCGCGGGCCGGCGCCGACCAGGATCAGGAACCGGCAGCCGAGCCACAGGCAAAAGTCCGTCCGCGCCTCGTGGACCATGCTCCAGAACCCATAGCGCGACAGCCTCGGCAGCGAGAACAACCACAAGCCATGGCCGAGCAGGATCGGGATCTTGGTCGAAATGATGGCCACGGAGATGTTGATCCGGAGGGCGAAGGCCGCCAGACGGGTCAGCAGCCCCAGCAGCACCAGTGTGCCCGCGACGATTTCGACAGCACCCACGAATGGCCCCAGCACCTCCGGCGCCGGAATCCTAATCCAGGTGAACCGCTCCGCCCCGCGTTCGCCGGGGTAGGGGAATTTCTGGATGCCTTCCGATAAAGATACGGTGCCCACCATCATCCGGATCAGTACTGTCGCCGCCGGGGCTTGCGACTTCCCCAGAGACTTTATTGTCAAAACCTCTCACAAGCCACCCTCCCCGCCAGGAGTCCGCCGTGTGCCACTCTATGCCCTCGGCTCGGATCGTCACTAAGGAAATGCCGCAGCGCCACAGCGATGTCATGGCGAGGAGCGCAGCGAGTCTGCTTCGTGCGGGTGGGGCTTTCTGTCGCCCTCGCTTTACTCCCTGTCACGCGCGGCGGTAGAATGCCGGACGTTCTCGCATTGGGTACGAACCGATGGTTGGACCGGCGGGAAGGGTCGGATTGGAAAGGAGATCGCGATGCGCACCAGAGGCATGTGGGTGATGGGGCTGTTGTTTGTGGCCGCTCTCGTGGGACCGGTCCGGGCCACGGACGTCGTGGTCGACGGCGCGAAACGGTACCAGACGATGGAAGGCTTCGGCACCTGCCTGATCGCCTGGGTCGAGCGCTTCCGTAATCTCTATCGGACCGAGGAGTTTCAGAAGCTCTACGTCGAGGGTGTCGGCTGCAACATGCTCCGCGTCAACATGTGGGGACCCACGTTCGAAAAGCCGACGGAAGATTGGACCCGAATCCGCTGCGAGGACTTCGACATGAACGCCGATCGCGGGCGGCCCCAGATCTTCGTCGATTTCGGCCGGGGCATCCGCAAGCTCGACCCGCAGATCAAGATCATCGGGACCGTCTGGAGCCCGCCGGCGTGGATGAAGATGAACCAGTCTATCACTGACAAGAAGTCCAGTGCGATTCGGGCCGGCAGCTACGGCGTCAACGACAACCGCGTGAAGCCGAAGTACTTCCCGCACTTCTGCCAGTGGATGGTGGAATACGTAAAGCTCCACGACCGGCAGGGCGCGCCGTTCTACGCGGTCAGTCCCGGCAACGAGGTGCAGTTTTCGCAGTCCTTCGAGAGTTGCGTCTGGAACGGGTCGGATTTCGCGACCATCGTGGCCATGCTCCGCGCGCGGCTCGACGCCGAAGGCTACCGTCACGTGAAGATCTTCGGTCCTGAGACGATGACGAGCCACCTCTACGAAGGCGGGACCGGCTCGTATATCAAGGCCATTCGGGACAATCCTCAGGCCCTGGAATCGCTGGGCGTCTTTGCCACGCACGGCTACGAGGACGGCGTCAAGCCCGAAATGTCCGCCAATTCGTCCCGCCGGTTCTGGAACCTGATCGCCGATACCGGCAAGCCCTTCTGGATTACGGAAGGCGGCACCGGCAATCACGACTGGCCCGCTCCCATCCAGAAGGGGGTCGGCAACGCCCTGCACAACGCGCTGGTGGCCGGCAACTGCTCGGCCTTCGTCCCCTGGCAGATCACCGAGGGCAACAAGAGCATCCATGCCTTGATGGTGATGAGCACCTACACCCCGAAGACCTACACGGCCATGCATTACACCCGCTTCATCCGCCCGGGCGCCCGGCGCATCGATGCCCAGCCCGGTTTCGGCACGGTCGAGGTGGGTGCCTTCCTGCACGAGGCGGCCGGTGATCTTACCCTCGTGGCTCTCAACTCGACGGACCGGGAGCAGCCGTTGACTCTGACCTTCCGAAACCTCAACGGCCTGAGCACGTTGAAAGCCTATCGCACCAGTGCCTCCGAGAACCTGCAGGAGGTGCGGGATGTGACGGTCCAGGACCGCCGCGCCGCGTTCCTTATGACTCCCCAGAGCATCGTCACCTTCTCCGGCAAGATTGCCCGATAGGATACCCTGCGTCATTCCCGCACAGAGCCTGCCCCGGCCGGATCGGGGGCAGGAAGGGTTCCCAAACGCGATGCGTCGCGTTTGGGGTCCCCAATCCAATTTCGCCCCGACTCCACTGGCCCCATCCCTCTGGCGTCGGCTCGGAATCTGCCGCTGCCCAACTCCCCTGTAGACCAGGGCGCCGCCCGCGTTCCGTTCGGTTGCCGTCCCGGCCCCTGCGGCGGGAACCCGCGCCCCAACGTCCGAGTTGGCCCGGGTTCTCTTCCCTGCAAACCGCACAGGCGGCATCTCCGGCAGCATCCGGATGGCTTTCTGCGCGGGTGCGGAAGCGGGGGCGCGATTCCGCCCTGGCGCGGTTAAACCGCTCCTGGCGATGGGCCGATGAACTGGGCAGTCGTTGGGGGATGACTGTGACGCCCCGAACGATAAAGGGTAACGATTCATTTGGCCCTTGATGGCTGGAGCCGAGAGGCTCTCAGTCGGGCGGGAGGGTATTATAATCTTCGACGTCACTCTCAAGGATTACCTCAAAGAGATCGACGAAGCGTCCCTGTTGACGGCCGAGGAAGAGTACGAATACGGCCGGCGCGTGGTGGACGAGAACGATCCGTTGGCGCGGGAGCATCTGGTACGGAGCAACCTGCGGCTGGTCGTCAACATTGCCAAGAAGTACGCCGGGCGGGGGATGGCCCTGGGCGATCTGATCGAGGAGGGCAATCTCGGCCTGATCAAAGCGGTCGACTACTTCGATCCCGACCGGGGCACGCGCTTCAGCACGTACGCCGCCTGGTGGATCAAGCAGAGCATTAAGCGCGCCCTGCTGGAGAACGTGCAGCCGGTGCACGTGCCGACCTACATGGTGACCCTGATCAGCCAGTGGCGTCACACCGCCGCGGAAGTCGAGAGCCGGATGGGACGCAAGCTCACGGTCGAAGAAATGGCCGACTTGATGCACCTGCCGGTGCGCAAGGCCAAGGTGATCCACCGGATCGTCGATCTGCTCGGCAACTCCGGCGAGAGCTTCAGCCCGGACGACCAGGAGGAGAGCCAGGCCCTGGAAGCCACACTGGAAGATGAGAACACCGGCCGGCCGGAAGATGCCCTCGTCGAGGATGAGGAGAAGGCCAAGGCGGTCCGGCTGCTGGACGAGTTGGAATTCCGCGAGGCCGAAGTGTTGCGGCTGCACTACGGCATCGGCGAGAAACGCCCGCTGAGCCTCAAGGAAATCGGCAAACGGATGGGACTGACCCGGGAGCGGATTCGCCAGATCCGCCGCGATGCCCTGACCAGCCTGTACGAGTACATGGAAGGGGAGTAGGCGTGTGATTCATGATTGATGTTTGATGTTTGATGTTTTAGAATGGCGGGCGTGATACGGAGGCTGTCCCGCCGCGCGGGGTGGTCAGGGCCGACACATGAGGCCCAATCACAGATCATAAATCATAAATCCAAGGAGGGTTCATGGCGAAAGAGCCGCTGCTCCTGACCCGGTACATTCGGGACATTCCCGACTGGCCCAAGAAGGGCATCCTGTTTCGCGACATCACGCCGCTGCTGGCCGATCCCCAGGCGTTCCCGGCGGCGGTCGAGGCCTTATGTGCCCCGTTCCAGAAAGCCGGCGTGCAGTACGTTGCCGGCGTTGAGGCCCGCGGTTTCATCTTCGGGGCCGCCGTCGCCGCCCGGCTCCAAGCCGGTTTTGTCCCCATTCGCAAGAAGGGCAAGCTCCCCTGGCAGACCGAGAGCGCCAGCTACGACCTCGAGTACGGGACCGACAGCATCGAGATACATCGTGACGCGGTGCCGCGCGGCGCCAAGGTCCTGCTGGTCGACGATCTCCTCGCCACCGGCGGCACCATGCAGGCCGCCTGCCGGCTCATGGAGAAGGTGGACGCCGAGGTTGTCGGCATCGCCTGCGTCATCGAGCTGACCGACCTGAAAGGCCGCGCCCGCCTGGCCCCGCACAAGATCCACGTCCTGATTTCCTACTGACCGGCCTCGACCGGCACAACGGAGCCTGCGATCATCCCGTTGGTTTCAGGACGCGCGGAGGTTCTCGACCTGACAGCCCCGTTCCTTGCTCTTGTCCCGGATCCTCTCGTAGAACTGCTCGAAGGAGGAGTTCCCCAGCCAGTTCCTCAGCGGCGCTCGTTGCACCAGAGCCGCGACTTCCTCCTCCTTCCGGTCCCAGCGCGTGACTCCCATGGCTTCCTCGAAGACACCTTTGGGGTCAGCTACGCGGAACTCGCTGGGCTGTCGTCCTGTTTCTTTCCCGATCCAGTCTGCGTCGGTACAGCACCAACACTCTACGTTGCGGTCGCAGACGCCGAAGATTGCCAGGTGCTGGTGGTCGGCGCGGCAGTGCCCCTCATATGTCTTGAGGACCTGCCGCCAGTTCTCGTCGTTCGCGTCGCGCAGAAAGACGATCAGTTCGGCACCCCTGGCCAGCAATTCCACACAGATCTTCGGTATCTCCCGGCGCTGGCTCAGTCCCGACGTACCGCGAAAAGATCCCTCCACCAATTGCGCCTGGGGGCACCAGCGTTGCTGGAGCCCCCGGAGCGCTACCCGATCGGTGCTTCCCTCGACACAGTAACCGACCTTCATCCCAGCATCTCCCGAAAATGCATCTCCCCCAGGGACATCTCCTCCAGCAGTTTCCTAGTTTTCTCGACATCCAGCTTTCTGATCTCTGACGAGGGTACGCCGGGTTTGACCAGATGAACACCTTCCAGGCAGCTATCGAAGAGGTCGATGAAATAGGGACTGTGGGTCGTGAAGATGAACTGATCCTTGGCCCCGGGTGTGGCCAGTCTTTCGAACAGTGGCTTGAGGTGCCCGACATATAGCCCATTCTCTGGCTCTTCGATGATCGTCAATCCTGGCACCGAGTCCGCCGGTGAATCCTCACCGGCCAAAACAAGATAGGCCATGGCCATGAAACGGAGCGTCCCATCGGAGATGCTCTGGACACTGAACCGATTGCCCTTCTGATCTTCCATGAACAGGTACACAGCATCTGGGTCGGGAGACGTATATGTGAAGAGGTCGAGCCGGGGTTCCAGCGTTCTGATGATCTCTATCAGCTCCTTCTCCAGACGCGGCTTTTCATTGTGCAGCGAGAAGTACGTACGAGTCATGTTCTTTCCGTCGGAAAGAAGCACCGGTGATTCGCGAGCAACAACGGGCGAACGGAGAGAATATGGCCTGAACGCGTAGTAGCCCCAATTGCGGAGATATTCCCTGAATAAATACATGGGTAATCCCCCGGCTCTGCCGGGGGACTCCCAGAGTTTGACAGATACAGGAGTCGTCCA
>JALORE010000087.1 GCA_025459125.1 Planctomycetota bacterium | reverse complement strand
AGAAAGATCAAGCCGTCGGCCGGCGGCTCGGCAACCTCCACTCGATCCAGAGGCCAGCCAGCGCCAGCGACAGGATCGAGACAAACGCCACGATGTCGACCCGGTAGTTGGGAGCGTCGCGCGTCAGAAATCGCGCTACGCCGGACCCTATGCCGGGAGCAGTCATCCCCTCGAGAAACCCCGCCTGGTGCGTCGGCGTGTCGTCATCGCCCGGCGGCAGAACACCGGTCCCGTCCATGTCACGGTCTTCTCCGGCTTCTCCCGCAGGCTGCTTCACGGCCGGCGTCGAGCCGGCGGCCGGCTCCTGCTTCGGTGCTTCCGGCTGATCCGCAGCCGAAGGCGCGAGCGCAGCTCCCAGCGGGGTCACCGGCGCCGTCGGGGCGGGCGCCACAGATTCCGCCGGGGCTTCGGCCGTCGCCGTGACTGTTGTCGCGGTGGGCGTGGCCGCCGTCGGAGTTGCGATCCCTCCGTCGGGTGCGTTGCCCGCCGCCGCCGGAGGCGTATCGTCCTTCTCCTCGTCGGTCTTGAGCGCGGCGCCGGCCTCTTTCTCCATCTTCTCAGCCAGATTCAGCAGAATGGTGGCCGACTCTGCGTTCCTCGGCTCCGCCCGGGCCTGTTCCAACTGATCCCGGGCGTGACCGGTTTCGCCGACGCCCAGCAGTTGATAGCCCAGCAGCAGTTGCAGGTCGGCCTCGTCGCCCTCGGAGCGATCGATCTTATCCAGGAGCTTCTCGATCTGCCCGAACAGCACGTCGTCGTTGGCATAGAGGCCGCGCGGGAAGAAGACACCCTGCTGGTCCGAAGAGACAGTCCGCAAGGCCGCGCGCAGGATTTCGGCCGCCTTGTCATAATGTCCGTCGGCAAACAGCGCCTGGGCATACGCAAAGGGCAGAATCATATCCTGCGGCGCCAGCCGCCGGGCTTCTTCGAACTTCACCGCCGCGGCGGCAAAAAATCGCCGGCCTCGAAGCTCTTGACACCTTCGTCGAAGCGAGTATCGGCCAGCGTCGGGGCAGCCGGCTCGGCGGTTTTCTGCTGCTCGAGCCGGGCGCGGAGCTCAGCCTGCGTGGCCGCGTCGACCGGCGTGTCCGAACTGTAGGTCGTGTAACTGCCGTCATCGCCGTAGTAATTGTAGTTGTAGGTGTAGTAGTTGTCGCTGCCGACCACCACCTCGCGTGCCACGGGGTAGTACCCATACCAGACGTAGGGATGGTAGCCGTACCAGTAATAGCGGGTATATGGGTAATAGCTGGGCCACCAACCGCCCAGACTGACGAACACGTACTTGCGATGATAGTACGGCCACACGTAGTGGACATACGGCTGCGGTCCGAACTCGTAGTACACCGGGTAGCAATAGGACGGCCAGACCACGCGGTGATGCAGGCGATGGTACGGGTCGTAGTACATGTGAATGTGCCGGTCCGAGTGCCGGATCAGGTCCGGCCGATCATAGTAGCGGCCGTGCAGGTACAGCGGACGATGGCTCCCGAAGTGGGCATCCGCGCTGAAGCCGGATCTCGAAGACGAACCCCAGGACCGCACCGACCCGGCGCTGGGCGCCCACGTCCGCTGCCGCTGCTCAGTCAGACGCGAATTCAGCGCACGGCGCTGGGATTCGGTGGGCGTCACCTGCGGTGCCGAACGTCCGGTCAGCGACCGCAGACCCGTGGCACTCCGATTTCTCTCTGCCTGGCTCTCCGTAGTTCCCGAACGCCGACCGAATTCAACGCGGTTACCATCCGATCCGCGCGTGGCGAACCCGCGGGAACCCCAGGCTCTCTGCTCTTGGGAGCCGCCGGCGCCGCTGGGCGGCGCGGTCTGCGTTGTGGTACTCGAGGAGTTGCCGGCCGTACGCTCGCGACTGGTGCGCAGCCGCTCCGTCAGGCCGGGCCGATCCGTTGCCTTCCGCTCGGTCTGGGTCTCCGTACGCCGCCCCTGGAGGGCACCGGCGGTTGATTCGGACAACTGTCGTGTAGGGGTGGTGGACTTCTCCGCCGACGGGCTCGGCAGCGACCGCCGGGACCAGACGCTCCCCGACCGCGTGCGAGATTCATCGGTAGACCCGCCGGGAACCGACGGCGCCGACCTCGTGAGGCTCTCCGCGCCGAGCCGGCGACCCAGGCTCTCCGAACTCCGAAAACCACTCGTCCCGACACTGGTACGGCCGGCTTCGGACGGCTGCGGCAGTGTTCGGCGGAAAACTGAGCTCGACCGTTCCGTGTCGGCGGTCGCGGTGGAACTGGACGAACTCGGGGTCTCGGGGCTGACGCTCGGCGCGGGTGCGGGAGCCGTCGGCGTATTGAAGGAACGCCGCGGCGAACTCGGCGAGAACGACCGGCTGGACTCGAACGACGGAGTCGAAGGCGTCGTTGGAGACGGTCGCGGCGAAACACTCGGCGGACTCGGTCGGAAACTCGGCGACGGCCGCTCCGTTGTCGGCGCATTGAAGGAGCGTCGCGGTGAGCTCGGCGAGAACGACCGGTTGGACTCGAACGACGGCGTGGAAGGCCGCGTGGGAGACGACCGCGGCGTCAGGCTCGGCGGGCTCGGGCGCATGCTCGGCGCGGGGCTCCGCGTGGCCGGCGGACTGAACGACGGCGTCGAAGGCCGCGTGGGAGAAGACCGCGGCGCCGCGGCCGGCGGGCTCGGCCGAGCGGCCGGCGAGTTAGCCCGACTGGTCGGCGCGTTAAACGACGGCCGCGACGGGGCCGACGACGACGGCCGCTGAATTGTGCGGTTGCTGGATCCGAAGGCAGACCTCTCACGACCCCACGCGGAGCCGCCGGCCGTCGGCGGCATCAGCAGAGCTGCTGCCACGGCCAAAACTGCCGCTTTCGATTTGATGTTCTTTTTCGTGTTCATTTTCCTACTCCTTCGCCAGCCCTCCCAAACGCGAAGCAGAATTCCGCGTTCAGGAAGGGATCCCCAACGCGGAATTCTGCGTGGAGGCCCCAGCCCCAACCACCTGTCTCCGTGCGGGCGAAATGCGCCCCGCTTCTCGACTCCCTACATAAATCTACTGTTTTCAAGGCTTTAGGGTTTGTAAACCCTGCGCTGGTCTTCTGCTACCTTATAAAGGCCGCCCAACGCCAGCGGGTAACAAAATGGTAACATAAAAAGCGCGAGGTTTCGACACCCAAGGCCCAATGAGGCGGAAGGCAGCCGTTTGTAGTGATGCCGTAAGGCGTTATCTTCGGTAGGCTCTTACGAGCACACTACAAACTTTGACAGAGGGGTCTGTCGCCCGTATGCTCCGGGCAGTCCGTGCGAGACCGACCATCTCCCTGTCCTCGGAGGGGAAATCGTACGGGTCCTTATCGATGTTGTTGACCATTACCACAACCTGCAAGCCGGCAACGGATTTGGGATACCTCGTGCGCAAGCACCCGGGGCGGTGCCAACGGACCGACCTCAGTTTCGGCACGGTTCACATCTTTTTCCCCGAAGCCACGGAGAGCCGCTGCACCCCGGCGCTGCTGCTCGACATCGACGCGATCGAGATGGTGCGCGGCAGGCGCCGACCGGAAGGCGGGCTCCCCCTGGAGCAGTACATCAACGACCGGCCTTACGTGGCCTCGTCCTTTCTGAGTGTGGCCATTGCCAAGGTCCTGAGCTCGGCGTTGAAAGGCGAGTGCAAGGACCGCCCGGAGCTGGTCGAGACGGTGATGCCGTGGCACGTGAGAATCGCCGTTGTGCCCTCCCGCTCACGGCCCAGCAGCAATACGACGATCTGCTCGATGCCGACGACGTGCTCGGGAAACGCCACGTCGCGACCCGCCTGTGCTCGACGGTCACGATCCGGGAGGAGAACGCGAGCGCTGCGCTGGAGGTGATGAGCCGGTTCGCGCCGAATCCCCAGTGGCTCATCTACCTGCCGCCGACGATGTCGCCGGCGGAGACGACCCAGGAGGAGGGATTCCTGGAGTATCCCCGGGAGGCCTTCGCCTACTTCCGCACGGCGGGTGTGCCCCGAGTGATCTGCGAGCAGAAACACAGGGGCTCCCGCGCCGTGGTGATCGTCTGCCGGAGAACCTGAACCGGCTCCGGTCCCGGGGGTTGGGCCCGAAACGGTCCCTGGCCCTGCGGGAATTCGCCCGGGGGATCGAGGCCCTGGAACGATTTATCAGACGCGAGCCGCTGCGCCGGGTCCACGAGTGCGTCTTCGGCGTCCTGGCCTTGGAGAGCGAGCCGGTGGACCCCAGGCTGTAGGTGAATCCTCGCGATCCGTGATTGACAAAACGAGTCCAGCCGATATAATAAAGGTTCAGGGATGAGCGTGGACCGTAGGACCGGGGCAAGGGCGCCCCAAACGCGATGCGTCGCGTCGGAGAACTCAATTGGGGTTTGGGGTGATGAAAGGACCCGCCATGACCATGCGTGCCGTCTTGATCGTGCTGACTGTTTGCGCGGGCTTCGCAACCGCCGCGGTAGCGGATGATTCCGCCTCCGTGCGCTGCGGGCCGGAGGATCTCGTCCCAGCACGCTCGGGGGCCATCTGGGCCTTCGACTGACCCAACGCCATCTACGTTCCGCCGGGACCGAAGGTGGAACGGGATGACCTCCGTGACGGAGGTGACCAATACAGCGGTTTCGAACCCACAGCACTGCTGGCCGGCAAACCCAACCAGACGTTGACCGTTCGGATGAAGCTCGAGGGCTCGGGTGAAACCGAGATCGGCGAAGTCTACGTGTACTTCTACGTCTCGGCAGATACCGCCATCACCGCATCGGACTACTACCTGGGACGGCTCGGTGTGTATCTCTCGGCCAGCGGCGAGGCATCACTCACCTGGCGCGGCACGCTGCCGACAGCCATCCCGACGGGATCGTACTACGTCGGCTGGATCATCGACCCGGACAATCGGTTCGTCGAGGCCGATGAGACCAACAACACCGCCTACAAGACCACCGCGAAGCTCAACGTCCTCGATCAGCTCCAGTCCACTGTCTACGTGGATGTCGGGGCGAAGGGCGCCAACAACGGCTCCAGTTGGCCCAGCGCCTTCACGAGCCTGCGGGACGCCCTTGCGGCAGCCCTGCCCGGACGGGAGATCCGCGTGGCCCGCGGGATCTACACGCCGGATCGCGGCGTGGGCGTCACGCGCGGCAATCGCGAGGCCAGCTTCGTGCTGTCGGGCGGCATCACGATCCTGGGCGGCTACGCCGGGGCGGGGGCACCCGATCCCGGCGCCCGCGACGTCAACAAGTACGCCACGATCCTCAGCGGCGACCTGTCGGCGAACGATCTGCCGGTGACGGACCCCTGCAACCTCTGGAAAGAGGCCACCCGGACCGACAACAGCCGGCACATCCTGACCGCCCTGAACCTGGAACGTGAGACCATCCTGGACGGTTTCCAGATCACCGGCGGCTGCGCGTATGGGTCCTCGCCGACGCCGTTCACCGACGACCTGCAGGGGGCCGGCGTGACCATGTCGGGCGGCAGCCTGCAACTGCGCCACTGCACCTTTACCGGCAACTGGTCCTCCGGCGACGGCGGAGCCATCTACGCCGACGGCGGTAGCCTGGCGCTGCTCGATTGCACGTTCCGCAGCAATGGTGCCGGCGCCCGGGCTCTCCCGGCGACCAGCTCTTCTGCGAGCAATCCGGCCCATGGGACCGGCGGTGCCGTCCGCACCGATCGCCGGGCCCAGATCACGCTCTCCGGCTGCCAGTTCACCGGCAACTTCGCCGGCGCCCAGGGCGGCGCCCTCGATACCGATAAGAGCGAGGCCACGCTGACGCGGTGCCTCTTCATCCGGAACAGTGCCGGCAGCACCGGCGGCGGGGCCATCTGGAACAGTGAGAGCCAGCTCCGTGCCGTCAATTGCATCTTCAACGGCAATCGCTCCGACTACAGTGGCGGCGCCATCGCCAATGGCTGGAGCAGCGCCCTGTACGCCGCCAACTGCTGCCTGCACGCGAACTACGCCAAGGTGCAAGCCGGTGCGCTCGACAACTTCTTTGGGGCCACCGCCACCCTCTGGAACTGCACCCTGGTCTCGAACCGCCAGGATGGGACCCTGAGCGCCATCGTCTGCGGACCGGCGCTCGGCCAGACCAACAGCGAGCTGACGATCGCCAACAGCATCCTCTGGAATGGCGGCCACGAGATCTCGAGCCTCGGCAAGTCGCTCGTGACGGTCGGTCGCACCGATATCCGCGGGGGCTGGACCGGCACCGGCAATCTCAACGCCGATCCCGGCTTCTTCCTGCCTGCGGGTCTCGACGGCATTGCCGGCACAGAGGACGACAACCTGCGGCTGGGAACGGAATCGCCCTGCCGGGAGAAGGGCGACAACGCCCTGCTGCCCCAGGACTTCGCCGACCTGGATGGCGACGGGAATCTCAAAGAAATCCTGCCGTTCGATCTGGACGGCCGGGAGCGGATCACCGGCATCACCGTGGACATGGGAGCCTATGAGGTGAACACAACGCCGGTCGCCGGCGCGCCGTGCAAGTGACCCGAGAGCATCGTCCGACGGTTGCTCGTTGGTAGTGTGCTCGTAAGAGCACATCTTCGCAGGTCGTGCATCGGGAGCACGACGTCGCTCAGGCGCGCGGGGACGCTCGCCCTACGAAGAGGCGCCCCAGGGCGTCACTACCAACAGGGACGAGCCGCGCCACCATCCCACGACAGGCGCTCTCTTTGTGCCTACGGCTGGTACTCGTATGCACCCATATCGGCGGCCGGACCGGTGGGACGCGGATGCCCATCGCGATCCAGGTCCGGGGCCTCCGGGGTGCGGCCGGCATCGATAGCCGGCGAGCCGGCCCGCAGGTGCAGATCGGCTTGGGCCGAATCCACGAAGCGCGGGTCGGCGTTGATGTTCCCCTCGCCCCAGACGACGGTCGAGTACTTGCCGGAGACGGACACCCCCTCCCGGCCGCGCTGAATGTCACAGAAGCGCACGGTCACGTGGGAGCCGCGGTCGGCAATCTGCGTGTTGGCGCTGTCGGCCAGCGTGATCGGCTGCGGGCAGTCCCAGATGATGCAGTTGACCAGCGTGGCGGTGCCGCCGCCGGGATTGAGGCTATAGGGCGGACCCCAGCGGCCCAGGTCAAAGAGCCGCACGCCGCGGCCGCAACGGACGATCGTGTTGTTGACCAGGGTCGCGGCGCACGAGTTCTCGACCGCGATACCGCCGTTGGCACAACCAATAATCACGTTGTTCAGCACCACCGGCGCGCACTTGTCCCGCAGAACCAGGCCGTGGTCGTCGCCGCCCATGATGATGTTCCCCTCGATGATCGCGGAGCACCGCGTGGGGTTGATGCGATCATCGTGCTCCGGCAGGTCGAACACATTGTGGCGAATCACGCACGGCGGCGTGCTCTCCCCCCAGAGGTCCACGTCGTCGTTGTCGCCGCTCTTGCCCTGGAAGTAGCAGTCCTCGACCCGGACATGGGAATACCGCGCGTGCACACCCTGCCCGAGGCCGAGGAATTTGCAGCGGGTGAAGGCGGCCGCCGCGGCGCCGGGATGGCTCGGGTCATCGGCGATGATGGCCAGAGCATCACCCTGCGCGCCCGGGCCGTCGTTCGGCAGCTTCTGGAAGGTGCAGTCGTTGAAATCCAGATGGCACGCGAGTGCCACAACCGCCTCGTGGTAGTTCCTGGGCCCGGGTACGTAATAGTCCTGGTGATCGCCGGCGCTGTCGGCGTACTCGAAGATGCAGTGCTCGAACCGGCTGTCGGCGGCCTCGACGAACTTGATCTGCTTCCAGGTGGCACCGTCGCCGTAGTGCGTGAAGCGGATCGGCTGTGCTTCGGTGCCCTCGGCCATCAGCCGGCCTTCCACGAGGATCGAGACACCCTTCTTGAGTAGCACCACCGTGCCCGGCTCGATCGTCAGCACCTTGCCGGCCGGAACCGTCACCGGCTGATCGACGGTCCAGGCGCCGGAGAGGGTAACGTCCTGCTTCTGCTGCCCCGCGAGATGATTGGCCGGCGGCACATAGAGGATCTCGACCGATCCGGAATCCATCACGCTTTCGACTCTGGGCGGGGGATCGCCCCCGGTGGCCCAGGCGGTGATGGTGTTCAGGCCGGCCGAGAGTGGGACCTCGGCCTGCCACGTGCCGTCGACCAGATTGCAGTCGACGGGCACCCCCTGAACCACCACCCACCAGGACCCGGTCGAGCCCGCACGTCCGGCCAGAAGCTCCGAGCGTCCGGTCAGGAGGACCGTGTCGGTCGTGACGATGTAAGTGTCGCCATTGCGCAGGGCGTCCGATCCGGTCCGCAGCGAAGGAATCAGGGAGAAGTCGCTGCTGGTCAGGGAGTTGTTGTGACCTTCGAGGGCCAGGACGTTCTTGCCCGCGCGGAGCAGGTCGCCGGCGAGGCCGAGGTGGATCGTCTCGGGCGTGCCGGCTTCGTGCGAGGCCGAGGCCAGCGTCTGGTAGCCGGCCGCCCCCGCCGGCATGTTCCGCCGGCCTACCTCTTTGCCGTTCAGGTAAGCGATGAAGCCGTCGTCGTAATCGATCGTCAGCTCCACGGGCGCGCCGGGCGTCACCGCGGCAAGGGAGAACGCCTTGCGGATATAGACCGTGGCATAGCGGCCCAGCATGTCATTGAGGACGGTGGCATCATCATTGTCCGCAAAGCCGAAGCCGGCCGGCCCGGTCTCCCACCGGGAATCGTCGAATTCCACCTGCCGCCAGGCCTCGGCCGGCGTGCTGGCGGCGGATCGGCCCCGAAAGAAACGCCACGTGTCACCGGGTGGGACCAGGGCCGCACCTTCGGAGCCAAGCTGGATGGTCATCGCGTGGACGGCGCCGCAGAACAACGCCGCCGCCAGGCAAATCAGCGTAGGTCTGATACCAGAGCTCTTCATCCTGCGATCCTCCCTTGATCTCCTCGGCTCTGCGCCGGGGCGTGATTCCATTATATCACTCGCCGATCATGTGCCGCAACTGCTCGGCCAGCCGACGATCGAGGCCCTGCAAAATCCGTTGCTGCTCCAGGGCGAGCGCCTTATCCCCGACACGCAGGTAGGCGCGGCCGAGATTGAAGTAGGCTTGCGCATGCTTCTGGTCGGCGTGCACCGCGCCGCGGAGATACTCGATCGCCTGGGCGCACATCCCGGCCTGCAGGTACGAATTGCCGGCGTGGACCTGGTCCTGCACGGCCGCCGGGTCCAGTTCCTTGGCTTTCTGGAACGCCTGCATCGCCTCCTCATACTGGCCGGCATTGGACAAGGCCAATCCCAGCGACAGATGGGCGTCCGCCGAGCGGGGGCGGATCTTCAACGCTCTCTGGTACCAGCCCACCGCATCGGAGTAACCACCGCGGGCGAAGTGCACCTTGCCCATACCCAGGTGCGCCTCGAAGCAGTTCGGGTCCAGCGTCAGAGCATCGTGGTACCGCTCAACCGCCTCGGGGGAGCGTCCCACCGCCATGTAGGCGTTGCCCAGCATGACGTGAGCCTGCGCATCCTGCGGTTTCAGTTGCACCAACCGCTGGCAGACCGCCAAGGAACTCCAGGCCTTGGCCGAGGCGCTGTCATGCCCCTTCAAGAGAGAACTCGTGTCGGCTTCGCTGGAGCAGACATTGGCGATATCGGCCAGCACCGCAGCCCTGATGCCGCTGGCGTCGATCAGCTTCTTGCCGACCCCCCCCAGGACCGTTAGGAGAATCAGAACGCCGAGCCGGGGTCCCCAGCGTCGGCATTCGCGGAAGAGACGATGGCGCAGGCGTCGGGCCATTTCGATCTCAGGCCAACCCGCCACCTGCGGCAGTGTGAATTCATCCGGAATCATGGTGTCAACCTCAAAGAAAGCCCACCCGGGCGTTTTGCAGAAGTCCACCCTTCACCGCACTCTCGAACGGACGCCCGCACCGGCCACCGCAGGCCCGCCCGGGCCGTTCGGTTCCATCCTCTCCCCTTCCAAAGAATATGAAACCTCGCCGGCCTCTCCAAACCCGGTCCGGCCCCCCAGCCGGTCCCGGGACCGAAACGGCGCTTGCTATCGGTCCTTGCGGCGTCTATGCTGGGCCCGGTCCCGCAGCGCAGGGTCTTGCGAATTCCCGCAGATCATGGTTAAATGAACATGCCGTGGACCCGCAACGTAACAGGCGCAGTGAGGGTGGCATCGGAAGGCAATCATGAGACTTCAGGAACGACGACGTCAGTACCGGGCCGCAATCCCGGGGGTGAATAGAACTTCCTACCAGAAGAAATACGATCGGGCCATGTCCGGGGATGATCCGGCGGCCGCCATCGCGGCCAAGTGCCTCGATTGCATGCACTGGCAGCGCAGCCGGATCACGGAATGTCCGATCGTCTGCTGTCCGCTGTGGCCGTACCGCCCGTTCACCTGTGCGAGTCAGAGAGCCCTTCCCGACCCGCCGGCCCGACGCAAACGCAAATCCTCTTAGCGCCAAGCCGCACCGATTGTCGGGTGGCATCGTCAAGCGGAGCCTGCGGAGCTTGGCGATGCCGGATTGCCTGTGCGCAGGACCCTTGGCAAGGTCGAAGGATCTGGGCACCGGATCGAAGGTCTCTCCCGCTCACGGCCCTGATCCTTCGCCTCGCTCAGGATGACAAAGCCGATAGTGCGCACGAATCGTTCCGAATCCGTATCACTTGCCTTCGGGGCTGGCGGAAAAAGGAGAATGTCCCCTTTTCCCAGCGCAGCCGCGCGACCATCGCCACCCGGCAGAGGCTTTTAGCCTTTGAGCGGATCGTTGTCGATAGAAAGGCCTGTACCGACCGGCGTTCGCCTATTTGGCCGCCGGGGTCGCATCCTCGGCGGATCGGGCCTCCCCGGCCGGAGTCGGGGACGCCGGAGCCGGCGACGCGGGCGTCTTGGGCGCCGCATCCGGCTGATCGCCGTCGGCCGGCGGCTCTTCCGGTCCCGCCAGGACTTTGAGATCCTCCTGGATCTGGTGCAGCTTCTGACGCGCCCGCTCCTGCTCCCGGCGGGCCTGCGGCAGCATCGATTCCGGCACGTCGATCACGTAAGGCGTCACGAAGATGAGCAACTCGCTGTTGGCGGCGGTGCCCTGCTTGTGGCGGAACAGCCCGCCGACCAGGGGCAGATCGCCCAGGAGCGGGAGCTTCCGCACGACGCGGCTGTTCTCCTGAAAGAGCATGCCGCCGAGCATGATCGTCTGGCCGTCCTGCACGATCATGTTCGTGGTCGTGTCCAACTCGGTCCGGACCCGCTGCGTGTTGATGATCTCCGAGGTAAGCTGGGAGAGGATCACGTTGATGATCATGTCCACGTTCTTCTCCGGCGTGATGCTCGGCCGGGCCCGCAGCGTCATGCCGACCTTCTCGTACTCGAAGTCCGAGGTGGCGCGCCCGCCCGTGTCGGAGATGGAGACCCGCGTCTGGAACCCCACGCGCTGGCCCTTGAAGAACTGCGCTTCCTCATTGTCCTTGGTCCACAAGGTCTGCTGATTGAGAATCTTGGCGTTGAGCTCGCGGATCAAGAAGTCGATCAGGACGTTGACGTTGGCGGTGGCCTGCAGCACCGAGCCGCTGCCGGTGAAGGCGCCCGTCTTCGGATCGAGCACCAGCGAGCCGTGCTGCTCCAGTGCCGTCAGGGTGTTGCGCGCCACCAGGGCGTTCTCGTTTTCCAGGGTCTCCCATTTCGCGGAGTCGGAGCTGAACTGCACCCCGAGCGAGGTCATGTTCTGATGGTCTACCTGCATGATGATCGCCTTGAGCATGACCTGCTTGCCGGGAATGTCGATCTCGCGGATCATCTGCTCGACGTTCTCCATGAACTCCGGCGGCGAGAGCACCAGGATGGACTTGCTGTGGGTATCGGGAATGAACCGCACGCGCCCGATGATATTGCTGATCGGCGTCTGGTTGAGACCGCCCCGCGCACCGCCCCCGGTCGTCCACCACGGGCGATATTCCCCGGCGGACGTTGGGCTGCTGCCCAGGCTGCTGCTCGGCGGCCGGGGACTGGCGCCGTTCGTCGTCGTGGTGCCCTCATCCATCGAGTAGTCGCTCAACCCGCGGGTACTGAGCCGAATGGCCGCGGAGGTGCCGGTCTCGTTGAACATGGCGTTGAGCCGCTCGGCCAGGCGCTCGGGGTCCGCGTAGTTGAGCCGCACGACCTTGGGCACTTCCGCCGCTTCCCGGCTGTCCAGCTCGCGGATCAGTTCCTCCACGACGTCGTAGGCCCCCGGAACGTTGCTGATCACGACGATCTTGCGCGTGCCGGCCACCTGCTCGAACGTCAGTTGCCCATACAGCGGGCCCACGATCCGCTGCTTGTCCTGGCTGCTGCTGCCGAACAGGTAGTCGAAGAACGAGTACCGGCTGCTCATCTCCTGACTGAACAGGGTCTTGAGCAGCGTGCTCATCTGCGCCGGGTCGGAGTTGTGCAACTCGACGATCCGGGGCCGGACCTCGTTGACGTCGATCGCCACGTCCCACTGCGTGATCTGCTCGCCGATCTTCTTCATGATCTCCGGCGCCGCGATGACCGTGACCTGCTTGAGCGAGACATGGGCAATCGTCTTGACGGTGTCGGGCGACGGCCCCCCGCCGGCCCGGCCGCCGTAACCGGTGTACGAGCGATACGAGGCGCTGCGGCCCAGCATGGCGCTCTCGCCGAACAGCTCGTCGATGTTCCGCTTGATCTGGTCCGGGTCCGCGTGGCGGAGCTGGAAATGCTGCGTCTCGAACTGCCCGGGCGGGACATCGATCTCCTGGATGAGCTTCTTGACCATCTCCCGCAGGTCCTGGCGGCCGAAGATCATGATCTGCCGCGCCTGCTCCAGGGCCTGCACCAGCACGCTCGCCTGCAGCTCCGTGCCCGGCATCTGCTGGAGGGCCTCATTGATCCGCGTGGCCACCTCGCGCACGTCGGCGTAGGTGATCGGGACCGTTTCGTACTCCTGCCCGACGGACTCGCCCTTGTCGAGCTTCTCGATCCATTCGGTGATGAGCTTCATGTCTTCCGCCGAGGCCCGGGCGATCACCCATTTGCGCCTGGGCTCGGGGATCAGCACGACAGGCAGTTGGCTGGGCCCCATGAGAACCGAGGTCGCGGCGCTGCCGGAGTAGCCGCCCCGGTAGAGCCGGCTGCCGGAGGAGTAGCCGCGGCCGCCGGGATACGACCGTCCGTAGCCGCCGCCGTACCCGCCGCCCGGCCGTCCCGGCGTGTCGCTGAGCAGCATGCGGAGCAACTGAACCACCTCCGCCGGGTCCGCGCGGTCCATTTCAAAGACCTTCGTGGCCGTCTGTTCCGCGCCGGGCACATCGAACTGCGCGATGATCGCCTCGATCTTGATGAGGTTCTCGACCGAGTCGATCAGCAGCAGGTTGCCCGTGCTCTCATCGGCGCTGACGTAGCCCGATTCGCTCAGCAGCGGCAACACGATCTCGCCCATCTGACTGGCGCTGTAGCTTTGCAGTTTGACGCAGCGCTGGATCACCTGATTCTTGTTCTCGATGGTGCTCAGCGGGGTGTCGTCGGTGATGGTCGTGATCGCCCGGTCGAGCCGCTCGATCCACTGGCGGATCTGCGGCATGTCGGCCGGGGCCGCCTTGGCGATGATCCAGCCCTGCTTGGCTTCGGGCAGCAGGATGATCGTCCGGCCGCCGGGACCCAGGATCGTCGAAGAAGCCCCGTTGGCATTCGAGCCCGTGAAACGGGTGTGCGCAGTGTTGGAGGAACGATATGGCCGGGAAGACGACCCGCCCCGGCCAGAGCCGGTGTTCCCGACACTGGTGCCGGGATTCGAAAGCACGGTCTCCAGCAGGGCGATGACTTCCTCGGGACTGCGCTGGCGGACTTCGAAGATCTCCGTCTCGGTGTCCGCCGCGGGGACGTCGAACTGTGCGATCACCGCCTCGATCCGCAGGAGATTCTCCACGGTATCGATCAGCAGCAGCGTCGCGGTGCCCTCTTCGACCGTGACGTGGCCCGTCTCGGTCAGCAGCGGCGTCACGATCTCACTCATCCGCACGGGATCGTAGTGCTCCAGCTTCACGAACCGCTGGACCACCTGGTTGCGGTTTTCGAGCTCCACCAGGGAACGGTCGGCGGTCACCGTGGGCATGGGCTTGTCGAGCCGTTTGATCCAGCCCTCGATCAGCTCCATGTCCTCCGGCCGGGCCTTGATGATGAGCCACTTGCGCTGCGGCTCCGGAATGAAGAGCATCGGCTGCTCGGCGCTGCCCGCGGCCACGGGGTTGCTCGGGATCCGGCCGGAACCGCCGCTGCGGAAGCGGCCCAGACGCAGGGCGCGGCCGGCCCAGTCCCAGTTCTGCCGGTACTGGCCCGTCACGCTCGTGGACGCGGTCGAGAGCGAATTGTCCCCGACGACGGCGCCCAGCAGGTTGGCGATCTCCTCCGGCTCGCGGTGCTGCAGCTCGAAGACCTGGGTGACCGTGTCATCCCGCTGCGGCACGTCGAACTGGGCGATGATCTTCTCGATCCGCAGCAGGTTCTCGACCGTGTCGACGACCAGCAGCGTGCCGGTCGTCGGCTCGGGCGTCACCCGGGCGGTGTCGCCCAGCATCGGCATGATGATCGCGACCATGCGGTCCACGCTGGAATGCTTGAGCTTGATGAACCGCTGGACGACATCCGTCTTGTTCTCGATCTTGTCGAGCGAATCGTCGGCGGTAACCGTCAGGATCGGCTTGTCCAGCTTCCGGATCCAGCCCACGATCGACTCGATGTCCTCGGGACGGGCCTTGACGATGATCCACTTGCGCCGCGGCTCCGGGATGAACAGCGCGGACTGCTCGTTGATCGTGGTCGTGCCCGCCGAGTGCCCGGTCCGGAAGCGGGATCGATCCACGCGGATGGCGCGAACCGACCAGTTCGCCGCGCGGTAGTCCCCCTGCCGGCCGAAGGTGCTGGTGGAAGAGCCGGTATTATCCCCCAGAACCGCGCTGAGCAGACCGGCGATCTCATCCGGCTCGCGGTATTGCAGCTCGAAGACCTGCGTGACCACGTTCTCCTGCGGCGGCACGTCGAAGTGGGAGATGATCTCCTCGGCGCGCTGCAGATTCTCCACGCTGTCGATGACCAGCAGGGTGTTCGTGTTGTGTTCGGGCAGGATGCGCCCGGACGTGCCCAACAGCGGCATCAGGATCTCGGTCATGCGATCCGCATTGCAGTGCTCCAGCTTGATGAAGCGCTGCACGATCTGGGTCTTGTTCTCGATGTTTTCGAGGGAGTCCCCCGCCGCGATCGTGGGCATGGGCTGGTCCAGCTTCTTGATCCAGGTGGCGATCGACTCCATATCCTCGGGCCGTGCTTTGACGATGATCCACTTGCGGCGCGGCTCGGGAATAAAGACGACCGGCTGATCGCCGCCGGCGGGTCCGGTCGACGGACGGCTGCTCTTGAACCGGGCCCGGTCGACGCGAATGACCCGCGTCGCCCAGCTCGGTCCCCGGAAGCCTTCCCGCCCGACCGAGTTCATGGACGAGCCGACGCCCTCACCCAGCACGGCGCTGAGCAGCGTGGTGATCTCCTCCGGCTCGCGGTGCTGCAGCTCGAAGACCTGGGTGGCGATGTCCTCGCGCGGCGGAAGATCGAACTGGGCCACGATCTTCTCCAGTCCCACCAGGTTCTCCACCGTGTCGATGATCAGCAGGGTATTGCTGTTCTGCTCCGGCATCATGCGCCCGCCCGGACCGAGCAGCGGCATCAGGATCATGCTCATCCGGTCCGGACTGACGTGCTGCAGCTTGAGGAAACGCTGGACGATCTGATTCTTGTTCTCGAGCTTTTCGAGCGAATCTTCGGCGGCCACCGTCGGCACCGGCTGGTCCAGCCGCTCGATCCACCGGCGGATTTCCTGCATGTCCTCGGGGGACGCCTTGGCAATGACCCAGTTGAACTTGGGCTCGGCAATCAGCATGATCGGGCTGTGGGTGCCGCTGACCACGATGGACGAGGCCGCGGCGCCCGGGGGGCCGCCCCGGCCGCCCCGATAGCGGTTGTCCGAGCCGGACTGGTTCGCCACCGAAATCACGGTCCGCGCGCTCTTCCCGGACCCGCCCGGGCTGACGCCGGCGTTGCTGAGCAGGACCTGCAGCAACTGCACGATCTCGCCGGGCGTGCGGTTGCGAACCTCGAAAACCTCGGTCGTGAGCTGCTGGGCCTCCGGGACATCAAACTGGCCAATGATCGCCTCGATCCGCAGGAGGTTGCGCACCGTGTCGATGATGGACAGGCTCGACGTCACTTCATCGGCGCTGATGTGGCCGTACTCGCCGATCAACGGCTGCACCACCTGCACCATCTGGCTGGGGCTGTAGTTGGACAGCCGGAAGAATTTTTGGACAATCTGCTCTTTGTTCTCCAGGGCGGCCAGCGGCTGATCGGCCGCAATCATCGGCACCGTGCCGATCCGCGCATCGCGGATGGGCTTCAGGTAGATGGTCTTGTCCGCCTCCTCCGCGGTGTATCCCTTCATCCGCAGGGCGCCGTAGATCTGTTCCAGGGCCTCGTGTCGCCGGAGGCGCCCGGGCGCGTAGATCGTGATCTTCTCCTTCATGATATCATCGGTGGGGATAACAACCTTGCCCGTCCAGTCGGCGATCTTCTGGATGATGAGCTTCATCTCCACGTCTTTGAGGTTGATGGCCTCCCAGGACTCGGAGGCGACGTTGAGAGGGTCGGGCTCCGCCGTCACCGGTTCGGCTGCCGGGGGGGCCGGCTGAGGCTCCGGGGGCTTGGTCGCCGCCGGTTGAGAGGGCTCCGGCGGGGTCGCGACGGGAGGAGCGGCCGGCTTCTGATTCGGGTCCGGCACGGTCGGCGCCGGCGCTGCGCCGGTCTGCGGCGTGGCGGTCTTGTCGGCCGGGCGATCGTCCGACGTCTTCTTCTCGGCCGCCGCGGCAATCCGCCCGCGTCCCGCATTCGGAGAAGTCACCGGCACCGTTTTCGCAGGGGATGCCTGCTCGGGGCCGCCAAATCCCACCTGCCAGACAATCAGGCCCGCGGTAATCGCTACCAGAGCCGAGACAATCCACGTTGTTCGCTGCACACAAATACCCTGCCAGAATTCAACCACCAATTACAGAGCACCGATGCGTACCCCTACTCCCGCGGGCGTCGTCAAAGAGCACTACAGCCCCGGGGGCATCTGGTTCCACCGGCTGCGTAAGTATTTCATCTATATAGACTTAGTACGGCGTACTTTCAAGACGCGGTTTGGACCCGACTCATGCGCGCATGTACTACACGAGGGGAAAGACGCCCCAGCCCGATGACTTATTTCTGCAATTGCCACCTGTCCCCTACGATGCCAGGGCGGCCTGCAGCATGGCCCGGGCATAGGCCACGTTGTACACGATGCCGGCGTAACCGCCGCCGCCGGGGTAGCCGCCGCGGAAACCCGGCTGCTGGCGGTCGTAATCCAGGGCCCGCGGATGTTCGGGGTAGATGGTCCCGGTGTACTTGTGCCGGACCAGTTCCTTCATGACGCCGAACATGTCGACCGCGCCGTTGTCCGGGAAGACTTCCGCGTATTTTTCATAGGGCTTTTGCACCTGCACGTTGCGGAAATGCGCGTGGTTGATCCGCCGGCGGCTGGCAAAGTAGCGACAGACCTCCACGGGATCCTCGCCCATCTCCTTCGTCACGCCGCAGTCGAATGTGATCCCGTTGGCGGGACTGGGGACCACCTCAATGAGACGCTTCCAGCCGGCCAGCGTCCCCATGATCTGTCCCGAGCCGCGACTGAGCGGGGCCGGCGGGTCATTCGGGTGCAAGGCCAGCCGGACGTTTGCCTCCTCTGCCACCGGAACGACGGCCTTGAGAAAATAGGTAATATTTTCCCACATCTTCTCGAGACTATGGGCGCCATCCCGCTCCAGGGGCGGCAGGTCCTTCATCCGGTCATAGTCGAACGCGGTATATCCCGCCCCGGACCGGCCGATCTGCTCGTGGTAGCCTTCCGTCGCCCGGTGGGCGTAGAAGTTGTACTCGATCACCGCCAGACCCGCCTTGCCGGCGGCCCGGATGGACTGAATGACCTTTTCGATCTCCTCGTCCCGGCCGGGCCGGCCGTAGATGGTGTTCGGGAACCCGCCGATCATCAGGTTGTACAGGGTCAGGCCCGCGGCCTGGTACCGCTCCATTCGGGCCCGCAGATCGGCCTCCGTCCAGGGGAGCCGGCCTCCCCCGCCGAGCACGTGATCCACCGCCAGTTGCTTGATGCGCCGCAGACCGGCCTCTTCCTCGCCCTCCGGCCCGCGCCCGCCGTCTCCCGTCCCCAGACACAGCTTCGGCGTATCCGGCCCCTCCCCAATCGGCCATGCTTTCGCGGCCGACGCCTCGGTCGCCAGAGAAGGCGTCACCGCCAGCGCTCCTGCTGTCTGCATCATTCGTCTGCGTGACACATTCATCGTCATGAGATGGTCCTCCTTCTGTTCTCCCGACAATGCCAGAGCCGCTCAATGCCCGACGAGCCCGGCACCCATGCTATCCGCGGACCACCTCTCCTTCAAAGGGATTCTGACAATTGGAGACATCGGGCCGTATGACAGGAAGTACGGTGCGCATCGCCACCTCTGTGAAGGTGAGAGACAAGGTGGCAGCGGCAACCGGAGTCTTCGGAGCTTGCCGATGGCGTTGGCGTCTGTCCCACGAGCCATCGGCAAGCTGCGCTTGCCGCTGCCACCCTGTCGTGTAGTCGATGAAGACCACGGGACTCTGGGCCACGGTCCGGGGCATTGCTTCGGGCCCGCCGACGTGCGCGCGTCATGTGAAGGTTGCCACCTTTTTCATTTGGCGACCTTGGCAACCTTCGCCATTTCTGGCCCAAAAACGAGGGTGCCGTCCAATCGCGAGCGTATGACCTCTGGCGGTCTGAGAGGGTGTGGAGGCCCGTGGGTTCCGCAAGTACAGGTGGCATGGTCACGCGGAGCCGGGCGATGAAGTCCGGCGCAATCAATCCCGCATCCGCACCTTCGGGGTCGGCTCGTACTCGATCCGCGCGGAGCGGCCGTCTTGGGCGAGGGAGAGCCGGGCGGCCTCCGTCACCAGCTCATTGATCCAACTGTCGCCGGGCGTGGCCAGGACGCCGCGCTCGTCGATCTCGGTGAGCATTTGTTGGCGCGCCGCCAGGGCTTTCGTGCCTTTGAGACCGACGGCCGCGGCATTGACCCGCTGGGCGGCCAGGACCAGGGCTTCGATGGATTCAAAACCGTAACCGACCGGACGCAGGCCCGCGCCGTCCCAGGGGACCAGGCGGAAATAATCCGGGCTCACAAAGCGGAACATCGCCCCGGCGCGGCGGTCGAGGTACCCGTGCTGCACGCCGCGGTACTGATCGTCGTGCTTGATGATGGCGGAGCGATCCTCGCCCTCGCAATACATGACGAGACCCTGGTCGTTCGTGCCGGCGGCCTCATCCGGGTAGCCCAGGCCGTCCGTGACGCTCAGCAAGGCCCCGTTCTCCCAGACGACCTGGCCCTGGGCCCACATATAGCCGATGTTTCCGTTCGGGAATCTGCCCTCCACACCGCGGACCGAGACCTCGACCGGGCGCAGGCCCGTGATGAAGTGCACCAGGTCCACATAGTGGCAGCCGACGTACGTGAAGGGGTCGCTGTGGTCCTTCGTGAACCAGTTCTGGAAGTTGGAGTGGCGGTAGTAGTAGGGCTCGATCATCTTGGCCTCGCCGCAGCGGAATTGGCCGAAACGCCCCGCGCGGTAGAGCCCGCGGGCGTCGAGCGCCCGGCGGTCGAAGCGCTGGTGATACTCCACGCCGACGCAGAGACCCTTGGCCTGGGCCAGCTTATGGATCTCGACCGCTTCCGCATACGTAGGCACCAGCGGCTTGACAGTCAGGATGTGCTGATCGTGCTCCAGCGCCACGCGAATAACTCCGGCGTGCAGATGGTCCGGGACCGCTACCACGACCAGCTGGCCCGCCGGCAAAGCGGCGATGACTTGCTTGAAGAGGTCCGGGTGCATCTTCTCAGGCGGCGTATCGAGCGCGGGAAACGCCTCGAAGCCCTGCCCCGGGAACGCCTCGGCAAAGCGCGGGAATTCCGCCAGCGCCCGCAGGGGCGCAGAGTTCAGAGCGCAGATCCGGATCGACCCGATGACGCCCTGCCGCTGCAAGTGATAGAGCGAAGGGAGAATCTGGTCCTGGGTGATCATCCCCCCGCCGACGACGACGATTTCGAGCTTCTCGTTTTGTTTGCTCACGGAATTACCCCTGGGACAAGTCCCGCCGCAGGGTGCCATGTCTACGCTTGTGTAGACATGCTTCATCCGAATTCAAAGACATGCTTGCGCAAGCGTAAGCATGGCACCCGGAGACTTCCTCCTGCTATTCTTTCACTTCCTGGCTGTTTCCGGGATCGCCTCGCGCATGGCCTCTTCCAGCACGGTGACGCCTTCGCGAATGGTATCTTCGGTCGCGATCAACGGCGGCGCGATCTTCACCGACGCCCCGGCGTAGCCCACCGGCGCAAACATCAGGAGCCCTTTCTCCACGCACCGGCGGACGATATCCGCCGCCAGCTTCGAATCCGGCTCGATACCGCCTGGTCTGACCATGTGCAGCGCCGCGACGAGTCCCTTGCCATGCACGGCGCCGACATGCTTCGGGAAGCGTGCGCCGAGCTCTCTCAGGAGAGGTTGCATGATCTCACCCATCCGGCGGGAGTTCTCGACCAGGTGCTGCTCCTCAATGACCTTGAGGTTGGCCAGCGCGGCCGCGGCGCAGATGGGATTGCCCGTGTGGGTGGAGGTCATCGAGCCGGGCGGATAGAGGTCCATGATCGCGTTGCGCCCGATCACCGCCGACAGCGGCATGCCGCTGCTGATGCCCTTGCCGCAGCAAATCAGGTCGGGCACGACGCCGTAGTGCTCAAAGCCCCAGTACGTCCCGGTGCGGCCGAAGCCGGCCTGGACTTCATCGAAAATCAGCAAGGCCCGGTTCTGGTCGCACCAGGCGCGGAGTTTCTGGATATACTCGGGCGGAGCGAAGCTGGCGTTGCCGCCCTGGTAGGTCTCACTCATCACGCCGGCGACTCGGTCGGGCGCGACGCCCGCCCGGTCCAGGGCCTTGAGGAACCCTTCGAAGCTTGTATCCGGCCCGCGGAAGCCGTCCGGGAACGGCACCTGCACCATGGCCGGATCGAGGTTGACGATCCAGTCCTTGAGGGCGGGGATGCCGCCGGCCATTTGCGAGCCGAGGGTGCGGCCGTGGAAGGCGTTGTGATACGTCACGATGACGATCTTCCCCGGGTTGATGCCTTTGCCGTGCGTGCGGGCCAGCTTGATGGCGCATTCGCACGCCTCGGACCCGGTGGTCAGCAGAAAAACCTTCTTGAGCCCCTCCGGCGCAACCTGGGCCAGCCGCGTCGCGAGCGCGCCGCGGATCTCGGACGGGAAGCAGTAGTTGTGCGTCAGGCCGTGGTCGATCTGCTCCCGCATGGCCGCGCGGATCGCCGGGTGGCCGTGGCCGGCGTTGGTCACGACGACGCCGGAGGACCAGTCGAGCCACATGTTGCCCCAGCGGTCGTAGACCTGGAGGCCATCGGCGCGATCCCACACGACCGGCGGCTGGCCGCTCATCGAACGCGGCTCGAACTGCCGCAGCCGCTCCAGGATCGGGATCGACTCGGGAACCGGGATATCCGTGATAATGCGACGATATCTGGTCTGGACGCGCGGGACTCGACGCGGGGTCAGGTCCGCCGCGATCTGGGTTGCCATGTTGTACTCCTGTCGAAAGACCCCTTGTAAAGAAACCGGCATTGTATCGAACCCCGTGCCCGACGCAACCGGTTTTGTGGCGGCAGGGCGCCCCGCGGCGTCCGAGAACGGCCCTGCCTGGCTGGCTTCGCGTTGGTCCTGCGGCAGGAAGAAGAGACATTCTGCTTTTCCTCAGCCGAAAGCACGTGGTGGAACACGCGACCAGAAGAAGAAGCAGCATGGGCTCAAGCCCATCCTACACGTGGCACGCTCGGTGTGCGAGGGCCGGTTGGCCTCCTACGGCGTCACGGCCAAGCGGACTGCGTTGTTGCCCTCGTAGATCTCAAGCACCTGGTCGCCGGCGTCCACGAGCAGTCGTAGGGTGGGCTTCAACCCATGCGGGTCGCCGGGAAGCTCCAGGGTGAACCCGAGCCGCCGGGGGACAAGGTCCAGGGGGGCGGCCAGCGGGCCCAGGCTCTTGCGCGTGAGGACCCGGCCGTCGTCGGTGACCACGGCAATGACGACATCCTGGACGTCGGCGGAGCCGAGGTTGTGGACGGTGCCGGAGAGGACCTTGCCGCGCAGCTCGATCTCCCGTGCAGCGATGGCCAGATCCGCACGGGTGAAGATGGAATCCAGCTCGCGCTCCTGTTCGAGCGTGACGATCGTGACGGCCCCGGGTTGGATGGTCAGGTCGATTACGTCGGCGCGGGCCAGTTCGAGGGACTTGTCGGTCTCGGCTCTGTCGGCCTGGAAGTCACCATTGGCGTCGGGACCGACCGTCAGACGGTAGACACCGTGCGCCAGGGACCAGAGCCGCATCCGGCCGGTCAGGGGCTGCGCGGCGAAGTTGTAGACCGCCAATTGGAGGGAGTCCCGGCGGTTCCGCAGCACCAGGGCGGCGTAATCCGTGCCAAACCCCTCCCAACTGGCCGCCAGCGTCGGGTTGAACTTGTTGCGGCGGCAGAAACCGCCCAGGTAGGCGATCGAAGCGTGTTCCAGCAG
>JALORE010000003.1 GCA_025459125.1 Planctomycetota bacterium | reverse complement strand
TACGATACGAGACTGCCCCGGCCCTACGACCTCATCTATCGCGTGCAGGGCACCAAGGGCATCTACTCCGGCACGCTGGACCAGATCTACCTCGAGGGCCGCAGTCCCCAGCGCGATACCTGGGAGCCGATGGACGCGTACTACAAAGAATTCGAAAACCCGCTCTGGAAGGCCTGGGGCGAGAAGGCCCTGTCGCGCGGCGGTCACGGCGGCGCCGACTGGATGACGCTCTACCGCCTGATCCAGGCCCTGCGGACCGGCACGCCCCCGGATATCGACGTCTACGACGCCGCCACCTGGAGCTGCATCACGGAGCTGAGCGAGAAATCCGTCGCCGGCCGCAGCCGCCCCCAGGACTTCCCCGACTTCACCCGCGGCCGGTGGAAGACGACACCACCGATCGGAATTATCGGCGCGTAGAAGGACACGTGTGAGCGGCGAGTCAAGCCCAATGGATAGACACGGCCCATTTCGGGCGAACCGTATTTGAATGAACGTGGGGTGATGCGATGAATCGACGGGAATTTGTGAATCGTGGTCTGCTGGCGAGTGCCTCGTTCGCTCTCGCTTCCGGGTCGCTGCCGGCGGGACCAACCAGGCCTAGCCTCGTCATCGACGCGCATTGCCACGCGGGGCGGGGGCTTAATTATGGCCAGAATGATCCGCCGGGCGATCCCTGGACGACGTACAACGATCCGCAGGGGACGCTCCGGCGGATGGAGGAGGTGGGCATCGATCAGACGATCATCTTTCCCATCAACAACACGACCTACCGTGGGGCCAACGAGGAGATCGCGGGCTACGTCAAGAAATGGCCGACGAGGTTCATCGGATTTGCGAAGCATGATGCCGGGACCGAGGCCGGGCAGATCCGCGCTCTGCTGCGGCACGAGGTCCAGGAGCTCGGGCTCAAGGGACTCAAGCTCCACGGCGTTCCTTCGCAGGAAATGGTGGAAACGGCGGAAGAGCTGGGGATTCCCATTCTCTATCACCCGCCTACCGTAGAAGCGAGCCTGGAGGTGGTCCGCGCGCATCCGAAAGTGCTCTTCATTCTGGCTCACCTGGGCTGCTTCGCCTCGCAGAATTGGCGCCAGCACGTGCAGGCGATTGACGCAGCGCGGCAGATTCCGAACCTGTATCTGGACACGTCCTCCGTCGTCTTCGGGGACTACCTGGAGCAGGCGGCGCGCGCGTTGCCGGCCGAGAAGCTGATCTTCGGCTCCGATGGCCCGCTCGTGGATGTCCGGGTCGAGCTGTACAAAATTCGCCTGCTCAAGCTGCCGCCGGAGAAAGAGGCCCTGGTCCTGGGTGGCAACATCCGCCGGCTGCTCGGCCTGTGAGAAACCCGCGCGCCGGAGAATCTGGCTTGGTCGGACCGCTCAAGATCATTATACTGGTCGATCATTCGATGGGATTGGTGTGCGCTGCACACCCTACCGGAAAGGAAGGATATGGCCGTCAAACAGAATGCCAAGGCCGTCTCGGTCTTGAAGAAGGACGATCTGATTGTCATCGGCGGGGCCGGCGGGTTCATCGCCGGGTCGCTGGCGCGCTACTTCCACGAGCAGGGGTTCACGCGGATTCGCGCGGTGGACAAGAAGCCCCTGCCGGAATGGTATCAGCGCACGCCGGGCGTGGAGTGCCTGTGCCTGGACCTGAGCCACGAGAAGAACTGCCGGCGGGCCTGCGAGGGGGCCGTCGAGGTCTACAATCTCGCCGCCGACATGGGCGGCATGGGCTTCATCGAGCGGTTCCGCATCGAGTGCCTCCGCAGCATCCTGATCAATACCCACATGGTCGAGTCCGCCTACCGGGCGGGCGCCCGGCGGTATTTCTTCTCCTCTTCCGCCTGCGCGTACAACGTCGAGCTGCAGAAGCGGCCCGACGCCGCAGCGCTCAAGGAGTCGGATGCCTACCCTGCCCTGGCCGAGCGCGGCTACGGCTGGGAGAAGCTCATGAGCGAGATGTTCTGCCAGGAGTACTGGGCGGAGCGCGGCTTCGAGACGCACATCGCCCGCTTCCATAACGTCTACGGTCCCTGGGGCACCTGGGACGGCGGGCGCGAGAAGGCCCCCGCCGCGCTCTGCCGCAAGGTGATCGAGGCCAAGGACACCGGCGCCCGGGACATCACCATCTGGGGTGACGGCCACCAGACCCGCAGCTTCATGTACATCGACGACTGCACGCAGGGCATCGACATGATCATGCACTGCCGGGACCTGATCGCGACGCCGATCAATCTCGGCTCGAGTTTCCTCGTCTCGATCAACGACCTGGTCTCATTCGCGGAGGAGATCGGCGGCATCAAGCTCAACCGCCACTATGACCTGGATGCCCCCAAGGGCGTGGGTGGGCGCAACAGCGACAATACCTTCATTCAGCAGGTCCTGGACTGGGAGCCGAGCACGCCGTTGCAGGACGGCCTGCGCCGGACCTATGCCTGGATCGAGAAGCAATACACCGACCGCAAGGCGGGCAAACGCACGGTCAGCTAAGGGGTGATTGTTGATTTTTGATTTGTGATTTGGGACACCTGAGGGAAGAAACGACCGATGCCTGAACACCGAAAATCAAAAATCAAGAATCATACTTCACGAATCACAGACGTCCTCGGTCCCCTGCCGTACCGGCTGGCGTTGGCCGGCGGGTGGATCGATCAGCCGTTCGTCTCGCAGCATGACCCCGCACCGCCGGGCTCGATGGTCGTCGTGGGAGTTGAACCCCAGTTCTGGTTCATGGAGCGAGCCGGCATCTGCATGGGGACCCGCCATATCGCGATGAAGTTGTGGCAGGGCCAGCTGCCCCGGCGCGACCCTGCACAACTGGTGCAGGAGCTCTACCGGGCGGAGAACGCCGGCAAGGCGGAGCCGTCCGGCTCCCAGGACATGATCGGCCTGGTCTATCCCGGCGTCAATCGGCTGGATTATGACTTCACCCATCAGGGCGGCGTCTTCCCCCGGCACATCGAGTCGAACACCGACCCGCAAGTCGCCCGGTGGCTGGAGCGTGTGATTCATCTTCTGCCCGTCAACCAGCGGCCGGAAGGGTACAATCCGCTGGAGACGAAGAACCTGGACCCCGAGTGGATCCAGCGGCTGGGCCGGTCCGGCCGGGATTGCTACGACGCCCTCGTCGCGCGGGACAGCGCGGCCCTGGGCGAATCGATGAACGAGTGCATGCGCTGCTGGGAGGCGATCCTGCCCGGGACGGTGCACCACCGCACGATTCAGATCGATCTGCCCGGACTGCTGCGGCACTACCAGGCAAAGTACCCCGGGGCCATGTACTCCGGTTGCGGCGGCGGGTATCTGTACGTCGTCTCGGACGAATCCGTGCCGGGAGCGTTCCACGTCAAGGTGAGAATCTGACCACCAGACCCCTGCCGCCGGGCAGGTGAGACAATCATTGAGATCCGGGAGGTATGAACTTTGATGTCGTTCTCTCACAGAAGAAGCGTGATCGTGGCCCTCATCCTGTGCGTGCAGATCCTGGTGTTTGCCACGGGTACGGCCCGGGCACAAGAGAACCGGCCCGATGCGGCGTATTCCTTCGTCTACCTCGGCGACTTGCACTTCGACCGGATGTCCCACCACGATCTCGAGTGGGTGAAGGCCAAGATGCCGGGAGACCTGCGGCAGATCGAGGACTACACCCACTTCACGCGCGAGAACACGCCGGGCCTGCTCAAGCGGGTGCAGACCGCGGCCGAGCTCAGCGACGGTGGGGTCGCCATGGTCGTCCAGGGCGGGGACTTTGTGGAAGGGCTGTGCGGCACCCGGGAACTCCAGGAGCTGCAATTCAAGGATGCCCTGGACACGATTCGGGACTACATCCCCAAGCTCCCCTTCCTCGCCGCCAAGGGCAATCACGATATCACCGGTCCCGGGGCGAAGGAGGCCTACGACCGCATCATGCTGCCGTGGCTGTCCCGTGAGTGCGGCAAGCAGGTGAACTCCGCCTCCTTCTCCCTCATGCAGGGGCCGGACCTGTTCATCTTCTTCGATGCCTACCACGACAACAGCCTGGACTGGCTGGAGAGAACCCTGAAAGAGAACCAGCATCGCCATGCCTTGGTCGTGATGCATCCGCCCGCGGTCCCTTACGACGCCAGGGCCTCGTGGCACCGGTTCTCCCAAGCGAAGGAGAAGGACGTTCGCGAGCGTTTCCTCCGTATTCTCGGCGCGGACAAGGTCGTCCTGCTCACCGCTCACTTGCACAAGTTTGGCGTGGTCGTGCGCCGGACGGCGGCGGGGCCTTTCGTACAGTTCAGCATGAACAGCGTCATCAGCTCCCCCAGGGTCTCCGTGAAGAACCACCGGGAAGGCCTTGCCGACTACGGCCCCGCGCTGGTGGAGCTGGAGCCCCAGTTCCAGCCGGAAACGAGAGAGGAGCGCCGCACGCTGCTCGAACAGGAGAAACCGCACATCCTGCGCTACGAGTACGCCGACTTCCCCGGTTATGCCGTCGTTCACGTCGCCGACAACAAGATCAGTGCAGATATCTACCTGGGCAGTTCCGACCAACTCTGGAAGACCGTAACGCTGGTCCCGGTGCCGGACGGCGCTACCGCTCCATGAAGTCGTTTCGTAGCGGCCGGCGCTCCGTCCAGCCCGAGAAAGGTGCGAGTCGCATCTGAACGGCCGCCACTGGGGACTCATCATCTGCAGATGGGTGGGATACCGAGTGACGCAGACTGCATCGCCGGCGCGTCCCCGGGATTAGTCAAGCGGCCCACGCGCGGTAGCCGATAAAGCCAAGGACAAACGGTCCCCCGAAGGGGACATCCCTTTTGAAAGGTGGAGAAATGGCCTGTAATCGATGTGGATGTAGTTCCGGCAAGGCAAAGAAACCGGCAGCCAAGGCGAAAGCGGCGTCCAAGACCAAGGCCAGAACGAAGAAGAAGTAACCACGCCTTCGACTCGTGGGTGGGTCCCCGGACCCACCCCGTGTCGCAACTCCGGCCCCCCCCCACTCGCCTGCTCTCGCCGCCGCCACGGTCGTGCAGCCCGCTTCGGCGTCGTCTCGGTAGCGCTTCCGTCTTCCCGACCCGGCAATTTGGCTTTACGAAATGGGCCGGGCCGATTACTCTGCTGGGCATATCCATTGGGGGGATCAATGTGCGAAATGCATCGAGGGTACCGGCTGTTCTCCTGGCGGCACTGATCGGTCTGTGCGGCGGCTGCAGCACGATCAGTAAGGGCATCACCGAATCCGTCCTGGCGCGGGAAGAGCCGCGCGAGTGGCGCATTCACTACGCCAGCCGGCTCCAGTACACACTGACCGACAAGACCCTGCTGGACGTGGAATTCGAGGGCTCCCGCCACGCCGGCAATACGATCGTGCGCTACCAGCGCGGCCTGGGCGAGCAGGCCCAGTGTCTCGCCGACCAGACGGCCGCCCTGTTGAAGGAGGTGCGCGAGCGGACCGGCGTGGACCTCTCCACCCGCAGCACGGTCTACCTGCTGCGCTTCGACGAGCAGCCCCAGGACTTCAGTATCAGCTTGACGTCCGAGCCGAACGAGTTCCTGCTGCCGCTGTTTCTCCGTGCGGGCCGGGAATCGTGCGAAGAGATCGTGGCGCAGAGCCGCAGTTTCCCCTACCTGATGGTCCATGAGCTCGTGGAGACCTCGCTGGTCAACCCGACCGGCGGTTCGGTCCTGCCGGACCTGGCGTGGGGTACGCACTATGTGAGAATCAACCTCAACAACTACACCCGCTGGTTCCGCGACGGCTTCGCCAACTATGCGGGTTACATCGCGTACGAAGCGCTGGCCGCCGACCTGCCGGGGGCGGGACTGGCGTATCGCCGGGAGGCGCTGGTGCATGGGGAGCCCTTTTCATCTCTCGCCCAGATCGGCGGCAAGCTGTTCTCCTGGCCCCAGTCCGGGCAGGCGAAGCTGGAACGCGCGTACTACAACGCCGCCTTCGGCCTTTTCCTGCTGATCGCCGACACTCACGGCGAGCAGGCGATCCGCGCCATCGTCCGGGAGATCGCCCGGCGACACGCCGTAAACGGACGTGATCTCATCAAGATCGCCAGTCGTGTGCTCGGAACCGACGTGCGGCAACTGGCGCGGGATTTCGAGTTCCCGCGCTTCGGGGCCGGGGTCGAGTCAATCACCCCGGCACTGGTTCTGAACCGGGGCCTCGAGGTGGAAGCAGGTCTGGTGGTGCAGATTGTCCGCAGCGGCAGTCTCGCCCATCGGGCCGGCCTTAAGGAAAGGGACGTGATTACCGCGGTCGGCCCGGCGCCGATCCGTAATCACCTGGACTTCGAGCTGGCGGTTTTTCACGCCCGCCAGGAGACCGCTGTTCCCCTCACGGTCCACCGCCCGGACACCGGAACCCTGACCCTCGATCTGCCGCTCAAGTAGCCCCCGACCCTCGCCCGTGCCTGTACGTCGGTACCTGGCACCTGACATCCGGACGGCCAATCGCAGGCCGGTCGAAGACCGCCAACCAAGAGGGCTCATCCGCAAGATCGCCAAGATCCTGAAGATCGTCAAAGCAGAACGTTGACGATCTTGACGATCTTCGCGTTTTTCGCATGATTTCGGCCTTTCCTGGGGCGCAAGATCGTCAACCGCGCAACTCTGACGATCTTCACGATCCAGGCCGGCAAGTACGACCCCCTGCCCTTGGCTTTCGCATCGCCCGCGCTTTCCACACGTCCGTCGCAGCGGTTTTCCAGAATGCGGGATGGGCTTCAGCCCATGCGGTTCAGGGCAGGCCCGTGTGGAGCCCATCCTACGGAACTCCGCCCGTGCTCAATGGTGCCGGTGCCAGAAAAATGTAATAACATATTGACACAATGTACAGTGTACATTACATTATGTTTATTATAGTATACTCACACTACTGGAAAGGGCGTGGCATCGCAAAGGAGTCAACATGAACAGAGCACAGAAGATAGCATGGTTCACGTTAGTCGTTCTGGGTCTGGCACTGGGATTGAGTATGGCAGCCTTCTGCACGTTGCATTTTCTGCTGGGCGTGCCCGCCCGGGGGGCAGCAGGCGGGTTTGGCTTCATGGGGATCGCCGGGTTCCTGGGGCTGATCCCGGTCCTGTTCAAGAAAGCCCCCGCCCAGGTGCAGTGGGATGAGAGGGACCTGCTGATCCAGCGCAACGCCAACATTGCCGCCTATGCGACCTTCTGGGTGCTGTTCGTGGGTGCGGCCATGATTCCCTGGTTTGTGATGGGGCCGGGTGGGACGATCACGGTCAGCTACCTCGCGTGGATGGTCTTCGGGGGGATGTTCGTCGTCGAGATCATCCAGGCGATCGCGACTCTCCAGCAGTACGGCTGGACCACCAAAGGAGAACAGCCATGAACAAGTCACAGGAAACCTCGTTGGTCCTCATGATTTTGATGCCCCTCTGCGCCCTGATTCCCGGTTCGGTGGCGGTGTGGCTGGTGTACACGCAGGGAGCGCATCTGAGGCCGTTGCTCATGTTCACGCTGGTGATGATTCTGGGCAGCCTCTTCTGGGGTGTGCCGGCGGTTCTCCAGAGAGTCCATAAGGGCCGGAAGGTCCACGCCGACGAGCGGGACCTGCTGATCTATAAGAACTGCGTGGTGGCCGCCCATATCGTTCTGTGGCTGTATTTCGCCGTCGTTTGCCTCGTGGCCTGGTGGCTGGCCGGACCGGAAGGCATGGTTTCCGTGCACATGATGCCCCTGGTGCTCGTGGGCGCTGTGGCGCTGTTCGTATTGGTGGAGTACTTGGCCGCGTTCATCCAGTACGGCCGGGGAGGTGACGATGCATGACAGCCCCATCACCAATCGGATCCGCCGGCTGCGCTTCGACCACGGCGAGATGACCCAGCAGGAGCTGGCCGACAAGGTCGGCGTGACGCGCCAGACCGTCATCGCCATCGAGGCCGGCAAGTATGCCCCTTCCCTGCCGCTGGCCTTCCGCATCGCCCGTGTCTTCCATACGTCCGTGGAGGACGTGTTCCAGTATGGCGACGGTCAAGCCTCGTCAGATACCCAGACCCAGGCCCCGTAGAGGCTTCCCGCCAGCCTGTGTCCGGCAAACCGCGCCGCGAAGTCCGCGGGCGCCACCCCATGGCATTCAGAGCCGGCGGCGGAGCCGAAAAAAGTACCGGGCAAAGGCCCTGCTCGGACCATCCGGTCCGAAAAACGCCGTGGCGGCGGGACGCGAAAGCTGTGGTTATAGGAAGTCCGGCCCGTGCGCCCCGGCCGGAGCCGACGCCTCTTGACTTGGCAGGGAAAAGTGGATATCCTGTAGGAACAATCGGACTGGGGGTAATCGATGGGGTGCCGGAAATCCATGTGGTGGGGCGGGCTCGTTGCCGGTATGTTCCTGGCCCTGGGTCTGACGGCGCAGGGCGAAGCTGTCCGCGCGGCCGCACGCGTTGCGCCGGCGGCCACCCGCGGCCCGGCCTACGAGCTGTGCATCGAACAGAGCCCGGCCCAGGCCGGCAAGCTTTCCCCGGATTCCGGGACGCATCAGGTCAGCGCCGACGCCGTCGTCGTCCTCTCCGCTGAGCCCCAGCCCGGTTACCAGTTCGCCTACTGGCTCGGCGATGTCACCGATCCCAAGTCCCAGCGGACCACCGTTCAGGTCAGCTCCTCGAAGGTCGTCGTCGCGGTCTTTCAACCGGCCGAGGCGGACACCCCGAGGCTGGAATTCCTGGGCGGCGGTGGAGGCGGCGGTGGTGCGGTCCCGACCCGGGTCGATTTGAGCGTCCCCGGCTGGAGCGTCGCCGGTGGCGGCCCAGTCCGCACCGAGGCGGTGGCCGTCTCGGTACCCGCCAAGGTGCCGACCCCTGTGCCGGAGCCGACGACCATCGCCCTGCTCGCCCTCGGGGCCGCGGCCCTCGGCAGGCGACGCGGAGCGTCGCCTGATCTGAAGTGTTAGGAAAAAGGAAAGAAGGTTCACTCGCTGGGAGGGCGAAAACAGAATAGGGCTCATCCGGCCGTCCGACACAATGCGGGACGTCGGGCGTGGGCAGAAACGCGAAAGAGCCGCCCGCCAGCGGACGGCTCCGACGAGCTGTTTTGAACCCCACCTCTCCATCCAACCAGTCCCCTTCGGCCTGTGCCCGGTTTCGTCATCCTTCCGGGCACGAACCGCCTCCGGAAAACCTCGGGACACGGGAACCGCCCGCCCGGGGCTGGACGACGAAGGCGCACCGGGCCAACTGCTGGAGGATGGAGTCACGTGCCTGCGCAAGCTGCTCGACCACATCTCATCCAGATCAACACCAGTCACACCCAAGAGAAGAGGCGGTTCAAGGGAGAGGCGATTCGGCCTTTTCCCGCCCCACGTCAGCTCTGAACCGAACGCTCGATCCGATCCGCAAACTCTCAGATAAGAACCCCGTGCCCGAAATACCCTTTGCAGAGCCGGGCACAAGCGGACAGCCTGCGGCTGAGCTCTCTGACGTCCTACGCGCCGAATGAGCACCCCGGCCTGCAGGCCTAGGCGGGTCTTCGCGTCGCTGCTGGCATGTCTCACAGTCCCTCCACGTTATCGGGGTAGAGCAACGGTTCCAGATCAGGAAACTCCGCGGCAACACGCCATACCCGCGCTGGTCAAAAGAGGCGCCTACTGTCGAGCAGGAAAGTCACCGGGCCATCGTTGATACTGGTCACGTGCATGTGGGCGCCGAAGGAGCCCTTGCCCACGGGGATATCCGAGCGCGCGATCAACGCGGCGACTTTCTCGTACAGCGGCTCGGCGAAACTCGGGTCGGCGGCGGCATCGAACCCGGGTCGGCGGCCTTTGCGGCAATCCCCCTGCAACGTAAAATTGCTCACGAGCAGGACCCCCCCGCCGATCTCCAGCACACTGCGATTCATCTTGCCCGCGTCGTCGGCGAAGATGCGGAGGTTCACCAGCTTGTCGGCCAGGAACTCGGCGTCGGCGGGCGTGTCCTCTTTGCCCACGCCGAGATAGACCAGCAGACCCGGGCCGACCGCGCCGATCGTCTGACCTTCGACCTCCACTTGCGCCTCCATGACGCGTTGAATCACCGCTCGCATCCAGTACTCCTTCCCGCACCCGTGCAGTGCGATAGTGGATTGTCGAGTCTGAAATCACAGATCAACCATCTCACGTCCCACGTCACGTGTCGTGGGTGTCGAAATGGAACCACAGCGTTCCCCGGTACGTGCCGGCGGCCTCATTCTTCTGGCTCTGCGGCCCGAGGACCTGAGGCTTGTCGAATTTCGTCCCGATGGGCGGAATCCCATGCAGGAAGGCCAGGCCGGTCTGGGGCAGGCTCAGTTTCGTATTCGCCGGGAACGGTCCGTCGTTCGGCCGGTATACGCCCAGGTACAACTCGGGCGTGGCGTTCACGATCGTAATCTCGCCCTCCGCGGTAGAAAATACAACCCAGCGCCAGTCCCGGTAGTAGCCCTTGAACTCGGGGAAGTCCCACGTGACGCCCGGGACATCATTCTTGTACCGGTTGCTCCAGACGTGGAACGTGCCGCCCTTGAGCCGGTTCTTCCACACACGGTACGGTCCCCGGCCCAGGACCCGCATCGCCTGCATTTTGCTCTCGGGATAATCGAAGTTGATGCCAAAGACATCGAACTGTCCGTTCAGCTCGTATTCGTAATCGAGCGAGATCCATCCCGTCGGAAGAATCGTCCACGTCGCCCGGCGCAGGGCGCCATCATACTCGAGGCGGATCTGCACGGAACCATCCTCCGTGTCCTGGTGCGTCGTCGCCTGGCGGACGCGGCCTTCGCCTCCGATCAGGCGCGGCCCGGGGCCGAACTCGATCTGGCGGCCGGCGCGGGTCACCTGCAGCAGCGTACCGCTCTCGCTGTCAAACATGAGGCTCAGATCGCCCGCGCGCACGCCAATGCGGCTCCCCGACTGCTCGGCGGCAACCCGGTCGGTCGACTCGCGCTTCACGTGCTTCTCTACATACCGCTGATGTCCTTGAAGGTCCCAGCACCACGTCCAAATCTCCCGCATGCCGCGGTCAAACGCGGTGAGAACCAGCGCATCGGCCTGGCGCCAGTCGGTGGGCAGGTCCAGCTTCAGGATGCCCTCTCCGTGCGGTGCAACATCCGGGCCGCGCTGCACCGCGTGGACGGGACTGGCGGGCCCGTCGGTCCGATCCGCGGGCCCCGGGAGGTTCACGAACTTCGTCTGGAAGCGACAATCACGCAGGTTCGTGAAGTCGTAGCGGTTCTCGAGCTCGAGTGTGCCGTCGAAATCCGGCGGCAGGTCCGGCAGATCAATGTGGATCGGCGACCAGATCTCCTTGACCGTGTAGAAGCTCGCTTCCTTCTGCCGATAGGGCCCGACGATGCCGTCCGGCGCCTGGTTGCCGGCGACGTCGATCTGCCCGTCTCTATCGGTGCGGACCACGCCCTCGTCGGCCAAGACCCACAGGAAGCCGCCCGCGCCCAGCGGTGAAGCCTGCATCAGGCTCCAGTAATCGTCGAGTCCGGCGCCGTGGCCGCCGTCGTAGAGGCCGTGCAGGAACTCCGTGGGCAGATAGAGCGTGCCGCTGTCGAGCTTGTTGCGCGACGTTTCGTAGTTGCGGTAGTGGGCGGTATCGATGCCGTTGAGGTTCTCCCAGGGGTGCAGGACCGTGCGGTTCTGCGGATCGTAGAGAGCGAACTGGTCGTCCAGCTCGCGGTTCCAGCCCCCCTCGTTGCCGTTGTCCCAGAACAGGATGCACGGGTGGCACACGTCCCGCGGGACCATCTCGCGAACCAACTTCTTGCCGATCTCGGTATCGTAGGGCGGTTTCTGCCAGCCGGCCAGTTCGTCCAAAACGTAGAGCCCCAGCTCGTCGCAGGCGTCGAGGAAGTGCTGATCGGGCGGATAGTGGGACATCCGCACCGCGTTCATATTCATTTCCTTGATCAGCCGGACGTCCGCGTAACTGATCTCTTTGCTCAGGCACCGGCCCGAGTCCGGCCAGAAGCTGTGTCGGCACACGCCCTTGAGGCGGATCTTCTGTCCGTTGAGGTACAGGCCGTCGCCGGGCCGGACTTCGAACGTTCGAAAACCAAACGCTTTCGCTATGGAATGAACCGTCTGGCCCCCCTGCCGTAGATCCACCCGGAGGGTGTAGAGATTCGGCGTCTCGGCGGTCCAGGCTCTCTGACCCTGCACTTGTGTCCGGAGCGTCACCTTCGCCTCACCCGTGTCCACCGCCGTCTCGAACGGCTCTCCCAGTCGGATCTCGCGTGGCCCGATAATTCTCACGCCGACAGAATCGGCAGGGCCCGTTCCGTTCAGGTGGACATCCAAACGGCAGGTCCCATCGGCACGGGCATCGACCGCGATCCAGTCAATGAACCGGCGCGGCACCGCCTCCAGATAGACCGGACGATAGATGCCGCCGAAGACCCAATAGTCGGCCTGTCGCTCGGCGTCTTCGACGCTCGCGTCGGCCGACACCTTGCTGACCGTGACTTCCAGGAGGTTCTCGCCGCTCTTCAATAGATCGGTGATCTCGTACTTGAAGCGGTAGAAGCCGCCCTGGTGTTTGGGCCCGGCGGATCGGCCGTTGATCGAGGCCTCCGTATCGGTCATCACGCCTTCAAACACGAGAAACACGCGTTTATCGGCCCAACCCACTGGGACGGTGAATCTCCGGCGGTACTTGCCCTGCTCATCCGCCTTCTTTCGCTCGTTGCCGTAGTTGTAGTTGCCGAAACCCTGCAGCTCCCAGTTGGACGGCACGCCGATCGTCGTCCAGGTGCCGCTGTTGCGCCCTGCGGTACAGAGGAACTCCCAGGGCACCGGGTCGTCCTTGCCGTGCCCCGAGAGATACACGACCTCGGTATCCTGGGCCAAGCCCAGGGACGCGAAGCCAAGAACCCCCAAACCCGCCAACAGAATGATGCGTGCCGTTGTTTTGCGCATGCTCTACTCCTACCCGAACCATGGGGAGCTGGTGGCCCGCCGGATGTGCAACTCATCGACCACCGCGTTGCCGCGATGCGACACCAGATGCAGGACCAACTCCGCGACCTCGTCAGGACTGATAAGCTCCTCCTTCCTGATATCGGGACGCACATTTCCCACCATGCCGGTATCAACCGCACCGGGACAAACCACGTGCACGCGGATGCCGGTGCCGTGCAACTCCTCCGCCAGCGCCATGGTCATGCCGCGCAGCGCGTGCTTCGACGCGGTGTAAGCGCTCTGGAGACGGTAGCCTTTGACACCGACCACCGAGGAGATGTTCACGATGCAACCGGCGCTCGATTGCCGCAGGAGCGGCAACGCCTCCCGGCACAGGAGATAGGGCGCCCGCGCGTTGATCGCCCAGCAGCGGTCTAGGTCCTCGGTGCGCGTCTCTTCCAGGCGGGCCGAATGCGTGATGCCGGCATTATTAACAAGGATATCGAGCCGTCCGAACTGCTGGGTCGTCACGCGGATGAGGTTCCGAATCGACTGCTCGTCGGCCAATTCCGTAACCACCGGCTCCGCGCGCCCGCCCGCTTGGCGGATGAGGTCGGCGGCCTCCGCGAGCGTTGCCGGCGTGCGCGCTGCGAGCACGACCGCCGCACCCTGGCCTGCCAGCGCCACGCTGATCGCCCGGCCAATACCGCGACTGCCGCCGGTCACAATCGCCACTTTCCCATCCAGTCGTCCAGCCATCGGACACTCCACAGCACCAAGTGCCCGGGATTATATCCGAACGAAAACCGGTAGCAAGCGTGCCACTCGTGGCCGGTCCGCGGCTGTCCTGCTACTGCGTCCGGCGGACCTTGTAGGTGAGCAACGGCCGCAAGCTGGCGATCACGCGGATCCGCCCCGCCTGGACCATGTCTTCGATCACGACGTCGATATCCTTGTAGGCCTGGGGGGCTTCCTCGTACAGCAGTTCCTTGTCCTCGCAGATCACGACGCCGCCCAAGTCGGTTCGTACCAGGGCGCTGGCCCGAAACCGATCCTTGAGACGGGACCGGGCGGAAAGCCGGTTCCAGCGTCGCCCGGCGCCGTGGGCCAGAGACCAGGCGTTCTCGCGCTGCTCGCCCGTGGGAGTCACGAGGTAGCTGCGGGAGCCGCGCGTGCCGGGGATCACGAGCGCTCCCGCCTCCGCCGGAGCCGCCCCCTTGCGATGCAGCCACGCGGCAGCGCCGTCGTATTCCACAGGTGTGACGCTGTTATGGCAGATATCGAGAACGATTTGAAGAGCGGCGTGGAGCTGCTCCGCCAGACGCCGAGCAATCAACGCGCGATTGGCGACCGCCCAGCGAAGAGCACGTTCATGTCCCCGCGTGTAAACATCCGCGTCGGGGGAGTTTTCAGGCAGGCCCCCGGCGCCGTGTTCGTCCACGTGGCGGCGCAGCAGGAGTTCGCCCAACCCGCGCGAGCCGCTATGCACCAGGATTGCCAGGGACTGTCTGTTCAGGTGTAGTGCGGAAAACGCCTCCTCGTCCCGGACCTCCTGCCAGGTTTGGACCTCGGCGAAGTGGTTGCCGCCACCGATCGTGCCCAGGGCGCGGTCGGAATCCGTGGGCGGTAGGCCATAGTCCGCCAGCCAGGCGACGGCCTCACCTTCCCACGGGCTCTCCAAGCCGTGGAGTTTCTTGAGGCACTTATCCTGGCTGAATTTCTGGCGTTTGAGGTCCGTCTGCCAGAGGCTCATGCCGCAGCCGACATCGTTTCCGACCAACTGCGGATAGAGTATCCCCTGCGTGATGAACGCCGCGCCCACCGGGTGGCCGCGCCCTGGATGCAGGTCCGGCAAGCCGACTGCCAGCCGCATACCCGCCAGTTCCGCGGTCTTACGCAGTTGGCTGATCGCCTCTCCCTCAATCCAACTGCGTGCCGACGCCAGCAGGCGGACCCGGCCGTCAGGTGTCAGCGCCGAGATCCCAGGACTGCCCAATGCGTCTCTCCTGCCATGAAACCCCTGCGGCTGTGCCGATGGTCAGCGCCGGCGGCCGCGCATGCCCGGCTGCATCGGCTGCTGTTGCTGCGGCGGCATTCCCGGCATCATGCCGCGGCCCTGCATGCCCTGCGTCCCGTACCGTTCCTGCATCTTCTGCGTCCGGGCATCGTCCTCCTGCCATTTCACGATGACCGTCGCGACGCGCTGCTCCCGCAGCATCATCAGGCACTGCAGTGAGGCGCTCGTCTTGGCTGCCTTCTCCTCCTCGGCCAATGTCACCAATCCCTCCAGATCCGCCAAGTTCATCTGGTGCACGGCATCCAGCAGCGTCTTCTTGTCCTCCGGGCGGCTGTTGAGCCACGCGGAGATCTGCTGCTGAGTCTCCTGGTCGATCACCGGCTCGTTCGGCTCGGTGGGCCGCCGGGCCGGCATGCGCTGGCCGGTCGCGCCGTAGGGTCCCATGGCGCCGGGCGCGCCGGCATTGCCGTAGGGCCCCGCGGCCGAGTAGCCGCTGGCGCCCCCGGGGCCCATGGCGCCGACTCGTCCACGCGCGCCGCGGACCATGCCGCGGCCCGCCATCGGCGCACCCGACATCTGGTTCTGCGGCGGCGCCGTGCGACGCTGCTCACGCAAGGCCTCGGAGATATGGGCAAAACGCTCCTTGCGTGCGGCGTTTAGATCGTCGATCGCCTTGGCAGTCTTCTCGGCCTTCTCCTGGACCGCAATCGGCTTGACGAACGCCATCTCTTCCGCGAATTGCCGCTCGACCGCGGACAGCAGGCTCGCCCGGTTGTCCGTGCGACGCTGAATCCAAGCCAGTTGCTCCGTGCGGCTCTTGTCCTCCAGCGGTTTGAGGGACGCGGCCAAGCCCTCGAATTCCTTCATCAGCTTGGCGATCTCGTTCGGATCGATTTGGATCGTCGGGCGCGTCGGAGCAGGTGCGGTCCCCGGGGCGGGAGCTGCCACGCCGGCACTCTGCCCGTAGCCGTACATTTCATCGAGTACGGGTTCCTTCGCGCCCTTGCTCTTGAGCAACTGCACGATGTCCGGCGCGTTGCGCTGTTGGGCGAGCGTCAACGGGGTTTGCCCGGTCTTGTCGGCACTGTTGACATCGGCCCCCTTTTCGATCAACTGCGCGGCGACGTCCATGAGATTCGTCCGCAGCGCGGCGTGGAGAGCCGTCGTATCATTCTGATCTTTGGACTTGATGTCCGCACCCTTCGCGATGAGCATCAGCGCCACCTCGGGCTCGGCATTGACGCCGGCAAAGATCAAAGCCGTCATGCCGCGCGCATCCTTAATATTAAGATCCACCTTGCCGGACTCGATGAGGAACTTCGCCGCCTCCACGCGGTGCGACTCGATCGTCCTTTCCAGGGGGGTGCAGCCGCCGTCATCGAGTTTGTTCAGGTTCGCGCCCCGTGCGACGTGCAGCTTGAGCTGCTCGACATCGCCGTCAATGGAGGCCTGTTGCAGCGTCTTCGTCGGACCGTTCTGACTCGCGCCCAGGGCGCGGAGGTTGCCGACCAGTGCCAGAGAAACGCCCAGCATGAGCACCGTTGATCGTTTCACAGAAACACCCTTTTCAATGCTGTTACCCCCGTTTCTGCCCCTCTGCGGTCGCCGGACGATCGCAGAACTTACCTATTATAACATGCACCGCGTGGAATTCTACCCCGAATAGAACCAGTCTGACGAGGCGGCAGGCACCGGTCAAGAGGCATTTCTCTCGATCGGCCGCGTCTAAACGCCATCGTTGCACGCCAAGCCCAGCGCCTCCGTCAGGCGGTCGAACTCATCCAGAGAATCGAACTCGATAACGATTCGTCCCCGCTGGCCGTTCTTTCTGGTCTCGATAGCCACGCGCGTGCCGAGATGGCGGCGCAACTTGTCCTCCAGGTCGGCCACATGGGGTGGTTTCGCATGGCCGGCAGCCTTCGCGGGGGGATTCTCGTCGAGGTGCTTGCGGACCAGGCGCTCAACCTCCCGGACACTCAACCGCCCTGCCAGGGCGCGATTGGCGAGTTTGCGCCGCAGCTCGTCCGTGGGCAGGGCCAGGATCGCCCGGGCGTGCCCCATCGTCAGCCGGCCGTCAATCAGCATCTGGCGGATCTCATCTGGTAAGTCAAGCAGCCGCAGGTAGTTAGCGATCACGGAGCGGTCTTCGCCCAGCCGTTCTGCGGCCTCCGCCTGCGTCAGAGAAAAGGCGTTCAGGTAGTGCTGGTAAGCCTTGGCCCGCTCGATGGCGTTGAGATCGCGGCGGTGGATGTTCTCGACGAGCGACCACTCGAAGAGCTGCTCCTCCGTCACCTGTCGTATGAGGGCAGGCACGCTGGCGAGCCCGGCCAGTTGGGCCGCACGGAAACGCCGCTCGCCGGCTATGAGCTGGTAACCGCCGTTGAATGGACGCACGAGAACCGGCTGCAGAATCCCGTTGGCCTTGATCGATGCAGCCAGCTCCGACAAGTCCTGCTCATTCCAAACCGTCCTGGCCTGGTAAGGGTTTGGAGTAATGGACGCAACCATCAGTTGCTGCATTGATTCTCCTAACTCCTTATCAGAAACAGGTTTAGGAGAGTCTGCCGCGGGCAAATGCCTCTCTTTGATTGGCACTGGAGGCGATGTTATAGGACCCAACAGAGACTCAAGTCCCCTGCCCAGATGCCGTGGCTTTTCCGTGCGTCCTGCGTTCATGTTCTACCTCCATGTTCCTGATGATGTGCGGCCTTGCGAGCCGTAGATTATATATGATACAGGAAGCAACTCTCAATGTCTTTTCGGCAACTTATCCATAACTTATTCATATTTCCGCGCGACTTCTTCGCAGAATAGCGCAGTTGTGTCACGTGGAACACTGCTTCAGCGACCTAGTGCATCGCACATCATTCGGCTCGGCCGTGATGACAACGCCATACTTTTCTGGAAACGAAGGCCACGTCCATCGGTAGCACTGGTCTCTTCCGCGCTCCAACGGCCTGATCTGCACAACGTACTTGTCCCATCAGCCATGCGGTACTTGAGCGGCAAATGCGACAGGCAACGACAGGAGTAAAGTTAGATCTGGCTTGCGCGCGTTCTCTCGTGACGCATCGGTGGTCCCGCCGTGGTTTGTACGGCCAACGCCAGTCAGCCAAGACCCCGGTCAAAATCTGGCAAGAGAACGACGATGCGGTTGTCCAAAACATCGCCTTGTTGCCGATTGGAACAGCCGAGGCAACCACGCGTGGAATGCATCGCTCGCCACCGTGGACATACGAAGCGTGTCAATCGAGAGAAACGGGTACAAGAAACGGACCAGAAGTCCAGACGAATGTGGTCCTCGCGAAGGAATTCGGCTGCCAGAATTCGGCAAAAAACGCGATTGGCAGGTTCCAACGTAGCGCTCTACTGTCTGCTTCGACGACAGGCTTCGCGCACTGACAACCCAGACGACAAAATGGAATTCCGTGAGACTCGTGATGTCTTCTTCCCTGCGAGGTTGTCATTCTTGTGGACAGAACGCTCGCATGATTCTGGCCAAGAGAAACCGTCATGGCATACGTGGAAGAAGAGCCATCATCGGTATGGCTTGGCGATACTAGTATTCCATGTGGAGCTTGCTGGCACGAGTATGTGTCACGTGGAACACTGGCCTGTTTATGCGTTCGTTACAGGACGGACCGGTCTCCACGTGGTGCTTGTCCTTCTCTTCTGTAGTCGCTAAGAACGGTATTCGATGAGGCGTGAGCTGGTGGTTTCTGTTTCAATGAGGCTGGATCGCTGGACGCGAGACGCACGAGACCGGTCTTAACATTCCTCCAGCATGGTGGCTGTGGCTTGGTTGTGTTTTCCGTCATTCCTGGATGATACCCGTGGTGGCCTGGCTGCGCTTTGCTCAAACGAACGGTATGGTGAGATGGTCTGCTGGAGCAGCATCGTTGGGAGAGGGTTCTGTTGAGGCTTGATCACAGGGGCCTGGAGTGACGGATGATGTTTGGGGCGTCTTGGTCTTGCAGTGCAATGTGCCTGGTTGACGCTTGGACGTCTGTCCTTGCCCGTTGTTGTGGTTGGTCGTTGATTCCATGGTTGTGGCTAGCGGTTCGTATGGCTGTATGTGGGCGCATATGCGGCTCCACGGCACCAGCATGCTCGGGCGGCGCTTGTCTTGCACGTCATGTGCGATGCTTTGTCTACTTGGTATGCTGGCCGTGCTGTATGCCAAGCGAGAACTGCCGAGAGGCTTGTTATCTGGTTGTTGGCCACAATGATGTCGTTGTGCGGCGACATTGAACGAGTGGGTCGCTGGAGTGGTTAAGGTGGGTAATATAGGGGATATGTGCAGTAGCAGCGTTTATGATGACAATACAACGTGTCTTATAGGACGCACTGGATGTTCGCGAAGCGTGTGCGGTACGCACAGTGTGGCGGACTTCAACGGAGACTGGTGTGAGATGACAGAGCTGGGAAGGCACTGGCGCTGGGCTGCGGGCGCCGGGGGGCTGCAATAGGCATTGGTGGGAGACGACTACCATCAGGAGAGATTAGCTGCAAATCCAGGTCGAAGGCGGCAGGGTGGGCGGTGTTCTTGCTATTGCAGAATGAGTAGGGTATGCTGCGCGTATGATCGAGAGTCCGCGCCAAGACGCAGGAATTGGATGGAGCCGTGCGCAGGGCAGGGCGGTGTACGAGTTCCTGGCGCCACGGGCCTGTACGGCGATTCTGTTGGGCTCGCTTCTGTGCAATCTGGGGGCGAAGCTGTACTATGCGGCGCGCTATGACCTGATGCACGAATACCACCATTGGGTTCTCACGGATATTGGCGTGCTGGTGATCCTGGAGGCGGTTTTGGTGGGGGCGTGTTACCTGTGGCCCAGGAGACGTGTGGTCCGCAGCGCGCTGATCGTGGCGGCACTGGTCTGCACATGGTCGGTCATGAATGCCGGCTGGCTGGTGCGCACCGGTACGCAGATTCTGCCCATGGACGTTCACCCGCTGGTGCGTGATCCGCTGAACATCGGCTGGTTGGTGGTCGTGAGCCTGGTCCGCATGCCGGGTGTGGCGGCGGCTCTGCTGCTCCCGAGCGCTGTGGCCTTGATGCTGTTCTTTCCGATTCTGGCGCGCGCGCCGCGGCCGGCACATCATGCCGGGCGTTTTCGCCTGCGGATCGCCGGATCGCTGATGATCGGGCTGGTGGCGTTGGGCGGCGACGCGGCGGTCTCGAATCTCGGCTCCACGCCCGTCGCGGCGGCCGGGCTGCGCTGGAATTGCCAGGCGCGGGCGATCCTGGCGTTCGTGCTGCCGCAATATCGTCATGTCGCGCGGAGCGATTTCAAGAACGCGACGCGGCGCTTGCCGCGCGCCGGCGAGGTCAAGGCGCAACTCGCACGGCCACGGATCAACCACAACATCGTGGTCGTGGTGCTCGAAGGCGTCCAATACGATTGCACCTCGCTGGCGGCCGAGCAGGGGGGGATCGCGCCACAAGGAGCCGGCCGGCCGGGCGGGCCGACGCCCTATTTGTCCACGTTGGCTGCGCAGGGCGTCTCCTTCACGAGTGCCCGCTCGGTTGTAACCCACACGACCAAAGCGCTGTTCGCCCTGCTGACGGGGCGCGTGCCCTCGGCGTCACAGGACATCGCGGAGACCGTGCCGGTCGACCAGCCCTACGCGAGCCTGGCCACCATCCTGCGGCAGACCCTGGGCTTTCGGACGGCCTTCTTCCAATCGGCGAAGGGTAGTTTCGAATCCCGGCCGGGACTCGTGCACAACCTGGGATTCGATGACTTCTGGTCCCGCGAAAACCTGAATGATCCGAACCAGCACGTCGGCTACCTCGGGTCGGACGAATTCGCCCTGCTGGACCCGATCCGCGCGTGGATCGAGTCGGACCGCCGGCCGTTCCTGCTGGTGGTCTTATGCTCGGTGACCCACGATCCGTACGAGGTGCCCTCATGGTACGGCCCGCAGGGCCGGGAGCCGACCGAGCGCTACCTGCAGACGGTCGCGTACACCGATCGCTTCCTGGCGGCGCTCGATGTGCAGCTCGCGGACCTCGGGTTGGGCCAGGACACGATCCTGTGCGTCGTGGGCGATCACGGAGAGGGCTTCGGCGAACACCGCATCCACGGCCACGAGCGGCTGGCCTTCGAGGAGGTGCTGCGGATCGCGCTGTGTCTGCGGGCACCGCATCTGATCGACGCGGGTCGGCGGATCACGGCGCCGGTCAGCTCGCTGGACGTGACGCCGATGCTCCTGGGGCTGCTTGGATTCGACGCTGGCGCGATGGGCTTTGACGGGGTCGATGCGTTGCGGCCGCTACCGGCGGACCGCAGGGTGTATTTCTCCGGATGGATGCACCAGGGCCCGGCGGGCTTCGTCCAGGGCGACCGGAAGTACGTGTACGACCCGGAACGAGAGACCGTCACCATGTACGGTCTCAAGAGCGATCCGCTCGAGCACGAGGGGACAGGACTATCCCAACAGGAGGGCGAGAAGATCAGCGGTGCGATCGCCGCGTGGCGCAGAAGCACGATCTTCCGTTCCGAGGTGGACGACGATCGATCCGCAGAACTGTTTGATGCCTGGCTGTGGAAGCCCAACGGCCGCGTATCGCGCCTCAAGGAAGCAGACGAGAGGGAACCGAAGCGTCAGGAAGCCAAGGCGGATTGACGGGGCATGCCCGGGGCGCGTCCGTCTACGATCGGGATTATCCGCGGGGGGCGGTGTGGGTAATGGGGCGGTATGGAAAATCTGGGTATTTTCTTCTTGCCAAGTTTCCCGGACCGGCTACCATGAGAGCGAAGTTGCTCATTGCTACCTCTGACATATAGGGCGGTGCGTCCTAAACCTATGGACCGTGCCAAGACTACGGAGGAGGATTTGCCCGCCCTATACTTTGACATACACCAGGCTGCCGCAGGTCTGATTGCCGTAGTTGCTCCACAAGGGTCCGCCTGATAACATACTGGGGGACGACGCCGATAGGACGGTATTCGGATTATCTGCACACCGGGAGTGGCACCACCGGCAGATTCCCGGCTCGCATCTACCATGAAGAACTCCGGACCACGGGAGGTGGCGACAATGTCGAAGAACCATGAGGAGAGAACTACGAGGGTTTGTCCCCGGACGGGGCGTTGCATCCCGCAGCGGCGAGAACATGGCTGGCTGTATTGCGTCTTCCCGCTGCTCGGGCTGGTCTCACTGCTGTGGTTTCTGGTCCGTGTTCTACCCAAGCCGTCGCGCGCGGCTTATCCCTGTCAGCGCCTTGCAGGGCCGCTGGCCGGCGGATTCGTCATATGGGTGGCAGGCCTGCTCGCGTCGTGGGCGGCCTATCGCAGGGCCCGATCTCTGGCGGCGCAATCGCGCTACGTGATCGCCGGTGCGTTTCTGGCGGTGGCGGTTGGTGCCCTGTGGTGCTCGCTGAGCATTACGAGTGACCGCGGAGTACAGGCTGCCTGGACCCCAAGCGAGCCGGCCAACCGTCCGCTCGGCATCGGCCGGGGCATCCATCCCGGGCGAGTCGTCTGGGTCCACGATCCCGAATCGACCCTGTGGGACGGCGTGACCGGCGCCTGGTGGGAGGACCGTCACGTCAACCAGGACGCGGTGGATGTGATGGTCGCGCAGGCCCTGCGAACGCTGACCGGCGCCGCGAGCGATCGCGCCGCGTGGGATGCCCTGTTCCGCTACTTCAACCGGACCCATAATCTGGGCGATATCGGATACAGCAGGGGGGAGAAGGTCGTCCTCAAGATCAACATGAACCAGGACAGCGGCGGCACCTGGGGCCCGCGCGCCGGCATGCCGAGCCCGCAGATGGTTCATTCCCTGCTCGATCAGCTCGTCCATGTCGCGGGCGTGCCCGCCACGGCCATCACGATCTACGACGCCGCCCGCTACATCGGCGACCCGATCTTCACCAAGGTCCGGGGCAATCCGGACTTCCAGGCGGTGCAGTTCGTCTGCAGCTCGACGCGTAACGGCCGAGTCGGCGCCGTCCATGACACGAGCCAGCCCATCCGCTTCGCCGATGCGACCATCCCCGGCGGCGCCCGCGCGTATCCGCCGCGTGTTGTCACCGAGGCGAAGTACCTCATCAATATGGCGCTGCTGCGCTCGCACAGCCTGTTCGGCGTGACGTTCTGCGGCAAGAATCACTTCGGCTCAATCTACTGGCCGAGCAACGGCGGCTGGACGCCCGCGCCGCTGCACTCCTTCGGCGACCGCAATCGGGCCATGGGCTCATACAATTGCCTCGTCGATCTGATCGGCCACCCGCACCTGGGCGGTAAGACGTTGCTGTACCTGATCGACGGCTTGTACGCCGCGCGGAACCAGAGCGCGGAGGTCATCCGCTTCAACTCGTTCGGCAACGACTGGACGTCCAGCTTGTTCCTGTCCCAGGATCCGGTCGCGATCGACTCGGTCGCGCTCGATTTCGTCCGGAACGAGCCGCTGGAGACGGACTGCACCGGGTCCGGCGTGGATAACTACCTGCACGAAGCCGCGCAGGCGGACAACCCGCCGTCGCGCGTCGGCTACGATCCCGACGGCGACGGGACGCGGCTGGCGAGCCTCGGCGTCCACGAGCACTGGAACAATCCCACCGACAGGAAGTACTCGCGCAACCTTGGGAGCGGTACGGGAATCGAGCTGGTGGTGCCGCCCCTGACCGTGGCGGAGGGGCCCGTGGAAAACACGACAAAAGGAACCCGGTACAACTACATGCGGCACGCCGTCCAGGAGGCCACGGACGGCGACGTGATCGTCGCGGCCCCCGGCACGTACCGGGAGACCGTCTCGTTCCAGGGCAAGGCCCTGACGATCCGTTCGCAGGACCCGTTCGATCCGGCAGTGGTCGCGGCGACGGTGATCCAGGGCAGCGCGGACGCCGTGGTGTTCGCCCACGGCGAGGACGCGAACTCCGTCCTGGCAGGCTTCACGATCACGGGCGCGACCCGGGGCATCTACTGCCAGGGCGCGGCCCCGGTGATCCACTTGTGCCGGATTGTCGATAATGCGGAGGCGGGAATGAAGTTATGGGAAGGGGCCAACCCCACGCTGGCGACCTGCATCGTCGCGGGCAACGGCGGCGACGGCCTCGAGATGTGGGCTTCCCGCGAAGGCCGCAAGATCGCGTACAACCTGGCGCAGGTCCTGCAGTGCACGATCGTCGGCAACCGCGGCCCGGGGCTGCGGGGCGGCAAGCCGGTTGTCGTCAACACGATCGTGCGCGCCAACGGCGGGCCGGCGGGGACCGCACAAATCACCGTCGACGCGGCGACGGTGATCCACTGCAACGTCGAGGGCGGCCATGATGGCGTGGGCAACATCGATGCGGACCCGGCGTTTGTCCGGGCGGGCCGCTGGGTCAGCGCGGCCGACCCGGGCACGCGTGCGGTGCCGGGCGATACGAACGCGGTCTGGAGTAACGGTGATTATCACCTGACGGCCGGCTCACCCTGTATCGACGCCGGCGATCCGGCCCTGGTTTCTGCGTGGGTCCTGTTCGATCTCGACGGTCAGTCGCGTCCGGCGGGTGTGCGCCTCGACATCGGGTGTGACGAGTTCGGCGTGCTGCCGTGAACCCTGGGAGGGTGTGTGTGAAGCCCAGAAGAACCCGCAGGCGTGGCCGGCAGCGGCAAGCGCAGCTTGCCGCTGGCGCACGGCACGGGGCAACCTGTAAGGAGCCGGCTCAAGATGCCGGTGACCAGTGCGGCGTCCCGGAGTTGCGTCCCAGATGTTTGACGCGACCCTGCCGGGGCGCGGGCGACCCACGTACCCCTTGAGCCCGAGCGTCCCCTCCGGCCATCATGATCGTGACAGAGATGAGGCACGGGCCAACCAGCTGGAGTTCCCTCGGAACCATGGTGTCTTCTCCCGCGGAGTCCCGGGACGATAGCGAGTGATATGGGGCCATTCAGGTGGACGGGGCCGGCCGAACAGAGTCCCGGCGCATCTCTCTCGGGCCCGCGCTGCGTGGGCGGTCACTTCTCCAAATGCTCGCAAGCCCACTTCAAGGCGGCGTTCCACTCCTGCTCCGTCTCCACCGCGGGCGCCCGTTCCGACAGCGGCACATAGCTGAGCCGACTGTGAGGCTCGAGGGACGGGTCGTGGTCATCGCCGATCGCGCCGCGGTAGATGTCCATCAACCGGGCGGTGTACTTCGCATCCCGCATTTCCTTGACGGTCACTCCCGGGGGTTTCACGAAGTCCTCCTGCAGAAAGCGGGAATCCCGGCCGGAGGGCCCGAATTCGGCATAGGCCACCTTCGTGCCCCAGGTTTCCTGCCGCTGCCGCATGGTCGTCCGGGCGCTGCGGGTGGCGGCCCGCGCACCAAACCCATTGCTGGTAAGCATGAAGCCCTGTTCGGCGGCAAAACGATTCATCACCTCGGAGAACTCCCCGACCGAAATGAACGTGGCACTGACGGGCGTCCGGCGGAACGCGATGCGGAACATCCGGTAAATCGGGAGAATCGCCCGCTGCAGATAGACGCCTTCCGGCGTGAACCCATCGAAGCCGGCTTTGACCCATTGCTCCATCACGAGGTCATTCTCCTTCGACGAGAGCCGCGGCTCGGTCCCGGTGGTATGTCCCCCGACGGCCACCCACTCGAGCCGCGGATCGCCATCGAACTTCCGCCCCAACGCGGTGACGAATTTCCCCCACAACTCCAGGTAGAGCGGATGCCAATAGACCGGGTACGGCGCGGAACCGGCCGCCTGGATCCTGGGCACGCCCTTGTCGTACGCCCATGCCGGCACCCCCAGGCGACCGCTCGGGTCCCAGCGGAACGCCGTGGCGACCTCCAGCCAGCATTTCTTGCCGTTTTGCGCCCAGACGTCCATGTCGTCTTCGATGATGTCCCACCGATACTGGCCCTCTTGCGGCTCCAACTCCGACCAGCAGTAGGATAGTTGCGTCCCGGCCACGTACGGATTCTCCGCCAGGGCACGAAGGGACTGGGGCGAGCCCCGGATCTTGCCCCCGGCACGCACATGGCCGAAGATCCCCTTGCCAAAAGGTTCCGGATTCAGCTTCGGGTACTGGGGCGGCAGGCGCACCAGCCCTTTCACCTCCCAGTTCACGATCTCGGGCCAGTGGTTCCCGGTCAAGAACGTCCCGTACTCGTCCTGACCCTTCAAGTAGTAACCCAGAAACGCCACGCTGCAGGAATTGACGATCCGGTAGGTCAACTCCATCGAGGTGAACTCGAAGGGCTCGTTCGTATCCCGCCGCCGGCCGGCGCCGATGCCGTCGCCGAAGTTCTTGTTGATCTTGAAAACGTCGGTGAAGGAGTAATGGCCGCCGTTCTTCAATTCGAGCAGGAACGCGGGACCCGTGTGCTGCACGTGATTGGCGCGGATCAGGGTATTGCCCAGGACGCCCAGCGTGCGGTCTTCCGTACCCAGCATTCGCAGCGACGGCACGGTCAGGTTCGTGTGCGTGGGCGGCGCGCCGGACATCGCGACCACCGCCCGGAAGCGCGGGTCGCGATCGGCCGCCCAATGGGCGGTGAAGGAGCCGAAGGACATGCCGGCGACGGCGGCCTGCGCCGTGTCGATCCGGCCCGCGAAACGCCGGTCCGCGCCCTGGTCCCAGCGGATCATCTGGTCGAGCAGAAAGCACACGTCGACCGGCCGGTCCCGCGCGGAATTCATCCGCTCGGCGGATTGGGCCACGATGGGCTTGCCGTCGAGAATCGTCCAGCGGGCGTTGCCGGTGTGGTCGGGCGCGACGATCACGTAGCCGTGGCTGGCGAGGCAGTCGCACCAGAAGGTGTTCTGATGGCGGGAGCCGCCGTTGCCGTGCGAGAAGACCACCAGCGGAAAATGCCCCTCGCGCACCGGGGCGTTGCGATGAGCCTCGTTCCCGTAGAGCTTGTCCACCTCGGCGGCGCTCATTTTGTAGGTCTTGGCGATCAGCGCGTCGATTTCCGGCGTGATGCCGCCCGGGATGAAGTCGGAGTACTTGTTCCGGGGCATCTGCCGCGCGGCCTCCGTCGCGGGGTACCAGATCTCCGTGACCAGGGTGCGCGGCTGTTTGGTCAGGTTGTCGGTCCGGCTGCTGTCGACGAATACCGTCGTCGTGACACCCACGGGGAACGGTCCCGCCGACAGCGGGTCCGGCACTGTCCCGGTCCGCTCGCGCGCCGCTGCCGCCGGAGCGAGCAGGGCGAGCAGTCCGAGCCACGGTATCTTCCACGCACTTGTTGGCCTAGGCATCGTCGTAGCCTCCCGACAATCTCCCGCCATTATCATGGATGTCCCCACGGGAGGCAAGAGGCATGCCTATCCGCCACACAGAGGGCCCTGCCGTCGCAGCAGGGCCCTCTGCATTTCACAACCGCTGCGTACGACGCCGGAACGGCTATTTCCGCCGGCGATAGTCGGCGGTCATCACTTCATGTCACTTTCCGTCGTCGCCCAGAATGTGCGACCTCAGCGTGCGGTGGTCGGCAGTCTTGAACTCGATCACATCCTTGAACTTCGCGATCTTGCCTTCGGCGCTCATGTCGGGTCCTTCGGTGTTCAGCGTCAGGACCTTCTCGGCGGCATCCAGGCCGCCATCATACACCCACAGGTGGTTCATTATGGACATGGTAAACGTGCCCACGAACCGTTTCCGCTGCGGGCTGTAGCCGAGCGTCAGGATCATGGTCGCCGGCCCGCCTTCCGGCATCTCGCCCTCTCCTTCGGCCACGATCCAGAGGCCCCCGAGCGAGCGCACGTTCTCGATTCCCTGGAACTTCTCCCGCGGCTTGCCGGGCGCCACGATCGCTTTGCCTTCGAAGGTCCATTCACCGACCAGTTGCTCCAACCACCGGTGTTCCCGCTGCGGCTCGGCTTTCATCGCCTGCTCCGGCTCGCGGACCTGCAGTTCCTCGAGTCCTTCCTATTGTTTCCGCTTCGCCGCCGTCTCCGCCTTCGTGTTGACTTTGGTGGTGCTCATGGCTTGATCTCCTTTCCGTTCGGAGTGACGCAACTTCTTCCTTTTCCATCCCTGGACCAGAACCTACCTTCATCTACTTCTACGATCTCCGGGACGCATTGTCCGGCCGCGCCCCCTCAGCAATTTCCTCACTAAGGTCTGGGGCACTCTATATACCAGGACCGTATACCTTATACCGATTACGACCGAGTTCTTCGTACACCTGAGCCAGTTTCCGGGTGGCAATTGAAGAACCGCCCACCAGCGGATGAGGGAGGTTTCTATGATGAGACTCGTTCTCCTGGGCGCCGCGTAAGACCGAGCTCGGCCGAAGGCCGTCCATTTGTGCCCGGCTCCTCAGAGAGTCTTCCGGGCACGCAGGACCTCCCTGAGATCTTACTCTGGGCCTGAACGCCGAGTTCGCGGCAGACCGGGCCCAGGGCAAGGAAGGGACGATTCGCCTCGCCCCGGAACCGCCTCTTCTCCTTTCTTCGTCGTTCGTACGGACAAGACAGTCTCTGTGTCCGACCTCCCGGGTCCGGCGGGTGTGGCTCAGTCCTTCGTCATGCCTTCTCCCAGCAGGGGCAGAACCTGGGTCGCTTCAGCGAAGCCGTAGTTGAAGATCGTGAAACCGCCGGTCTTCTGCTGGCGGGTGATGTCGATCTGCTCGATCAGCCGGCAGATATCCGTGGCGTCGCTCCAGGTGCTCAGGCCAATCCCCGGATAGCAGGGGACCTTGCCGGCCCAGGGGAGCTGCTGCTCGATCATATGCCGGAACTGGCTGCCCGAGGCCGTGTAGTCCATGGGACAGACGAAGTCGAGGTGGCCTCGCTCGCACCAGAGCTTCCAGTCCTGCCCGACGGTGTCGCGGTCCGTCAGCCAGTTGCGAAAGACCGCCGCGGAGATCTTGAGCCCCGGTCGAAGGGCGCGGGCCTGCTCGGCAACCGCCGCCACGACCGTCGTGATCTGCTGGCGGCGAAAGTCCAGCCACTTGGCGGCCAGGTCCGCATCGCTGCGCACCTCCGCCGGCCAGGTCTTGACCTTCCGGCGCAGGATCGCCTCAAACCTGGTCCGGCAGCCCGCGCAGAAACAGCCGTCGCGATCGGGGTAGCGGATATAGTCAAAATGCAGACCATCCACGTCGTATTTCCGTGCGACTTCCAGCAGGGATTCGATTTCGAGCTTCTGGTTGTCCGGGTGCGCAGGGCAGAGCCACCGCTCATTCGCAGCACCACTGTAGGTTACCTGGGTCCGGCCCTCTGCCTTCATCTGCGCGACGAACGCCTTGTCGGTGGCCCAGCCCATGTTGTAGTTGACTTTCCAGACGTGGCATTGGACGCCGTACTTCCTACACGCCGCCAGGCACGATTCGATCTGATCGCCCTTGTCGCGCACGGTGGCCGAGGTGGGCAGCACGTCGCTTGGATAGAAGGCCACACCCGCCCACAGCATGTTCGGCAGGATCGCGGTGAAGCCGTTGTCCGCCAGGCGCTGGATGGCCTGATCCCAGGTCAGGCCGTCCACGCCGAACGCACTGTGGCACCAGAAGGCCCGATGCTCGCCCGGCAGGGGGGTCTGGGCCAGGCAGTAAGCGTGGATCATGAACTGCTGCGCCTCCTCGGCGGCCGCGAGGGCTTGCGGGAACCGGCCCTCGGACAACCGGGCCAGGGCTTCCTTACGCCCCTGATCCGCGGCCTGCAGGGCCGTGAGAGCCGGACTTGACGTCGAGACCAGTGCCTGAATGCCTCGATAGGCGGCGTCATAGCTCTCGTAGGGACCGAGCCGGCCGATCCGTTCCACCGCGCCGCCGGCCGCGTCCCGCCACAGGTCCGGGACCAGGTGACCGACCATCGCCAGCAGCAGCCGCGTCTTGTTGGCCTGGTCGTCCGCGAGGAGGACATGAGTCAGGCAGACACTGTTGCCGCTGACGAGAACCGCGGGGTTGCCGGTGGATTGTCCATCGCCGGCATGCCACCACGCGGCCACGTAACTTTGGCCTGCGACGGGCGCCATCTCGTTGATGTTCCACGAACTCTGCAGCGTCACCGGCGGCATCCCCTCGAGGGCCTTCTCGGCGGGCCGGATCGAGGCGAAGTAGCCTGCGTACTTTTGGGGTACGTGTGCACCGTTGCGAATCCCCACCGCCGCTTCCAGCTCCTGCGGGAGGCGGTAACAGGCGAGGAGCTTTCCGCCCCCACGGAGGAAGCGGGCGAGCGCGTTCACGACGCCATCCGGCACTCTCGGATTGTAGGGGAGGATGACGAGCTGCGTGCCTTTGAGCCTCTCCGCGGTAACATCGAGGTCGCTCACAACGACGTAAGAAAGACCCACGCGGTCGAAGAATTGGGCCATGACCTCGGTGTAGCGCTGCACCGATTCGAGCTCTCCCGGGGCGGTGGCGGCCACGGAGTCGTTGTGAATAATGGCGACCTTCCCGCCCGCGCCGAAGAGGCCCAGCCCCGCGATATAGAACTCCGTGTCGGCATCTTGACCGCGCCAGGCAGAGATGCGAATCGTATCGATCTTGCCCCACCCCGCCGGACGGCCCTCGACCGCCATGTCCTTCTTGTGGATCCGGACCGTCGTCCAAGTGGTCGTGGAAGACGCGTCGAAATTGCCCCGGTACCAGCCATCGCCGCTATGCAGGTAGACGGTGAAGTTGGATACCGGCGTCGCATCCCGGCAGTAGAAGAGAAACTGCACACCCGTGCGCCAGGCCAGATCCAGCGTGAGCCGCCGATCCCAGGAGGCCCGTTCGACCGGGTTGTTCCGGAACTGACACGGCATCCGCAGGGCCTGGCGCCCCTGGATATCCACGAGGGAGACCGGTTTCGTCCCGCCCATCGGCTCCCACAGCGCTTGTGCCGTCTGCTGCGAATACGACAGATCGTCCACGACCTCATAACCAATCGTGGGAAGGGGTGGCAATTCCTGCGCAACGAGAACCGAGGAAACGACCCCTACGATGGAAAGCATCATCACGAGGCGAGCCGGCATGGCATGTTCCCCAAACAGGTTGTTACTGGTTCATAGTCTGTCCCGACGACGAACAGATCGACTACAGAATAATCTGCACGGGAAGAAACCAAAAGCCGAAATGCTGGGAAGGATCATCACGGAAAGAATGGGGTTAAGTCCTACTTATTCACCATTCCATTCTGGCTTGACAGGTGCCTGAATGGGGTCGCGGGGCATCGGCGGCCTACCGCTACGACACCGGCGGCCGGCTGTTATGTCTTGGGGATATTCGGCACAGTGACCCATTTTGGGGTTGCCGCCGGCTGTATCGAGGTTCTCATACCGGTTCGAACGGGCGGGGATGGGGATGGGGAGACGGCCGGCTCCCGCTGGGCTCGCGGGCGGGCGGGACGGGGCCGCACCGCGTTTGGGGCCGCGTCTGGTCAGAGCGCCAATCAGAGCGCCAAAGGCGAGCGGCCGAGGGTCAAAAACCCCGTTTTCGGGGGCGCCAGCCCGGATTGTCAGGTCAGAGCGCCATGTATCAAGACTTGGCGCTCTGGGTCTTTCGCACCGAAACGCCCGTCAGGAGGGAAAGGTTCCGGCATGGAAACAAACCGGGAAGCGAATCAGAGGGCCGATCCGGCTTGAGCGTAGCTCGCTTGGAATGATGTGCGGTTGGGAAGATCACCCGTGCCCGGAAGCAGAAGAGACCACGAGGAAGTCTGATGTTTGAAGTGTGAAGGCAGATGCCTCCGCGCCTCTTCAAATCAGACGTCAAAAATCAACCATCACACTTCATACTATGGGCCGTCTTCAAGAAGGGTTCGGCCCATGAACCGTCTCCGGAGAAGGTCCAAACTGCACACGACGTCGTTCAGATGCTGGACGGGCGGCGCGCACGAGCGTACGTCCACGCCCCTGAACCGCCTCTTTGGGGTTGGTACGGGGACGGCGCCCGGGAGTGTGACGCGTCGCTGGGATCTGGGTAGCAGGGGAGGGCAGAAGCCCCAGAGGGCGGGGTCCCTGCCCGGGTGGCAGGCACGCTGAAACCAGATGAGCCCAGAAGACATGGCGGTCTGGGCCGCGTACCACGCGCGTTCCTCTGCGTACAGCGAGCGTCCCCGCTCGCCATTGCCATCGTACGTCTTCGCACAACGTCGTAGCGCGGGCATCTTGCCCGTGATCTGGAATTCATGGGCGGGACGCCCATGCTTCTTAGGCGAGCGGGGACGCTCGTCCTACGAAGAACCGCCGCCGTATTGGCAGGCGCACCCGGCGGCTCGGCCGGGGGACCGGGGGGCCAAAAGAGAGCGGGACGCCAGTCGGTGGACCGACGTCCCGCTTTGGTGTTCTCGCGCGCCCCAGGGGGGCACGATCGCGGCGGCGGGCTATTTGCTCGGATGCCCGAAGCCGATATCGTCGAGGTACATGAGCCCGGCGGCGCCCGGCTTGGGGCTGGCCTTGTCGCCGAGGCCGATCGTGATCTTCTTCACGGCGGCCAGGTTGACCCCGCCGGCGCTCAGATCGCTCAGCGGAATCCGCCACTCGGTCCAGGCGGCCAGGGTCGCGGCGGCCGCATCCGGATGGACCACGGTCTTGCTCTTGCCGGCCTTGTCCTCGACCGCGACGTACAGCGGCGCGGGACTGTTGGTCGGCATGGCGGCGCCGAGGGCCATCACCTGCCACGACCCGGTGACCGTGCCGGTGGTGGCGACGTTGGAGATCTCCGCCGTGGTGGTCAGCAACGCATCATGGCTGGTGACCGCCAGGCCGACGTAGACGTTGGCCCCCATCGGGATGGTGGTATCCACGCCCTGCTGGGTCCAGGTCTTGCCGTCCGCCGAACGCTCGGCCTTGAAGATGTTGCCGGTCCGGGTGAGGCGCACCCAATGCGGCGCCACCAGGCCGGTCGTCGCGCTGCTGGCGGAGGCCCCGTTGGTGGTGTCGCGCCATTGGAACGACACGCCGCTGCCCGGCGTGACCACGATACAGGCGTTCCTGGCGCCGGCGTCAAAGTTATCGCGGATCATCGGGCCTGCTTTCGCCCAGACATTGGTGTTGCCGATGCTGTCGACGCGCACCGTGATGGTGCCGTTGCCGTTGAGACTCTTGTAGACAAAGCGGAACTGGTCGCCATTGTTCCAGATATCGGTGCCGCTGGCACTAACGGTGAAGGCGTTGTTGCCTTTGTCCGCGAAAGCCGGGGCACGCCCACGGAAGTACAGCGCCAGGGTATCGGCGCCGCTGGTCGTCCAGTTCAGAGGTGTATCGAAGGTCCGCTGGGCCTCCGAGTAGTACGGCGTCTTGACATTGTTGTATTCCACCGGCATGGATTGCCGGCCGCTGTGAACGATCTTCTGTTCCGCAAAGGGCGCCTGGATATAGCCGACGATCGACCCGGTGCCGTTGGTCCAGCCGTCGATCCAGGTCTCGTAGATCCGGCTGCCCTCGTCGTCCGTGTAGCTCTCGAAATCGTCCACGACGGCGTATTGCTGGGTGGTGAAGCTCCAGACGGGACCCGGATAGGTGACCGTATTGACCTCATCGACCTTCCAGTAGTAGGTCGTGCCGAAGCTCAAGGCCCCGGGGTCGAAGCCGTGGTCCGCCACGGTCTGCGCCGGAGCGGTTCCCGCGGCTACGGCGGCCTGGTCGGTGCTGAGCAAGACGGTATGCGATTTCGCCTCCCGGCCCGGGCGCCAATCCAGCTTGGTATCCACCGGGACGCCGGTGGCCGCGGTCGCCGGCTGCGGAGCCCGAGCCTGCACGGGGATCTGGGAGAACCGGACCTCACTCAGTCCGGTGGTCGGGATCGCCCCGTTCCAGTTCTTGTTGATCGTCAGCTTGACGTACTGCGCCAGGGCGCCGCCGAAGTTGACCACGGTGTTGGCGGTATAGGTCGGCAGACCGGTCCCCTGGCCGAAGGCCGGGACGCCGGCCAACGCCGTCCACGCAGTGCCGTCGGTGGAGTACTCGACCGTCACGTCCTTGGCCCCGAAACCGACGAACGGCTCGACCGACTGGTTGGAGTTCCACACCCGCATCTCATGGATCCTGTCCGCGGCATCGAACTCGTACTGGATCCAGTTGGGCGGCACCCCTTTGCTGACCCACATGGTATTGGCCGCGGTGCCGGCCTGGTCCCCCGTCATGCCGGAGCCATCGATCGTCTTCTCTGGGCCCATGTTGGCCTGGGCGCTGGAAGCCGTGGCCTGCACGGGCTTGACGGGATACGCATACGGCTCGACGGTGAAGGACCAGACGCTGCCCTTGAAGATGGTATTGTCGGGGGTCTGGTTCACCTCATCGATCCGCCAGTAGTAGGTCTGTCCGTAAGCGAGCAGGCCGGAAGGATCGAAGGTGTTGTCGACCTGACCCTTGCCGGCCAGGAGGCCCGTCGTGTCGGTCCGCGTCGCGTTGTTCACGTCGTTCCTGGCGACGCCGAAGTACACGTCGTGCGTCCCGGCGTACTGGCCGGCGCGCCAGTTCAAGGTCGTATCGCGCGGTACATCCGTCGCACCATCCGCGGGGCTGACGTTCTCGGCGAGCGCCTTGTCCGCCAGGCCTGCCATGATCTTCAGAACTTCGGCGGCCGACAGTGCCCGGTTGTAGATCTGCACGTCATCCATGGCCCCCAGGAACATCCGGGCCAGGCCGCGCTCGTTGTCCAGGCATCCCAGCGCGAGGCCGAAGTAATCCGTGGGATCGAAGACGCTGGTGTCGGCGACTTTCCCCACCTCCTTGCCGTCCACGTACAACACGATTTCCGTGGGGGATTTCGTGAGCGCCGCATGGTGCCATGCCGCATCGGCATAGGTGGCGGTGCTGTAGACATTGCTGCCGCCGCCGGTCCCCAGGGGGAAGCGATGCAGGAACCGCAGCCGGCCGTCGGTCCCCACCTCCAGCAGGATGCCGTGCAGTACGGTGGGGGCATAGGCCGAGAGAATGTCCCGTTGTCCGGGTGAGTCGTCCCGGAACCAGACGCCCATTGTGTACGTGGCCAATTTGAACCGGCCGTCGATGAAGACATAATCGTCCGTGCCGTCGAAGCGGAGGCAACCATTGATGACGCCGTCCGGACTCCAGACGGGGTTGCCGAAGAGGGTTCCGTCGACGCTCTTGCCGCTGGCCTCGGCGGCAATCGTGCCGGAACCATCATCCAAGGGCCACCAGCCGACCAGGCTCGGGTCAGCCGCGCCCGCGGGGCCTACGCCAAAGCCACTCAAGACAAGTCCGAGAACCATCAGGAGAGTAAGTCTCTTGCGCATGGTTGTCCTCCTTCGCACGAAATGGGAATATTGTTATGCCTTTGAGAGCGATGCCTCACGGCACGGGTGACACGCCTGCTCCGTCGGCGTCCGCCGGGTCCTTCACCATCCTATTATTGTTTATCGCCGGGGAGGGACCGCCCACAACCTCATTCCGGCACAAAAAATCGTCATTTTGTGCAACACCTCGTCCCCTACTTCGGCGAATGCTGGCGGCGGTACTGCAAGGGCGTCACGCCCATGGCCTGCCGGAAGTACCGGGCCAGGTTCTTGATGTCCGAGCAGCCGAGCCGCGGGGCAAGCTGGGCCATGGGCAGATCCGTGCTGATCAGCAGCCGCGCCAACTCGTCGACGCGCACCCGCTTGATCTCCTCGTGCACGGACCGGCCCAGCGTTCGGGCAAACCGATCGTACAGACTCCGGCGGGACACGAGCACCGCTCCCAGCACATCGTCCACCTGGATCGCCTCTTTCCGCGCGTAGGTGTGGATAAAGCGCAGGGCATCCCGCACGCAGCGGTCCGTCACGGCGAATACGTCCGTCGATTGCCGCGTCACAACACGGCTCGGACGAACGATGATCTCCGGCACGCCGCTCGGGTCGCCGCGCATCCACCGGTCCAGGATAGCAGCGGCTTCGTAGCCGGCTTTTTCGGCGCTCAGTGCGATGCTCGACAGCCGTGGCGCCGCCAGGTCGCAGATCAGGTCGTCATTGCCGACTCCGACGATCGCCACCTGCTCGGGAACGTGTAGACCAGCGGCCTTGCACGCCTCCAGGACATCCTGCCCGCGGTCGTCGTTGCAGGCCATCAGGCCGACCGGCTGGGGCAGGCCCCGGAGCCAGTCGATCAGAATGCCCTGTTCTTTCTCCCAGGCGTGGGGCGTCTTCGTACACGGCTGCTCATACTCGTACGAGTGGACCTCGAAGCCCGCCGCATGGAGGCAGCCAGCGAAGCTGCGGCCCCGCCGGCGCGACCAGTAGTACATCTCCCCAAAGCCGCAGTAGGCGAAATGCCGGAAACCTCGATCCAGGAGATACGTGGCCGCCATTTGCCCGATGGCGGCATCGTCGGTCAGGATATTGGGCGGACCGGCGAACGGCTCCGTGTACGGCGAGACGATCGTGGGCAGTTCGAGCGAAAGCAGGCGGAGCATCTGTTCGCGTTGGCCCTGCTCGCGCAGGACCATGCCATGGGCGCCGAGGGCCCGCAGCGCCTTGAGGGAGCCCTGCGTATCGCCGGTACCCCAGTAAAACGGCGCCCGGCGGAGGAATACCCACGGGCCGTGGAGACGGCAGTACCGCGCGATCCCGCGCAGAATGGACCGCCCATAGGTCCGCGAGGTCTCCATCCACAGAAATACCCGGTACGGGTCCGACACGTCCTACGACCTCCAGATTCACCGTCCGCGATCCAACCAGCGTTGACAAACCTCATCAAACCACGCCTCATACAGCTTCCGCATCGCCTCGACCATGGCCGGCTGCGCCGCCGCGAGGTCCCTCGTCTCGCCGGGATCGGCGGCCATGTCGTAGAGCTCAGGACGCGACGGGCCTTCGATGCTGCGCTCGCCGCGGCCCTGCAGCCGGCACAACTCGGCGTAACGGTCCCGGATGTGCTGCTGGGCCGGCAGGTCCATGCCGCAGGGCTGCACGAGCTTCCATCTTTCCGTCAACACACAGAAGGCGTGGCCGCGCCGGGGTTGCTGGCCGCTGTCCCACTGAAAGAACAGCGTGCGCTGCGGCCAATCCGCGGCCGGGTTACGCAACAGCGGCAGCAGGCTGGCGCCATCGAGCCTCAGACCCGGGGGGACCGCGACGCCGCACGCGTCCAGCACCGTCGGCATCACGTCCAGATGCGCGGTGAGCCGCGCGACCTGCGCCGGGCTGCGGAACCCCGCGGGCCAGCGCGCAAAGCACGGCACATGGATGCCGTTCTCGTAGACGGTGCCTTTCAAACCGTGCAAGCCGGCCATGAAGCGGTTGGTCGGCACGGAGCTGGAGCAGGGGCCGTTGTCGGAAGCGAATAGCAGCAGCGTGTTGTCTTCGAGGCCAAGCTCCTTCAGCGTCGCACGCACGCGGCCGAAGCTGTCGTCCACGCTCCGGAGCATGCCGTAGACTTTTGAGGTTTGCGGCCCCAACCCCAGGGCCGCGAACGGCGCGGCGAGTTCCTCGCTCACCTGCAAGGGCACATGGATCAGATTGGCGGGCAGGTAGAGGAAGAAGGGCCGCGCGCGGTTCTGTCGCAGGAACTCGAGGGCGTGCTCGGTGAAGATGTCCATGCAATAGCCGGTGAACTTCCGGCGCCGGCCGTTGTGCACCAGCTCGGGATCGAAGTACTTTCCCAGCGCCGGCCCGGTGTGAACGAGGGCTTCCTCAAAACCCTGGGCGTGCGGGCCGCGCTGGGCGTCGTCGCCGAGGTGCCACTTGCCGAAAATGCCTGTCGCGTAGCCCGCCTGGCGCAGAGCCTCCGCCAGCGTGACCTCGGCCGGGTCCATCTGGCAGCCCCGGCCGAACACGTCGCAAACGCCGGTGCGGAAGTGGTGGCGGCCCGTCAACAACGACGCGCGCGTGGGCGAACAGACCGGGCTGACATGGAAGTTCGTCAACGCCACCGCTTCTCGCGCAAAGGCGTCGAGCTGGGGTGTCCTGGCATGGGGATTCCCATGGCAACCCAGATCGCCGTAACCCAGATCGTCGGCGAGGAACAAGACAATGTTGGGCCGTCTGGGTGATGCCGCGGCGCGCAGTGTCTCGCAGCGCCGGCGCAAATCGGCAAGCGTCGAGGCGTATGCGGTCACAGGGGCGAGGTCGTTCACCTCATTCCCGTCCTTCTCGAGGTCGAACAACTGCTCGCAGACGGGCTGCACATCGGGATAGCGGAGGTACTTCCAGCGGGTCGTGCGAACGCCTTCGATCGTCGGGTAGTACTGGGCCGGGACGCAAAAGTTGTTCTCACAGAAAGAGTCCTGCCGCCAGGTGGTGCGTTCGCCGCGCACGAGGGGGACGAGGCTGCGTCCCTGCATGGCCTGCGGCGCCGGCACACCCGCGAGATCGAGCACGGTGGGCGCCACATCGATGTTGAGCGCCAGTTCCGCGCAGCGCTGGCCGCGTGCGGAGAGCGACACGCGTGGATCCAGGACGATCAGCGGCACGCGCAACGAGACATCGTAGAGCAGTTCCTTGCCCCCGAGCAGGTAGTCGCCCATCATGTCGCCGTTGTCGCTGAGGAAGACGATGACCGTATTCTCCGCCAGGTTACGCCGGGCCAGTTCCGCGCGGAGGCGGCCGATGGCGCGGTCCGCACCGGTGATGAGGCGATAGTAATCCTTCATCACGGCCTGATACTGCCGGGGCGTGCTGAACCGCTGCTGCCAGTAGTTGGTGCGGGCATTGCCGCGGCGGAGAAACTCCGGCAGCGCGTCGAAGTACTCCTGCTGCGCGGTCGGCGGCGCGGGAATGGTCGCGTCGGCGTAGAGGTCTTTCAGATCCGGCTCCGCCTCGTAGCCAAGATAGCCCTGGCCCGAATGCGGCGCCTTGAAGCTGATGGAGAGACACCACGGTTTGTCGGCGGGAGCATGGTCGAGGAAGTCACGGGCTTGCTCGACCATCACGGCATTGAGATGTCGGCCCGGATGGGTCTCGGGGAAATACTGCCCCTGCCCATAGAAGCCATACCAACGGTCGAACACCTCGCTGCCCTCGATGTCCCGCGGGCCATCGCCCACGCCATACTTGCCGATGAACCCGGTGTGATAGCCCCCGCGCCGCAGCAACATCGGGTAACTCTGCTCAAGCTGAGTGCGGCGCAGCGTGCCCGTGTGGAAGTTGCACCGGTGCGTGCGCTCGTACTGGCCCGTGAAGATTGAAGCGCGGCTCGCGGCACAAATCGAGCTGGTCGCGAACGCGTTGACAAACCATGCGCCCGCGCGTGCCAGCCGGTCCATTTCGGGCGTCTGGACGATACGATTGCCCGCGCAGCCCAGCGCATCCCAGCGCTGGTCGTCCGTGAGCAGGATAAGGAGATTGGGTCTGGCAGGCGGCAGGGGACGTTCTCTCTTCGCGCCCCCGGTTTGCCCTCCGGGGTCGTTTCCGTCGGAAGAAGTAGAAGGCGCCCGCTCTCCGGTACTCGCGACGCGACCGGTCCTGCCCATGACGGCGGCTCCATACGCCAGGGCTTCCTCGAATGCGGGGTCGTAGCCCGGTTGCCCTTGCGTGCCGCGCAGGACATCCACCGCGTAGACACCCAGGTAGTCACAGCCGATGCGCTCGGCAGCCTTCATCACCTCCAGGAGCGAACCCGTGCCGGGCCCCGAGGCGTCCACCATCTCAAAGTAGAGCCGCGCCTGGGCGCCCCACTCGAGAAAGGCGCGTTGGCGCGGGCTGTCCGTGGCGTAGCTGCGCCCGTTCAAACCGTTCTGGCCCACATAGCAGCCGCGCTCGACACAGTGCGCCCCGATCGCCTGGAATTGCTCGGGACCGTCCAGACTTCCCACATTCAGCGTCACCAAGAGCGGTGTCTTGTGGAAGGCGTCCCGCGCATCGTCCACCCCTTGTTTCACGGTCTGAAGCCATAGCGCATGCGAATAGCACCGTCCATCGCTGGCCGGGGTACGGAGGAAACGCTCCTTGAATTCGGGCTCCTGGGCGTTGATGCGACGGAAACGATAGGGATTGGTCTCCGCGCCGGGCGTGACGTCGACAAAGAGCACATTCGGATCACCATCGAACTTGCGGGCTACCTCGCGCAGGAACCGCACCGCGTGCTGCCGGTAGACCGGGTCCCACACCAGCGGAACCTGGGTGTTCGACTTCTCCGCGCGTACGGTAACGGCGCCCGCGTCGAGGACGAACTGCGGCGTGGGGTGCTTCGCGGCCGGTTCCGGCCAGCTGCCGCTGGATGACCACATGAGGCGCACCGCGACCTTCTTGCCCGCCGCAGTCCACAGCGCGATGCGCCGATCGAACGCGCTCCAATCGAAGACGCCGGCACGGGGCTCGACATCGCTCCAGTACACCGTGAACAGCGCGCCCACCAGATACGAGTTGCGTGCCGGCGCGGGATTGTCGCGCTGCCAATACGAGGCGAAATAAAGCAGGCCGGTCGGCTGTGCGGTCCGGGAAACGTTTTCCTGAGCCGCGGCCAGGGGCGTGACAGACATGCCAGCCAGGATCCAGAACAGCCTCATTCGGAAACTGCTCATCGCCAATCCCTATGACTTGATCAGCCGGATGTCGTCCACAAAGATCACGCCGCGACCCCCGGCGCTGGAGCTGGCCTTGTCGCCCAGACCGATCGTGAGCTTCTTGATCCGGGCCAGGCTCACGCCCGTGAAGTCACTCAATGCGATCTTCCACTCGACCCACCGGGTCAGACCCACCGCGCCGGGGTCCGGGTAGCTCACCGTGGCCGTGCGGTTGGAGGCGTCCCGGAGCGTGACGTACAGGGGAGCCGGGCCGTTGCCTGCTCGGCCGCGAACGAAGAGGACCAGTGTCTTGACCTCGCCGACGGTCCAGTCCTCCGGCGTGGCGAATTCCAGCTCGGCTTCGCTGTAGAAGGGCGCCTTGGCGTTGTTGTAGTCCAGCGGCATCGCCTGCAGGCCGCCGTGCACGATCGTCCGCTCGGCAAACGGCGCCTGCGTGTAGCCCACGGTCGAGCCGGTGCTGTTGGTCCAGCCGTCAATCCAGGTCTCGTAGATGCGGCCGCCTTCGACGTCCGTGTAGCTTTCGAAGTCATCGACCAGCAGGTACGTGCTGAAGCTCCAGACCAAACCGGCCTGGATGGTCCCATCGATCAGGACCTCATCGACTCGCCAGTAGTAGGTGGTTGCCTCCTGGAGACCGGTGGGCGTGAACGTCGTTTCCTTCTGCTCGCCTCTATCCGCACCCGCCGCGGCCTGCGCGACCGCGTCGCGGCTGTCGCTGAAATACACGTGGTGCTTGAGGGCATTCCTGCCGGGCAGCCAGGTCAGTGTCACCGTGGGCGTGACGCCAGCGTCGCCGTCCGTGGGCTTGGGCTGGTAGGCGGTCACGGCTTGGGTGGTGAAGCTCCAGACGTTGCCGGTGTGGACGGTGGTCATATCGGCCTCGATCTCGTCCACGCGCCAGTAGTACGTCGTCCCCGGCTGCAAGCCCGGTGCGTGATAATAAAGCGCCACCGGCAGGCGCGAGCCCACCCGGTCGGTGGACCCAAGGTTCGGGTCCATGTCCAGGTAAATATCGTGCACCACCGCCGTGTCGCCGGCCGTCCACTGGAGCAGGGCGGTCGTCACACCGACCGCCCCATTGGCGGGCTGGGGCGCCCGGGCCTGCAGCTTGGGCGGATCGAGTTGCTTGATCTCCGCGACCGTCAAAGCCCGGTTGTAGATCCGCACGTCGTCGATACTGCCGTTGAAATAGCCCGCCGGCTCGCCGCGACCGATCCGCAGCTCATTGTTGCTCTCCGCGATCTTCCCGGAAACAACCGCCTGTCCATCCAACACGCCATTGACGTAGATGCGCCCTTCGGCACCGTCATAGACGAGGGCCGCATGGACCCATTCCTGCACGCGCAGAGGCGTCTTTCCCTGCACGACGATCGTACCGGTGGGCGTGGCGAGGTCGCCGCGCAGGAGCGTCGACTGCACGCGGATGAAATAGATGGAACCGGTGCCCGTGTCCGGGATCTTGCGCACAATGTGGCTGGTGGCCCAGGCATTGCCTCGAATCCAGGCGGCGAGGGTCAACCGGTCACCCTTGATGTCGAGGCTGTCGGAATCCGGGACCGCAAGATAGTCGGAGGTACCGTTGAATTTCACCGCCGCCCCCAGTCGCCCATCCTGGACCCATTGGGGATCGCCCTGGAGTTTCGCATCATTCCCCTTGCCACTGGCGTCCATGGCGATCGTTCCGGAACCTTCATCGAGAGGCCACCAGCCGATGAGGTTCGGGTCGTTCGCGCCGAGCAGCCTGGTTGGCACAACCATCAGGAGCAGAGCGATCCCGCTCCCGACCACAGCTTGCTTCACCCGGCTCATTACAGTCCTCCCACGGGCCGCCTCATGCATGGTCGTTATTCCGGCGCGGACAGACGGAGCGGCGGCGGTACGGGCTCACCTGCCCACACGAATCCACAACCGTATCACTGACCCCAACGGCAGCCGGCCGTCGGCCGAGCCGTCATTTGATCACGTGGATGTCATCGACAAAGATCAGGCCATGACCGCCGGGCGCCGCCTTGGCCTTGTCGCCCAGGCCGATCGTGATCTTCTTGATCCGGGCGGCGTTCACGCCCGCGAAGTCGCTCAACGCGATCTGCCACTCGATCCATCTCGTCGTGCCCGCCAGAGCGGTATCCGCATGGATGACAGTGGCCGTGCGGTTGGAGGCGTCCTTGAGCGTGACGTACAGCGGGGCCGGGGCGTTGCCTACTCTGCCCCGGACGAAAAGGACCAGCGTCTTGACCGCGCCGACGGTCCAGTCCTGGGCGGTGGCGAATTCCCGCTCCGCCTCGCTATAGAAGGGCGCCTGGATGTTGTTGTAGTCCAGAGGCATGGACTGCAGGCCGCCCTGCACGACGGTCCGCTCCGCAAATGGGCTCTGCGCGTAACCGACGGTCGAGCCGGTGTTGTTGGTCCAGCCGTCGATCCAGGTTTCGTAGATGCGGTTGCCCTCGTCGTCCGTGTAGCTCTCGAAGTCCTCGACGGGCAGGTACGTGGAGAAGGTCCAGACCGCACCGGCCTTTGTCCCGCCGCCGGCAACCAGCTCATCCACCGCCCAGTAGTAGCTCGTCGCAGGCTCAAGAACACCGGGAGTGAAGCGGGGATCCGTGACCTCGCCCTTATCCGCGGTTGCGGCCCGCTGCGCGACCGCATCGCGATTGTCGCTGAAATACACGTGGTGCTTGATCGCGGACTGGCCCGGTTGCCAGGCGAGCGTCGGCGCGGGGGAGACGTCCCGGGCTCCGTCGGCCGGGCTGGGTTGATAGGCCGTCAGCGCCTGGGTGGTGAAGCTCCACACGTTGCCGGTGTGGATGGTCGTGCCATTGGCCTCGATCTCATCGACCCGCCAGTAATACGTGATGCCGGGCTCCAGGCCGGGCACGTACCAGAACATGGCGATTGGGAGCCGATTTCCCACCAGGTCCGCGGGGCCGAGGTCGGGCGTCTTGCCGAGGTAGACATTGTGCAGCACGGCGGTATCGCCCGGGGTCCAACGGAACAGGGGAGTGAGCACGCCCACCGCGCCGTTGGCAGGCTCGGGCTTGCGCGCCTGGACCTTGGGCGGCACCAGTTCTTTGACATCGGCGGCCGAGAGGCCGCGATTATAGAGGCGTGCCTCATCGAGCCGGCCGGCCAGGTGGAGGGTCGTCGGGTTCAGGTCGCGTCCGGCGCCCAGCAGGAGCCGGCCGCTACTGGTCTCGATCGGACCGGTGGCGGCGATGTTGCCCACGGGAGCACCATCGAGGTATACGATCTTGATCTTGCCGTCATAGGTCGCGGCGACGTGATGCCAATCCCCGTCGAACAGCGCCGTCGTCGTATTGGCGCCGGTGGCGAACCAGTTGGGCGTGGTTCCGGTCGTCTTGAACCCCATCTGCTTGGAGGTCCCGTTGTAATAGAGGGCGAACGTATCGATATTGGCCCCGCCACGCATGATGATACCGGACCAGTCGGGGTAGGAGAAATCCCCACGAGCCTGGACCCAGGCCGACAGAGTCACCGCGGCCGTGATGTTGAAGGCAGGCTTGCTGCCACAGTCGATGTAGTCCCCATTCCCATCGAGTAGGATGGCGCCGCCGCGAAAACCTTCCGCCCACGTCGCGTCGCCCTGGAGCCGGCCGTCATTGCCCCCGATGCTCTCGGTGGCGACCAGGCCGGCCCCATCGTCCAGCTTCCAGTGACACACTAACCCGGTGGCGGTGTCAGCGCGGACGGCAGAGAGGGACAGGATCAAGATAAGAACCGACGAGATGCTGCAAGACCTGAGTGTGCACATAACGATCCTCCTTCATAGGGTTTTGGGCCGTGGGTGTGCAGGCCGCTGATACCCTATCTTATACCAATTTTCCACTGGGGGATTCAACCCAAATCGCTCGGCGGCGGATATCCTTTACTTCTCCGTAGTGGCGGTGTACTCTGCCTTGTGATTGATGATCTACGATTCATGAGTTACGATTTGGCTGCCGCCGGGGCGAGGGCCCCTATCATGAATCGAAAATCATAAATCGTAAATCATAGATCACAGGAGGTTCCGTCATGCTCAACCGTCGTTTTCAAGTTCGCCTGACTCCTTTTGTCGTGGCCATTGTCGTGCTGCTGTCCTCGTGGGCCCGGGGCGCCTGGAAACCGGCCCAAGGACCCTTGCTGACCCGTTGGGCGAAGGACGTCTCGCCTGAGAAGGTGCATCCGGAGTATCCGCGGCCGCAGATGGTCCGTGCAGACTGGCTCAACCTGAACGGCCTGTGGGATTATGCCATCCGGCCGAAGGACGAGGCCCGGGGCGAGGACTTCGACGGCCAGATCCTGGTGCCTTTCCCCATCGAGTCGGCCCTTTCCGGCGTGATGAAACCTGTCGGGCCAGAGAACCGGCTGTGGTACCGCCGCACGTTCACCGTGCCCCAGAAGTGGAACTGGTCGGCCGACACAAAGCGCATGCTGCTGCACTTCGGGGCCGTGGACTGGGACGCGACGGTCTGGGTCAACGGCACGGAGGTCGGCGAACATCAGGGCGGCTACGATCCGTTCACGCTCGACATTACCGAGGCGCTGAAGCCCGGTGGCAAACAGGAGATCGTCGTCTCCGTCTGGGACCCGACCAACACCGGGACTCAGCCGCGCGGCAAGCAGGTCCTCAAGCCCAGCGGCATCTGGTACACCGCCGTCACCGGTATCTGGCAGACCGTCTGGCTCGAGCCGGTCAACCGTGCCCACCTCAAATCCCTGACCCTGACGCCGCGCTTCGACGATTCCTCGATCGAAATCTCCGCCCTCGTCCACGGCGCCGGCGAGAGCTACCGCGTCGAATTCGAGGTAAAGGACGGTCCCAAACCGGTGGGAAAGGAGTCCTTCAAGGCCTTGGGCGGCAGCAGCACATGGGAGGTCCCTTTTGCCGCCGGAGCTACCGTTCGCATCCCCCAAGCCAAGACGTGGACTCCGGATTCCCCCTTCCTCTATGACGTTGCAGTAACACTGTTCGAGGGCGAAAGGGTAGTGGACCAGGCCTCGGCCTACTTCGGCCTGCGGAAGATTGCGCTGGGCAAGGATGAAAACGGCACCTTGCGGCTCTTCCTCAATAATAAGCCGCTGTTTCAGTATGGACCGTTGGATCAGGGATGGTGGCCGGACGGGCTCTATACCGCGCCGACGGATGAGGCCCTCAAGTACGATATCGAAGTCACGAAGAAGCTGGGCATGAACATGGCCCGCAAGCACGTGAAGGTCGAGCCGGACCGGTGGTACTACTGGTGCGACAAGCTGGGACTCCTGGTCTGGCAGGATATGCCCAGCGGCGACAAGTACATCGGCCGCACCGACCCGGACATCACGCGGACCAAGGAATCGGCCGAGCAGTTCGACCTGGAGCTGACGCGGATGATCCGGGCGTTCCGGAATCACCCCTCGATCGTGATGTGGGTGCCGTTCAATGAAGGCTGGGGCCAGTTCGACACGCCGCGGGTCGTGGACCTGATCCGCAAGCTCGACCCGACGCGCCTCGTGAACAACGCCAGCGGCTGGACCGATCGCAAGGTTGGTGACGTGATGGACATCCACCAGTACCCGGGCCCGGCCGTGCCGCGTCCCGAGGACAAGCGTGCCCTCGTCCTCGGCGAGTTTGGCGGCCTGGGCCTGCCGCTGCCCGGCCACACCTGGCAGGCGGAGAAGAACTGGGGCTACCGTAGTTTCACCACGCGGGAGGATTTGACCGACGCCTACCTGAACCTGATCCGCAAGCTCCACCCGATGACGGGCGCTCCGGGCCTGTCCGCGGCGGTCTATACGCAGACGACGGACGTGGAGATCGAGGTCAACGGCCTGATGACCTACGACCGCGAGATCATCAAGATGGATGTCGAGACGATTGCTGCCGCGAACCAGAGCCTCTACACCCCGCCGGCGCCGCGCCGGGCCGAGGGTGACAAGCTCATTCCGCCCGCTACACCACTGGTGGCCTGTGACCCTTATTTCAGCATCTGGTCCCCCGCGGACAAGCTCACCGACGACGACACCGTCCACTGGACCGGCAAGCCCCATCGCCTTTGTAGCCTGGTCCGCATCGATGGCAAACCCTACCGCGTCATGGGCACCAGCCCCGGCGCCGTGCCGGCCCTGGCCCAGACGAGTCTCACGGTTCTGCCCACCCGCACCATTTACACCTTCGAAGGCGCAGGCGTGGCCCTGACGCTGACCTTCCTGACCGCCGCGTTGCCGGAGGACATCGACACCTTGTCGCGGCCGGTGACATACCTCACCTACGCCTTCCGCGCCACCGACGGCAAGAAGCACGAGGTGTCGCTCTACTTCGATGCCTCGGGCGAGCTGACGGTGAACATCCCCAGCCAGCAGCAGGTCGTGTGGAGCCGCCAGGCCGTGGGCAACCTGGCCGTGGCGAAGATCGGCGCGCAGGAACAGCCCATCCTGGCCAAACGCGGCGATGACATCCGCATCGACTGGGGCTACCTCTATGTAGCCGCTCCGAACAACGCGCCGGCCTGGATCGGCAGTCGGGGAGCCCTGCAGCTGGGATTCGCCAGGGACGGTCTGACCTCCCAAGTCGGCAGCGGTCCCGAGCAGCCCGCGGCCGCCGACGCCGTAGCCGGGGCGCTGGTCCTCAAGGTTGGCAGCGTCGGCAAACAGGTGGTTTCCCGCTGGCTCCTGCTCGCCTATGACGATATCTACTCGATTCAGTACATGCAGAAGAACCTGCGACCGTACTGGCGCCGCAACGGTTGGGAGGCCGCCGATCTGCTCCAGGCCGCCGCCAGTGACTACGCGTCGCTGCAAAAGCGCTGCGCCGCCTTCGACAAGGGATTGATGGCCGACCTGACCAAGGCCGGCGGCGAGAAGTACGCGAAGCTGTGTGCCCTGGCCTATCGCCAGTGCTTCGCGGCGGGCAAGTTCGTCGCCGACGAGAATGGTCAGCCGCTGCAATTCTGCAAAGAAAACCACTCGAACGGCTGCATCGGCACCTCGGACGTGTTCTATCCGATGGCGCCGCAGTTCCTGCTCCTTGGGCCGACGCTGGCCAAGTCGTTCCTGGTGCCCTTCATGAACTACGCAGCCTCCCCGCGGTGGAAGTTCCCCTTTGCTCCGCACGACCTCGGGCAGTATCCCCACGCCAACGGCCAGCGCTACGGCGGCGGCGAGCGGACGGAAGAGAACCAGATGCCCGTCGAGGAATCCGGCAACCTGCTGATCCTCATGGCCGCCATCGCTCAGATGGAGAGCAACGCCGAGTTCGCGGGCTTGTACTGGCCGCAATTGGAGAAGTGGGCCGAGTACCTCAAGGCCAAGGGCTTCGATCCGGAGAACCAGCTTTGCACCGACGACTTCGCCGGCCACCTCGCCCACAACGTCAACCTCAGCGTCAAGGCGATCTGCGGCCTGGGGGCCTTTGCCAAGCTCTGTGACATGCGCGGCGACAAGGCCAAAGCCCAGGAGTACACCGAACTTGCGCGCGGCTTCGCCGCCCGCTGGGTCAAAGAGGCCGCGGAGGGCGATCATTTCCGCCTGGCCTTCGACAAATCCGGCACGTGGAGCCAGAAGTACAATCTCGTCTGGGACCGCATCCTGGGCCTGAACCTGTTTCCGCCCGAGGTCGCCCGCCAAGAGATGGACTTCTACAAAAAGACCCAGAACAAGTACGGCCTGCCGCTGGACAACCGCTCGCTCTACACGAAGCTCGATTGGATCCTCTGGACCGCAACGCTGACGCAGCAGCGCGCGGACTTCGAGGCCCTGGTCGAGCCGGTGTATCTCTTCCTCAACGAGACGCCCGACCGCTCCCCGATGACGGACTGGTACTTCACGAACGACGCCCGCAAGCGCGGCTTCACCGCCCGCCCGGTTGTCGGCGGCGTGTTCCTGCAAATGCTCTATGACAAGGCCGTCTGGAAGAAGTATGCGGGCCGGGACAAGACCAAGGCCACCGACTGGGCCCCGATGCCCAAACCGCCGGTTGTCGTGACGGTCGTGCCCACGGCCCGGGAAAGGGCCGCCTCGTGGAGCTACACCACGACCCGGCCGGGCCGGCGCTGGTTCGGGCCCAAGTTCGACGCGAGCACCTGGAAACAGGGCGAAAGCGGCTTCGGCACCCAGGGCACCCCCGGTGCCACCATCCGCACCGAGTGGAACACCGCGGATATCTGGCTGCGCCGCAGTTTCACGCTGGAAGACAACGGCCTCGGCAACCTGCAACTGACCCTCCATCATGATGAAGATGTCGAGGTGTATCTCAATGGTGTGCTGGCCGCCTCGGCCCCCGGCTACACGACCCAGTACGAACCGCTGCCGCTGAACGCCGACGCCCGCGCCGCTCTGAAGCCAGGCGAGAACCTCATCGCGATCCATTGCCACCAGACCGGCGGCGGTCAATATATCGACGCCGGCCTCGTGCAGATAAAGGAGTGATGGCCTGAACACGGCAGATCCGGGTGGCAGCGGCAAGCACAGCTTGCCGATGGCATGACGCTCGACAGTAAACGAATTGAAGATGAAGACGGTGCGTGATACGGACCCTACAAGGCGCGCCCTGCATTCCCTGCAGGGTGCATATCACACACCATTCAACTGGTGAAGGGGTGAACCAATGGCATTGCTGCTGGGATACGACGTTGGAAGCTCTTCGGTCAAGGCCACGCTCATGGATGCCGGGACGGGCAAGGCCCTCGCGGCAGCGACCTCGCCGGATCGGGAGTTGGAGATCATTGCCAGACAGCCCGGTTGGGCCGAGCAGCACCCCGACACGTGGTGGCAGCACGTCAAGCTCGCGACACAGAAGATCAGGGATAAGACCCGGTTCGATCCCGGCGACGTCAAGGCCATCGGCATCTCGTACCAGATGCACGGGCTGGTCGTAGTAGATAAGAACAAGCAGGTGCTGCGGCCGGCGATCATCTGGTGCGACAGCCGGGCCGTGCCGATCGGCCAGAAGGCCGCCAAGGATATCGGCGCGAAGAAGTGCCTCAAGCGGCTGCTCAATCTGCCGGGCAACTTTACCGCTTCCAAGCTCAAATGGGTCAAGGACAATGAGCCGAAGGTCTACGCCAAGATCGATAAGATGATGCTGCCCGGCGACTTTATCGCCATGAAGATGACGGGGGAGATCAGAACGACGCCTTCGGGCCTGTCGGAAGGCATCCTGTGGGATTTCGAGAAGGACAAGCTCGCCGATTTTGTCCTTGACAACTACGGCATCTCACCAGACGTCGTCGCCGAGACGGTGCCGACGTTCTCCCTTCAGGGCGAGTTGACCGGCGCAGGGGCGGCGGAGCTTGGCTTGAAAGCCGGCACGCCGGTCAGCTATCGCGGGGGCGACCAGCCGAACAACGCCTTGTCGTTGAGCGTGCTCAAACCGGGCGAGGTCGCGGTGACGGCCGGCACCTCGGGCGTCGTCTACGGTGTCACGGACCAGAAGAACTTCGATCCGAAGTCGCGCGTCAACATCTTCGTCCACGTGAACCACACCGAGAAGAAGCCCCGCTACGGCGTGCTACTGTGCCTCAACGGCACCGGCATTCTCAACAGTTGGCTCAAGCACAACTTTGGTGGGGACGGATTGGACTATCCGCAAATGAACGACTTGGCGGCCCAAGCCCCGGTCGGCTCCGAGGGCCTTGTCATCCTGCCCTACGGCAACGGCGCCGAGCGGACGCTGGAGAACCGTGACATCGGCGCCTCGATCCACGGCTGGAACTTCAATATCCACCGGAAGCCCCATGTCCTGCGGGCCACCCAGGAGGGCATCGTCTTCGCCCTCAATTGCGGCCTGCAGATCATGCGGGACATGGGCACTCGCCTCAAGACCGTCAAGGCCGGCAACGCCAACATGTTCCTCAGTCCGCTCTTCGCGGAGGCCTTCGCCACGGTCACCGGCGCTACGGTCGAGCTGTACAAGACCGACGGCTCCCAAGGCGCCGCCCGCGGCGCCGGCCTCGGCGCGGGTCTGTATCGAGGTCCCGAAGACGCCTTCGTGGGTCTGGAGCCCGTCCGAAAGGTGGAACCCAACAAACAACGGAAGAAAGCCTACCAGGGGGCCTACGAAAACTGGCAAGCGGTCTTGAATAGGCAACTCTGAGCGACCGGATTTGTAGGATGGGCTTTGGCCCATGCGGATAATCCGTGATGCACAACTGGCAGCATGGGCGGAAGCCCATCCTCCATGATTCTGATTAGCAGTCCCAGTGGCATCCTCAAGGCCGCAGGCCTTGGGTATGGTTGAACTGACGAGGAAAGGGGTGTGACATGTTCCGATGTGCGGCAATCGCAGTAGTACTGTCCACGGCATTCTCTGCCGGCGCGGCTCAGAAGAACGATGTGTTTGAGATTCAGCGGGGGACCAACATCAGCCACTGGCTCTCGCAGAGCACGAGGCGCGGGGAGGAGACATTGCGGTGGTTCACGGAGAAGGATGTCGAGCGGATCGCCGCGCTCGGCTTCGACCACATCCGGCTGCCGGCCGATGAAGAGCAGCTCTGGGATGAGGCCGGTCAGAAGGAGAACGAGGCGTTTCAACTGCTCCACGACGCCATTGGCTGGTGCCAGAAGAAGAACCTGCGGGTGATTGTCGATCTGCACATCCTCCGCTCGCACCACTTCAACGCCAAGGAGAAGCCGCTCTGGACCGACCCCAAGGCCCAGGAGCAATTCTTCGCCCTGTGGCGGGCCCTGTCGGCCGAGTTGAAGAAGTACCCGGTCGCGCTGGTGGCGTACGAGCTGATGAATGAGCCCGTCGCCGACAACGCCGCGGATTGGAACAAGCTCGTCGAGACGCTGGTCCGCCAGATCCGAAAGGATGAGCCGCACCGCAAGATCGTTATCGGCTCGAACAAATGGCAATCGACCGGCACCTTCGACCAGCTTCGCATTCCCGCCGGCGACCGCGACATCATCCTGAGCTTCCATTTCTACACGCCCATGCTGATCACGCACTACAAGGCCGGTTGGACTGAGGTGGGCAAGTACCGCGGGCCGGTGAGCTACCCCGGCCAACTCGTGGCGCCGGAAGAAGTCACCCAGCTCGATCCCGAGATCGCACGGATCGTCAAAGGCAACAACGGCGTGTACGACCGCGAGAGACTCGAGAGCCTCCTGGCCAAACCGCTGGCCCTGGCGAAGCAACTCGATCTGCCGCTTTACTGCGGGGAGTGGGGCGCCCTGCCGACCACGCCGCGCGAGGTACGGATGCAGTGGTACCGGGACATGCGGGCCAACTTGGAGAAACACGGCATCGCCTGGGCCAACTGGGACTATAAAGGCGGCTTCGGCATTGTCGGCCGCAGCGGCCAGCCGGATCAGGAATTCGTCAAGGTCCTGCTGGGCCGGTAGGCCAGATAGGAAAAGTCCGGGTGCCATGTCCACGCTTACGTGGACATGTTCCGTACGATCGCGAACGCATGCCTACGCCAAGCGTAGGCATGGCATCCGGTCCGGCTCGGCTACAGGTCACCTATTTTGCCGTAGGGGGCGCTTTGATCACGCGGATGTCGTCGACGTAGATTTGGCCGGTGCCGCCGGAGGCAGTGCTGCCTTTGTCGCCCACGCGGAGGAAGATCCGCTTGATCCTAGCGCCGTTGACGCCGGCAAAGTCGCTCAGCGGGACTTTCCACGTGGTCCACTTGGGCGTCGTGACGACTTTGGCGTCCGGACAGGCCGCGGTCGCGATCCTCTTCGAGGCATCTTCCAGTCCGACGTATAGCTTGGCCTCGGCGTTGGCGGTCTTGCCATAGACGTAGAGCACCAGCGTGTCGGCGCCGTTGATCGTCCAATCCTGCACCGGGGCAAACTCACGCTCCGCGTCACTGTAGAAGGGCGCGGCGATGTTGTTGTAGTCCAGGGGCATCGCCTGCTGGCCGCCGTGCACGATGCCCCGCTCGGCGAAGGGGGCTTGGACGTGGCCGACGGTCGACCCGGTGCTGTTGGTCCAGCCATCGGCCCAGGTCTGGTAGATCCGGCTGCCCTCGTCGTCCGTGTAGCTCTCGAAACCGTCGACCGGCAGGCACGTAGTGAAGCTCCAGACGGCGCCGGTCCGGACCGGGCTGGCGGGCACGATCTCATCCACCCGCCAGAAGTACGTTGCGACTACGTCCAGGGTCCCCGGGGCGAAAGTCGGTTCGGTCAGCTCCCCTTTATCCGTGGCTGCGGCGCCCTGGCTGACGGCGTCACGGTCGCCGCCGAAGTACAGATGATGCTTGATGGCGCTCAGGCCCGGCAGCCACGTCAATATGGGCGTGGGCGAGGCATCAGCCGCTCCGTCCGCCGGGGAGGGTCGATACGCGGTCAGCGCCTGGGTCGTGAAGCTCCAGACGGCGCCCTGATGCACGGTGACGCCATCGGCTTCGATCTCGTCGACCCTCCAGTAATAGGTGACGCCGGGCTCCAGGCCGGCCAGGTGCCAGTACATCGCCACCGGGGCGCGAGACGCCACCTTGTCGGCGGGTCCAAGGTCCGGGCTCTTGCCCAGGTAGATATCGTGAAAGACCGCCACCGGGCTGGCTTTCCAGCGGAACAATGGCGTGATCACCGCGGTGGCTCCATCGGCCGGCTCAGGCTTGGTGGCCATCCCCGGGTCGGAGAGCGTACCCAATCCGTAGTTGATCGCGGCCTTCAGCAGCGTGTAGGCATTGTCGTTCCACAGCAGGTACGATTGCTCATCGAAGCCCAGGCAGATGCGAATATCCGCGGCGATCTGCGGGCTCTTGTCGTAAGGCGCCACCGCCAGCGTCGCTCCCTTCTCATAGACATAGACGACGTCGTACGTCTTGCCGTCCGTCAGCGTGGCGCGGGCGATGACCGTGGCGTCATCACCGGCAATGCCGTTGCCCATGCGGGCGGCACCGCGCGTGCCCGTAATGGCGGAGAAGACCGGCACCGTCCCCGTGAGTCCGGCGGCCAGGGGGTGCCCCGGCGCCACAATGTCCACATTGGGCGTGACGGCGTTCTGCCCGGCGCCCGCCCCGCTGGTCAGACCCATTTCATCCCAGGCCCAGGCTTCGGTGGTCACAATCGGCGTCTCGACCGCGGTGATCTTGTCGCGGACATTCCCCGAACCGACCGATTCGGAAATGAAGACCACGTCGGCCGTCGCCGCGGCGGGTTGCATCGTCGCCAAGGCGGTATTGTCATCCATGTAGGTGACGGTATGCCCCATCTTCTCCATGTACGCCTTGAGGGCATCGTCCCCCGCCTTGTGGGTCGCGTCCATCGACGAGATGAAGAGAATGTCCGCCGCCTGAGCGCCGCTCGTCCAGAGCACCAGTGTCAAAGTCAACACCCGCAACGATGTGAAGCGCTTCCCGGTCGACATGGTCCTGTCCTCCAAAAGAGGTTGCACCTCTCTGCGGGACCTGCGGGTCGTGACCGGCCGAGGCCCCGCGTTCCACACCCAAATCTGTCCTGTCGCGCCCGTGCCGGCGCGCTGTGCCCACATACCCTCCTTGTTGCTGTTCTTTATACCAGATTTCAGTCCTCGCCGCAACGAAATCCGCCGGTCTCGCGCGGTCTTCGGAGAGCCTGCCCTCGACCTGATCGAGGGTCGTGCGTCGGGAGCACGACGTCTGGGCGAGCGGGGACGCTCGCCCCACGAAGAGGCATCAGGATTTGCTTGCCGGGAGCCCGTTGGCCGCGTAAGATTGGCCACGAGCCGGTCGGAGCCGGCTCACCGGGTAGAGCAGAACAGAAGCAGGTCGACACAGATTAAGGAGTGGCCCAGATGGCGAAATCCCTTCACAGCATATGCCGGTGGACGTTCAATGCAGGTAAGGGCGGCTTTGTCCCCGCCGATATCCGGCCGGAGTGGGCCGGCGGCAAGTTCGGGACGCCGGAGATGATTCAGCTTGTCGCCGATCGCATCCGGCCCCGGCTCCCGCGCAACGTCGTACTGGGCATCGAGCTCCACTATGACGCCGAGGTCGACGACTGCAACGCCGCCGAGGTGGCGGATGCCCTGGTGAGCAACAGGCTCTACCTCGCGATGATTACCCCCGGCGCGCACACGCATTTCGCCTACGGCGGGATCGCCTCGCTCGACAAGAACGAGCGCAAGGCCGCCGAAGACCTGGGGACCCGCACGGTCGATCTGGCCTACGGCACGCTCCGCAAGGCCTGGCACCCGGAGAAGGCCCCGGCCTTCGTTATCTGGAACGGCTCCTTCGGCTATGACGTCGCCAGCGTGGGCGTCCGGCAGATGTACCAGAACCTCAAGGAGAGTGTCGCCGGCCTGTGCAAGTACGAGGCGAAAAGGGGCGGCAGACTGCTCATCTCCTTCGAGCCCAAGCCCAACGAGGGACACCCGGCCATGTTGATCCCGACCGTGGCCAGCGCGCTGTTGTTCTGGCGGAAGATCGAGGAGGAGTTCGGCGTCTCCCGCAAGAACAAGGGCGTCAACAAGGAGTTCGGCCACTCCGAGATGATCGGCCTCGACCACGTCTACGACACGGTCGAAGAGCTCGACAACGACATGACGGTGCATATGCACCTCAACAGCCAGGGCTACAACGACGGCATCATCCTCGGCGGCCCCGGCAAGTACGACATCGACCACGGCGCCCGGATCAATGGCATGAATGTCGCCATCGCGAGCCTGATCCAGAAGGCCGGCTATGACCGCTGGAAGGGTCACGACATGCAGCCCCGCGCCTACGACAACACCGAGCAGGCGATCAACCGCGTGGTCCGCAGCGTCCTGAGCTGGGAGGCCTGCGCGAAGGCCGCCAAGGAATTGAAGACCCGCGATCTGCTCAAAGCCCTCGCCCAGCGCGACACCGCTACCGCCGAGGACATGATGCGCGCCGCGGTGATCAACGCCCAGATGTACTTCGATCAGATGTACCTGGGCTGACCCAGGTCCCATAGGTCCTATCAGTCCGATTGGTCCTATTTGTCATATTGATGGGTGGCAGCGGCAAGCGCAGCTTGGTTTGTAGTGACGCCGTGAGGCGTTATCCGATATGCCCTTACGGGCACACTACAAACCGAGGGCTTCGCTTGCCGCTGCCACCCCTGTTCTTCTTCCATCGTGACGGGCTTGGTCCTGTCAGTCCTGTTGCAGCGGGAGGCGGTCTATGACGGCACGATCCTCACGCAGAGAGTTCCTGAAGGCATTGGGTGCGGGTGCGATGCTGGCGCCTTTGTCCGGCTCGGTTCCGCTGGCGGCCGGGCAACGCTCGGGCCGGCGGCCCAACATCGTCCTGATCATGGCCGACGACATGGGCTACTCCGATATCGGCTGCTACGGCGGCGAGATCCGTACGCCCAGCCTGGATCGGCTGGCGGCAGGGGGCTTGCGGTTTTCGCAGTTCTACAACGCCGCCCGATGCTGCCCGACACGGGCCTCGCTGCTGACCGGGCTCTATCCCCATCAGGCCGGCATCGGCGACATGGTGGGCGACCGGGGCTCTCCCGCCTACCAGGGCTATCTCAACAACCGCTGTCTGACGATCGCGGAGGCTCTCAAGCCCGCGGGCTATCACACGTTGATGGCCGGCAAATGGCACGTCGGCGAGCGCCGGCCGCACTGGCCGACCGACCGCGGGTTCGACCGCTACTTCGGACTCATCAGCGGCGCATCCAACTACTTCAATCTCACCCAGGACAAGGCCCCGGGCGTCAAACGTCAGATGGCTCTCGACGACCAGCCGTACCAGCCGCCGAAGGAAGGCTTCTACATGACCGATGCCTTCACCGATCACGCCATCCAGTTCCTCGACGAGCGGGGCCGGGACGAGAAGCCTTTCTTCCTCTACCTGGCCTATACCGCCCCACATTGGCCGTTGCACGCGCTGCCGGAGGACATCGCCAAGTACAAGGGCAAGTACCTCCAAGGGTGGGACGCACTCCGCACCCAGCGGCACGAGCGGATGGTCAAGATGGGTCTGGTCAGCGACCGGTGGCCTTTGTCGCCGCACGACCCGGAGAACCAGCCGTGGGCCGCGGAGAAAGACAAGGAGCTGATGGACCTCAAGATGGCAGTCTACGCCGCCCAGATCGAGCGGATGGATCGCGGCATCGGGCGGGTGCTCGACAAGATCCGCCAGCTCGGCAAAGAGGACAACACGCTTGTGCTGTTCCTGGCCGACAACGGCGGCTGCCATGAGGGCGGCCCGCGCGGCTTCGACAACCGCAACAACGGCCTGCCGCCCGGCGGGGTGGACTCCTACATGAGCTACGGCCAATCCTGGGCCCACTTGAGCAATACGCCCTTCCGGCGGTACAAGCACTGGGTCCACGAGGGCGGCATCGCCACGCCTCTGATCGCCTACTGGCCCGGCGTGATCCAGGACCAAGGCCAGATCACGCACGAGGTCGGGCACATTGTGGACATCATGGCGACCTGCATCGATGTCGCCGGCGCGGGCTATCCGGTGACCCACCAGGGTCAGACGCTGACGCCGCTCGCGGGCAGGAGCCTGCGGCCGATCTTCGAGAACGGCCGGCGCCGCGGTCATGAAGCCCTGTTCTGGGAGCACGAGGGCAGCCGGGCGGTCCGGCAGGGCCAGTGGAAGCTGGTTGCGACCGCCGGCAGACCGTGGGAGCTCTACGACCTCGACGCCGATCGGACGGAGCTGACCGACCTGGCCGCCCGGCAGCCGGAGAAGGTCGCCGAACTCAAGGCCCTGTACGAGAGCTGGGCCCAGCGTTGCGGCGTCCAGCCCTGGCCGATCAAGAAGCCCAAGTCGTAACCCGACCGACAGGACCTGTCAACTCTGATGAGCTTTGACATCCCAGTTCGGTGATCCGAGGCCAGCGCCGGCCCATCTTCGTAGGTCGTGCGTCGTGAGCACGACGTCCTGCGCGAGCGGGGACGCTCGCTTTACGAGAGAGCCCTCGCGACGGGTGGCAGCGGCAAGCGTAGCTTGCCGATGGCTCGTGGGATCGACACCAGCACCATCGGCAAGCTGCGCTTGCCGCTGCCACCCAGAACCTGGCTCAGGCGTGCGAAGAACTCCGTCGTACGCGGCATCACCTGTTGTCATTCCCGCGCCGAGCCTGCCCTCGACCCGATCGGGGGCGGGAATCCACCTGCGCCGCGCCGTTTCTGGACCCCCGCCTGCGCGGGGGTGACAGGAGGGGGTACACCCGAGCGTCATTTTGCCCAAGGCGTTTGCGAGCGATGGGGCAAGGGAAACCTCGCGGAACCGGCCGGATCAGGCGATCAGCATCGCGTCGCCGTAGGAGTAGAAGCGATAGCGATGCGCGATGGCGTGACGATAGGCCGCCAGCATTCTCTCCAGGCCGGCGAAGGCGCCCACCAGCGCCAGCAGCGTGGAACGGGGCAGGTGAAAGTTCGTCACCATTGCCTCGACCACCTTGAATTCATAGCCCGGCGTGATGAAAAGCTGCGTCGTTCCTTCGCACGCCGCGAGCGGTCCCGGGCCGGCGACGGTCTCCAGCACTCGTGTCACGGTGGTCCCCACGGCGATCACGCGGCCCCCCTGCGCCCGCGTT
>JALORE010000343.1 GCA_025459125.1 Planctomycetota bacterium | reverse complement strand
ATGTCCAACGGATGTCGGCCGGAACAGGCCTGACCCATTCCGAGTTCAATCTGGCCCAGGCTCCGGTGCACTTCTACCAGATCTGGATTTTCCCGGACAAGGCGGGGCTTCGCCCGACATACGACCAGAAGTCTTTTGTGCCGGCTGACTGGAAGAACCGCCTCCTGCCGGTGGCGTCCGGGCAGGGCCTGCCGGGCACGGTGACGTTCCACACGGACGCCACCATCTACCGCTGCGGGCTCGACAAAGGCATGGACGCCACCTTGCAAGACACCACCTCTCGTCGAATTTTCGTCTATCTGACGAAGGGCCGTCTGTCGGCCAACGGCAGCCGGCTGGATTCGCAGGATCAGGCGCGGATCGACATCGACGAGCCGCTTGTCCTGAAAGCCGATGAGCAGGCCGATTTCATCCTGATCGACGTTCCATCCTGCAAGGGGTGGGGATACAGCGCTGAAACACTCCGGGGGCAGAAGAAAAAATAGCGTCCGGCAGCCTCGTTAGCGCCGGCCGAAACATCCGTTGCGCTGCGCCCCCTTTCATATGAACCCTGACGGCATACTGCAGACGAAGCTGATGAAGCTCTTTCCCGACCCGGAGAAACGGAGCGCCGCAGAGGCGGAACTTCGCCGCTACGGGACGGAATTCTGCGAGAACGAGCCTGCCCGGGTCAGGCTCGCCGTTCTCAAGATCTCCGGCGCCGATCTGGACCGGATTCGGAGCAACATCGCAACCGCAAAGCAGGACTACCGCGACATCCCGGCGTATGCCGAGTACCCGCGCCAGATGGGCCAGGATTCGTGGAAGTTGTCACCGGCCCAGAACAGAGCGCTTGTGGCTGCGGACCGCCGGGGATACGAGGAGTGGCTGCGGGAATAGGGCAGAGTAGGCGGAGGCAGCCATACCCGTATGCTGTCGCTCTCGCCATAACCGACCGGGGCTTGGCGGGAAAGGCTTCGCCAGATGAAGCCCCAAACCAATGGACCCGCTTGACCGCCCGTCCTGTACTTTGCTGCCTCTGTAAGGCGGTCGCCCCCTGATGGGGATCTGCATAGATTTCCGACAGAGCGTACCGTTTTGAAAAGGCATCTTCGACCAATACGGTTTATTGACATCTATGTTCAACTGCGATTAGAAGAGTTCTAAATCCCCTATACAGCCTTCTCAGAAATAGAACGCGGCGAAATAGATTTTTGCTGCTCTACACTCAGTTTTTCTCGGTTCCACTGTCGCCGTTCTGGTTCTGCGCCCGCTGGTTTCCCTCCGGGCTGATTTTTCAATAGCAGGCCAGCTGACTGATTTTAGAGTTGAATGATTTACACAATGCAAAGGAGGAGGTATGGCGGGATTCCGAAGGGGGTTGATGTATGTTCTGACGGCGTTGTGCGTGGTCGGACCTGTCCACGCGTACGATCTGCCGGCGGTGAACCTCGGTTTCACCAGCTTCCTGGATGGCGGGCCGCCGGCGGGTCCCGGGTTGTACGTTAGCCAATATCTGCAATATTACCACTCCAGTCAATTGACGGACCAAAAGGGGAACGGACTTCTCCCCGGCAACGCCAACGAGGATCTTGACGTTTGGGTCAGCCTGACCCAGGTGATTTACCAGTCGGACCAGCCTGTGCTGTTCGGGGGCAAGTGGGGAATGAACCTCATCGTCCCGCTGGTCAGTTTCGATCTCGATTACGGCAACAACGGTCCCTACCCCGAAGACAACGGGTCCGGCTTGGGTGACTTGACCGTCGGCCCTTTCCTGCAATGGGGTCCCGTCATGGGAGCCAATGGGCCGATATTCATGCACCGCATTGAGCTGCAGTTCCTCTTGCCAACCGGAAAATATGATTCCAACAAGGAGTTGAACCCGGGCAGCAATTTTTTCAGCTTCAATCCTTACTGGGCGGCGACACTGTTCCTTACGCCCCACTGGACCGCCTCCACCCGGATTCATTACCTCTACAACTTTAAGAATAATGACCCGAACCGGGCGTACGCGGGGGCCAATGACACTCAGGCCGGCCAAGCCGTGCACGCAAACTTCGCGACTAGCTATGAAGTCCTGCCGGGGTTCAGGTTGGGGATTAACGGCTACTACCTCAAGCAGTTCACCGACCTCGAAGTGGACGGCAACAGCATCCCGGATACCCGGGAGCAGGTTCTGGGGATAGGCCCCGGGCTGCTGTGGTCGATCACCAAGGACGCCCACCTTTTTTTAAACATGTATATCGAGGCCTACGCCGAAAACCGGCCCGAAGGTGAGCGGTACAACCTCAGGTTCGTCTACCACTTTTAGTCGTTCCGCCTCTCCTGATGGACATACTGCAAACGAAACTGCTGAAGCTCTTTCCGGACCCGGAAAAGCGGGGCGCCGCAGAGGGGGCGCTCCGCCGATACGGAATGGAATCGTACGAGAACGAACCCGTTCGGGTCAGGCTCGCCGTTCTCAAGATCTCCGGCGGCGATCTGGATAGGATTCGGAGAAACATCGCAACCGCAAAGCAGGACTGCCGTGACATCCTGGCGTACGCCGAGTATCCGCGTCAGATGGGCCAAGATTCGTGGAAATCGTCACCGGCTCAGAACAGGGCGCTTGTGGCCGCTGACCGCCGGGGATACGAGGAGTGGTTGCGGGAATAGAGCGGATGTGCCCCGCCATTCGATCTCGCCCGGAGAGGAGAGTTCGACCCCCCCCTTAATTACCGATAACAGACTGACCGGCGGTCCGACCCGGGTTTTCGACAAACAGCGGCGAGTTGACACCGTGGCCCGTATTGTATAGTATGCCGTCAAAAAGCGACGCAAATTGACGGAGATGCATACAGCCGAATTCAACCGCATCCTCGCCCCTCCCAAGCAGAGCTTTTTCCTGATGGGCCCCCGCGGCTCCGGAAAGAGCACCTGGCTGCGATCGACCTACGGCGATGCCCATGTGATCGACCTGCTCTCCGAGGAAACGTACCAGAATCTGCTGGCCTACCCCGCTCTTTTTGCCGATCAATTGAGGGCAGTAAAATCCGGCAGCTGGGTGGTGATCGACGAAATCCAGCGACTGCCCCAGCTACTGAACGAGGTCCACCGGCTGATTGAAGAAAAGCGGTTGCGGTTCGTCCTGTGTGGATCGAGCGCCAGAAAGCTCCGGCGTGCCGGCGTGAACCTTTTGGCCGGGCGCGCCCTCAACCGGGCCATGCACCCCTTTCTGCCGGAAGAGTTGGGCGGTCGGTTCGAGCTCGACTCCGCGCTGCAATACGGTCTGCTGCCGGTCGTCTTCGACTCCGAAGCCAAGGCCGAAGCGCTCTCCGCCTATGCCCAGTTCTATCTCAAACAGGAAATCCAGGCCGAAGCCCTGGTGAAAAACCTGCCGGGTTTTGCCCGTTTCCTGCCGGTTGCCGCTCTCTTCCACGGGCAGACCGTCAATGTCAGCACGATCGCCCGTGACGCCGGCGTGGCGCGGACCACGGTTTCCGGCTATCTGGAGATTCTCGAAGAGACTCTGTTGTGCTTTCGGCTCCCGGCCTACGAGGCGAAGCTGCGGGTACGCGAACGCAAGCTCCCCAAATGGTACTGGTGCGACCCGGGGCTCGCTCGTTCGATGAAGCGCGTCTCCGGGCCGGTCGTACCCGAAGAGCGCGGCCCGCTCTTTGAGGGGCTGGTCGCTCAGGTGATCCGGGCCTATCGGGATTATCGCGGGATCTGCAGCGATATGTACTACTGGGCGCCCGCCGGCGGCGCGCTCACGGAGGTCGACTTCCTGCTGGAACAGAGAGGGCGCTTCGTCGCTATCGAGGCCAAGTCGGGCGGGAATTTCACCGAAAGCTGGTGCCGGGGACTGCGCGCTGCATCGGAACTGAAGGGGCTCAAGCGTCGACTCATCGTCTACCCCCGCGGGCCGGTCCTGAGAACCGCAGAGGGCATCGAGGTCCTGCCGTTTAAGGAGTTTTGCGCCCTGCTTGCCTCTGACGAGCTCTGGCGGTCATAACCGAAACCGTCGGGGACAAGCCCAATTGATTCCAGCCCCTTCCTCTGCCTTCCCGTCACAGATCATCCGCCGGGGCGGACGGGACGGGAATGGACCTGTTTGAGGATCCGAGATGAACATGCTGTCCAATACCCCGCCAGCGGGCGACTCCACGGAGCTCTGGAAGCACTTCTCGGACACCTATTTCTCGCTGCGGGTGGGCCTCGCTGCGCTCGGTTTTGCGATGCCGTTTGTCTTGTACCTGTACGGGAAACTTGGCCACGGCCTGGATCTGCAGTCATCGATGAGCGCCTACTTCTGGGCCGCCGCCCAAGGCCAGTGCGCCACCTTCCCGGCACGGACGATCTTCGTTGGGTTCCTCTTCGCCATCGGGGTTTTCCTGTTCGCGTACAAGGGGCTCACCCCGCTCGAGAACACCCTGCTCAACCTGGCGGCCGTCTGCGCCGCGCTGGTCGCGATCTTCCCGGAGCGACTCTCCCTGGCCGAAGCCGCCGGCGACCCGCGCGTGGCGCAGCTCTTCGAAAACTGCCCGGCGGTCAAGGCGTGGGCCGCCCTACCGTCCTGGCCCGTCCACTACATCGCCGCCGTTCTGCTGTTCGTGTTCCTGGCGATCGTCGTCTGGTTCTGCGCGGAGAAGAGCCTGGAATATCTGCCTGTCGACCACGATGCGGCCGCGTTCCGCCGCGCCTACCGGGCCATTGCGGTTGCGATGATCCTGTTCCCCGCCCCGGGGCTCGCCGTGGCCTTCCTGTTCGGGGTCCCGGCCGACAAGGTCTTCTTCGTCGAAGCGGCCGGCATCCTGACGTTCGGGGTCTACTGGTCCGTCAAGAGCTACGAGCTGCACCTGTCCTGCCTGGAAAGCGACCCCGCAACGGCGCTCGAACACGCGGTGCGGCGCAAGGCTCGGTAGGGGCAGCCTGTCGCGGGGCGCCCCTTGCCGCCGAGGCACGAGGGATTCTATCCGGTCGGGTGGCTCCGGTAGATGGACCAAAGTCCACTTCCGCCCTGCATGTCGAATGCTTAATTGGAAACGAGAGCGGCCCGACCTGAACGCGGAATATCCTCGAGAGCGGAAGGGCCGCCCGCCGCCCTTTACGTCAAATCAACATGCAGGGAGAACCGGAAATGAGACGGCAAGCAGCGGTCACCATCGCAATAACGGCTGCGGTCACGTTGGCGCTGATAGCGGCGTCGGAGGCCTGCACCCGGATCCTCTACGAAACCGGCACCAGGAGTTTCATCGTGGGCCGCACCATGGACTGGTACGACGACACGGGGACCGATCTCTGGGCCTTTCCGCGCGGCATGGCGCGGGACGGTGGTGCGGGTGCCGGATCGATCACGTGGACGTCCAAGTACGGCTCGGTCGTCGGAGACATCTATGACCTCGCTTCGGCCGACGGCATGAACGAGGCCGGACTCGTTGCCAACATCCTGTATCTGGTCGAATCCGACTACGGAGACGCGAGAGCGTCGGGCAAGCCGCTGCTGTCCGTCGGCGGTTGGCTGCAGTACATCCTCGACAGCTACGGGACTGTCGCGGAAGCGGTGGAGGCGCTGCGCAAAGAGCCCTTTGCGATCGTCGCGCCGGCTCTGCCCGGGGGCAAGGCCGCCGGGGGGCACATTGCGATTGCAGACGCCTCGGGCGACAGCGCCATCTTCGAATACGTCAAGGGCAAGCTCGTCATCCACCACGACCGCACATACACGGTGATGACGAACTCGCCGCCCTTCGACCAGCAGTTGGCCATCACTACCTACTGGAAGGACGTGGGCGGCCTGAAGTTCCTGCCCGGCACCCATCGCGCCTCCGACAGGTTCGCGCGCGTGAGCTGGAACCTCGCTGCGACCCCCAAAGTGGAAGACCCAAGGCTTGCGGTCGCCACCGTATTCTCGGTGATTCGCAACATTTCCGTGCCGCTCGGCATCTCCGATCCGGAAAAGCCGAACATCGCCGCCACCCTCTGGCGGACGGTCGCCGACACCGGGGCCCGGCGCTACTACTTCGAATCCGCTTTCAGCCCGAGCGTCTTCTGGGTGGATATCGCAAAGCTGAAGCTTGAACCGGGCTCGAAGCCGGCCAGGCTCGACCTGGCCGGCAACCCCATTCTGGCGGGAGAGGTTTCAGGCAAGTTCGTTCCCGCCGAGCCGTTCACGTTTCTTGCCCACTGACGATCCGGCCGGTGATGGAGGATGGCGAGGTGGGTTCTAGTACATCAGGCTTGGCAGGAGCGTGGCGATGATGGGAAAGGCCATGAGGCACGCGATGGAGACCACCACCGCTCCAACGAAGGGGAGGGCGCCCTTGAATACGTCCTCGAGGCGTGTCTCGGGCAGGATGCGCTGCGCTATGCCGTACACCACGTAAACGTTGATGCCCACCGGCGGGGTGAGCACGCCCATCTCGGTGACCATGACCGCGACGACACCGAACCAGATGGGATCGTAGCCCAGGTTGATGACCACGGGGTAGAACACCGGGATGGTGAGCATGATCATGGCCAGCGAGTCCATGAAGCACCCGCCCAGGAAGTAGATGGCCACGATGACCGCCATGATGGCGAAAGGCGGCAGGTCCAGGCCGCCCACCCACGTGGCGATGTTGAAGGGGATGCGCGTCACGGCCAGGAACTTGCCGAACACCACCGC